>JBFGFX010000148.1:0-8768 GCA_041579335.1 Woeseiaceae bacterium | reverse complement strand
GCTCCTACGGCGGCGATCGGCATCAGACGTTGAAGCGGAAACGGATCACGTCACCCTCTTGCACCACGTAGTCCTTGCCCTCGAGGCGCAGCTTGCCCGCCTCCTTCGCGCCCTGCTCGCCTCTACCTGCGACGAAGTCGTGGTAGGAAATGACCTCCGCGCGGATGAAGCCTTTTTCCATGTCGGTGTGGATCTCGGCCGCCGCCTGCGGCGCGGTCGCGCCGATCTTGACGGTCCAGGCGCGCACTTCCTTGGGTCCGGTCGTAAAGAACGTTTGCAGACCCAGGAGCCTGTAGCCGCTCTGGATCACGCGATGGAGCCCCGGCTCGTCCAAGCCCAAGTCGGACAGGAACTCCGCCTTGTCGGCCTCGTCGAGCTGCGCGATCTCGGCCTCGATCGCCGCGCAGATCGGCACGACCTCCGCACCCTCCTTCTCCGCGAGCGACCGGACGGCAGCGAGGTGCGGGTTGTCGACGAACCCGCCCTCGTCGACATTGGCGATGTACATCACGGGCTTCCGCGTCAGGAAATGCAGCTCGCGAAGATCGGCACGTTCGCTGTCATTCAGCGCGAGCGTACGCAGCGGCTCACTCTGCTCCAGATGCGCCTTCGCTTTCTTCAGCACGTCGCGACGCGCGATCGCCGACTTCTCGTTGGTCTTCGCGTTCCGCTCCGCTTTGTAGAGCTGCTTCTCCACCGATTCAAGATCCGCGAGCGCGAGCTCGGTATTGATCGTCTCGATGTCGTCGAGCGGATCGATCGCCCCGGTGACGTGCATGACGTCGCCGTTCTCGAAGCAGCGCACGACGTGGGCGATCGCGTTCGTTTCGCGAATGTTGGCGAGGAACTGGTTGCCGAGTCCCTCGCCTTTCGACGCGCCGGCGACGAGCCCGGCGATGTCGACGAACTCCATCGCCGTCGGGATCACCTTCTGCGGCTTGACGATGGCGGCCAGCATGTCGAGGCGCGGATCGGGCACCGGGACGACGCCGATGTTGGGCTCGATCGTACAAAACGGGTAGTTCTCGGCCGCGATCTCGGCAGCTGTGAGCGCGTTGAAGAGCGTCGACTTGCCGACGTTCGGCAAACCGACGATGCCGCATGTGATTGCCATTAGCCCGCTAGTCCGGCCGCGTGTGCAGCTCTTTCATCGCCTCGTTGAGGCCTTTGTCGATCAGGACGGGGATGATGTCGGCGCCTTCGTCGACGCTGCGCTGCAGCAGGGGATCGACTGTACTGCCGGGACGACGCAGGACGTAGCCGGTGACCTTGTCCTTGTCGCCGGGATGCCCCACACCGACCCGCAGGCGCATGAAGTCTTTGCCGCAGTGCTTGATCACGTCGCGCACGCCGTTGTGGCCGCCGTGGCCGCCGCCCTGCTTGAGGCGCACCGTGCCGGGCGGCAGATCGATCTCGTCGTGCACGACCAAGAGCTGCTCAAGTGGGACGCGGTAGTAGTCGAGTAAAGCGCGGACCGGCTGACCGCTCAGGTTCATGTAGCTCTGCGGCTTCATCAGCCAGATCTCGGCGCCGTGGATCGTGACTTTGCAGACGTCGGCGTCGAAGCGTTTCTCGTACTTGAATCCGACCCCGGCGCGCTTGGCCAGCTCGTCGACGCACCAGAAGCCCGCGTTGTGCAAAGTGCGCGCATAACGCTCGTCGGGATTGCCGAGCCCGGCGATGACGGAGACGGTGTCGCTCATCGTTCACTAAGAATCGGGGTCGAACCGGAATTTTCCCGAGGCCCGTTGTCTATCCCGGTTGCAGCACCTCGACGAAATTCCGGTTCGACCCCAAGTTCGCAATCTCGGCTTAGTCTTCGCTGGTCTCGCCTTCGGCGGGGCCGCCTTCCTCGCCGGCGGGCGCCTCTTCGCCTTCGGCCTCGGCCGCCTCCACGAGCTCCTCTTCGACCGGCACTTCCTCTTCGATCACGACTTCCTTGATGAACTGGATCGACACGATCGGCTTGTTCTGCTCCGGCCCCTGCGCCAACGCCGGGATCTCGACGCCGTCGGGCAGCGGGATGTCCGCCATGTAGAGCATCTCGTTCAAGCCGAGCTCCGAGACGTCGACCTCGAAGTACTCGGGGAGGTTCCGTGGCAGGCAGCTAACCTCCACATCCGTCATCAGGTGCGAAACCGACCCGCCTTCCTGCTTGACGCCGACGGCCACGTCTTCACCGATGAAGTGGATCGGCACGTTCATGCGGATCTTCTCGTCCGCCACGATGCGCTGGAAGTCCATGTGCAGGATCTGGCGTTTCGACGGGTGACGCTGGATGTCCTTGACCACCGCCGCTTGGCTCTTGTCGCCGACCTTGATGCTCAGGATGCTCGAATAGAACGACTCGCTCTCGAGCTCTTTCATGACCTTGTTATGGTCGAACGCCAGCGCCCGCGGCGGGCGGCCGGCACCGTAGATGATTGCGGGGACTTTGCCCTGGCGACGCAGGCGGCGGCTCGCACCTTTCCCCTGGTCTTCACGGATCTCCGCAATCAGATTGTATCCTTTAGCCATGGAGGATCTCCTATCTGATTGATTTCCAAATGTTTTGGAACCGACCGATTCGCGACCAAAGCGGCCGGCGGCGCGCATCATAACGTAATTGCAGGCCCCTGGAAACCGGCGGCCCGCCCGACCCAATCCGCCCTCGTTGTAGGAAGCTCGTATCTCGATCCGGGCGGATCGATCTTCAGTGCCCGAGTCCGGAGCCGAAAAAGCAGCATAGCGCGGGTTTTGCGCGCGAGGATCGCCCGTTGGAGCGGGCTCCTACATGCCTTGCCACAATCGCCGTCGGGACGGGCTCCTACGGGTTGGTCGTCAGTCGACGTAGAGGGAGCTGACCGACTCCTCGTCGCTGATGCGCCGCATCGTCTCGGCCAAGAGCTCGGCGGTCGACAGCTGCCGGATCTTCGAGCAGGCACGGGCTTCCTCGTTGAGCGGGATCGTGTCGGTGACCACGATCTCGTCGAGCTCCGATTCCGCGATGCGCGAGACCGCGGGGCCCGACAGGACCGGATGCGTGATGTACGCGTGCACCGATGCCGCGCCTTTTTCCTTGAGTGCGCTAGCCGCCTGGCACAGGGTGCCCGCGGTATCGACCATGTCGTCGATCAAGACGCAGTTCTTGCCGTCGACGTCGCCGATGATGTTCATCACTTCCGCCTGGTTCGCCTGCGAACGGCGCTTGTCGATGATGACGAGGTCGGCGTCATCGAGCCGCTTCGCCAAAGCACGCGCACGGACGACGCCGCCGACGTCCGGCGAGACCACGACCATGTTCGGGAATTTCTGCTTCCAGACGTCACCGAGCAGCACCGGCGAGGCGTACACGTTGTCGACCGCGATGTCGAAGAAGCCCTGGATCTGATCGGCGTGCAGATCGACCGTCAGCACGCGGTCGACGCCAGCTGCGCCTATCAGTTTCGCCACCAGCTTGGCCGTGATCGGCACGCGCGAGGCGCGCGGCCGCCGATCCTGGCGGGCGAAGCCGAAGTACGGAATCACGGCCGTGATCCGCGACGCGGAGGCGCGCTTGCACGCGTCGGCCATGACCAGAAGCTCCATTAGGTTCTCGGCGGTCGGCGGGCAGGTGGGTTGTATGATGAACGTCTCGCGGCCGCGGATGTTCTCCAGGATCTCGATGCAGATCTCGCCGTCCGAGAATCGCCCGACCTGGGCTTTTGCGAGCGGCACGTGCAGCACCCGGGCAATGTCGTGGGCCAGCTGGGGATGCGCGTTCCCCGAGAAGATTGCCATTGCGGCCAGATCCATAGCTCCCCCTAGCTATGCCGTTGCAATACCGATTCCCGTGAGGCGAGACAAAAACTGGCTGGGGTGGCAGGATTCGAACCTGCGCATGACGGGATCAAAACCCGTTGCCTTACCACTTGGCTACACCCCAATCACGTCTGCTTCAAGGCGCCCAAAGCGATCGAAACGCCGTCCTCTCGCGGGTAGTGTGCTGGCCGCTTTCGAGGCTGTCAAACGACGCTGCCTCAATAAAACGTCCATCTGTCGATCACGAGGCGCACCTTGGCGTCGGCGTTGACGGCCGTGATCCGGCGCGGCATGAGCTGGCCGCCCCCCTCTCGATATTGGCCAATATCGACCACCCAGTTGCGCTGCTCGAGGCGCGCGAGCTGACCGTCCTCGCCGAACTGGGTGACGGCCGGGCTGCCCGGATCGGGAATGCCGAGCGCCCAGAAGCGCAGACTCTCGACCGGAATGGTCCAGCCGTAGCGGACCCGCAGGTCGTACTCGGCGTCCTCGAGCTCCGTGACCTCGCCGCTACTCTCGGCGACCGTGATGCGTTCGCCGTTGCCATCGATCTTGACCGTGCCCGCGCCGAGCGGGCCGCTGACGGAGGCCTCGAAGACGTCGTCGCGCTGATGCCAGCGCAGCCGCCCGTTGAAGCCCTCGCTGCCGGCACTCACGCCGATGCGTCCGGTGAACGCCCATTCGGAGATCCGCGACAGCACCGCTTGTCGGGCCTGCCAATCGCTCATGGGCGGCAGCTCGACGCCGCGCTGCACGGCACAGCCGCCGACCACAATCAGGCCGGCGAGCACCGTCAGGCGCCTTAGTCGCTCGAGCGGCCTACTCCATGTCGCCGGGAAACGCACGCTCACGGATTCTCTCGAGCAGAGGATGGCCCGGACTTTCGGCCTCCGCCGCGTCGAGCACCTCTCGAGCCTCGTCCAGCCGCTCGAGCTTCCACAGCACTTCGACGATGTGTGCCGCGACCTCCGGGTCCGGGAACCCGGCATACGCACGCTCGAGCTCCGCGAGCGCCTGCTCGTACTTGCCCTGCCGATACAGTACCCAGCCCCAGCTGTCGATGATGGCCGGGCTGTCGGGCTCGAGCTGCAACGCCTTCTTGATCAGCCGTGCGGCTTCCGCGTATTCGTCGGTGCGGTCGGCGAGCGTGTAGCCCAGCGCATTCAGCGACGCCGCGCTGTCCGGAAACTTCCTGGCCGCGATCCGATATTGCGCGATGGCATCGTCGATGCGCTCCATGCGCACCAACAACTCGGCGCGCCCGAGCAGCACGCCTTCGTCGTCCGGCCGGTAGCTTACGACACGATCGTAAATGTCGAGCGCTTCCGCATAGCGTTCGAGCGAAACCAGTAGCTGCGCCTCCGCCGTGACCATTTCCACCGCATGATTCGGATTTGTCTGGCCGAACGTCCTGAGGTGCTCGATCGCGGCATCCTCGTCGCCTTCCTGCGCCATCAAGCCGCTCGCGCGGCGCTGCGCCACGACCGCGTTTTGGCCCCTCGTGACCTGCGAATAAAGTGCGATCGCGCGATCGTACTCTTCCCGGCGATCCGCGATGCGCGCCAGGTAGTAGAGTGCGTCCATCGTGTAACGGCCGCTCGACAGCAGGTCCTGGAAATCGTCCCAAGCCGCATCCAGATTGTCGAGGCGGAAGTTGATGATCGCCAGCATGCGCAGCGCATCGGTCCGCGACGGCTGTTCCAGCAGCACCTGGTTGACCTGGCTCAGCGCGTCGTCGTCGCGACCGGCCGACAGATACATGATCGCGAGCTCCAGGCGCGCCTCGGGATCGGGGCGCGGGTCGTCGCCCACGATACGCGCCGCGTAGTCGATTGCCGCCTCGTCCTCACCGGACAACAGCAGCGTTCGCGCGAACAGGAGTTTCGGCTTGATCCACTCCGGTTCGATCTCGATCGCGCGCTGTGCACGCTTCGCCGCCTCGTCGGCGTCGCCCGCCTGCAGCGCCATCACTGCCGAGGCATACTGGCCGTAGGCGGTCTTGCGATACGGGCGTGCCAAGCTGCGCATGAGCTTGTCTGCGTTTTCCGGATCTTCTTCGGAGAGTATCGGGATGAGCGATACCAGCCGTTCCTCGGGCGGCTCGTCACCGCGTTTGATGAGTTTGGCGAACTGTCGCCGTGCGCTGCGCAGGTCTTCGAGACGCAAATAGAGCTGCGCGGTGTACAAGAGCGCCTCGTCGCTGTCCGGGTCGAGCTCGAACCATCGTTCCGCGGCGGCCAGCGCTTCTTCGTTGAAGCCGTAGGTGTAGGTGACACGCGTCGCCTGCTTCGCGGTCTCGGGGTCTTCGCTCAGCTCCGCCGCGCGCCGATACGCGATCGCCGCCTGCTTGTAATCCTGCTGCTCCAGCGCCGCCTCGGCCTGCTCGAGATGTGCGCGGACCTCGTCGCCGGGCTCGTCTTGTGCCGACGCAATTCCGCTCGTCAAGCCGATCATCGTGGACGCCAGGCACAGGAGCAGCACCGGTGCGCTGCGAGGGCGGCAGCTCGGCGGGAATGGATCGGTCATGCTGATTTCGCTATTTCCTCAATGTCGGGAACACTGACAAGGAACTGGGCAATCAGTTCGCTTATGATACGCACTGATTTCGACCCGATCGTCCGCATTGCCCGATGCCACTCAAGATAATCGGCCTGAACCATACCACGGCGCCTATCGAAATACGTGAGCAGGTCGTCTTTTCCGGAGACGACATCGGGCCGGCGTTGCGGCGGCTCATTGCGCTGCCGTCGGTCAACGAGGCCGTCATTCTGTCAACCTGCAACCGCACCGAGCTTTTCGTCGACGCGACCGATGACGGCGAGCAGGAGCTAGCTAACTGGTTGAAAGCAGAACAAAAGCTCGGGTCGGAGCTCGACGACGCGCTGTTTTCCCTGAATCACGATGCGGCCATACGGCATCTGTTCCGCGTCGCCTGCGGCCTGGATTCGATGGTGCTCGGCGAGCCGCAGATACTCGGTCAGCTCAAAGACGCGTTCCGTGAAGCCGAACGGCAGGGCACCGTTGGACGAACGTTGACCCGTCTCTTCCATCACACGTTTTCGGTCGCCAAGAAGGTGCGGACGGACACCGAGATCGGCAGCAACCCGGTGTCGGTCGCCTACGCCGCAGTCAGCCTCGCGAATCAATTCTTCGCGGCGTTTCACAAGCACACTGCGCTCCTGATCGGCGCAGGCATGACGATCGAATTGGTCGCCAAACATCTCAAGAGAAAAGGGATCGGTCGATTGTTCATTGCCAATCGGGACGTCGTGCGCGCTCAGAATCTGGCCGGCGAATTCGGTGGCTACGCGCTGCCGCTGTCGGAGGTCGACGGGACGCTCGAAGAAGCGGATATCCTGATCAGCTCGACCGCGAGCCCGCAAATGGTTGTCACGGCCGAGCAGATGCGAAGAGCCATCAAGGCGCGCAAGCATCGGCCGGTGTTCGCGGTGGATATCGCCGTGCCGCGCGATCTCGATCCGGAGATCGCCGAGCTCGATGACGTGTACCTGTACACGATCGACGATCTCGACAAAGTGGTGTTGGAGGGCCAGAGCTCGCGCGAGGCCGCGGCTATCGATGCCGATCGCATTTTGGCGGACGAAACGCAGCGCTACCTCGAGGTCGAGCGCAGCCGCGAGGTTGCACCGATCATCTCTGCGCTGCGCGACTACGGCGACACGCTTCGTGAGGAGGTGCTTGCCCAGGGCCGCCGCCGGCTCCGCAAAGGTGCCGACGCAGACGAGGTGCTCGAATACGTGACCAGTGCGCTGATGAAGAAACTGCTGCATCAGCCGAGCGTGCGGCTTCGCAACGCGGGCGAGGAGTCCGATCGGCGCTTCGTCGAAGCCGTCCGCGACCTGTTCGGTCTGGAAGACGACAGGAGCTGAGACGTGAAGGAATCGATACGCAATCGTCTCGAGCGCACGCGGGATCGCTTCGAGGAGATTGCTGGACTGTTGGCCGACCGCGACGTGATCGGCGACCAAAACAAGTTCCGCGACCTCTCACGTGAATACTCGCGGCTGGAACCGATCATCTCCTTGTTCGTTGAGTATGAAACGCTCTGCGGTGACATCGCCGCCGCCGAGGAGATGGCGGATGACGATGACGAAGCCGTGCGGGAGATGGGCAGAGAGGAACTTGCCGCCTTGACCGAGCGGCGCGAGGCGCTCCTGAGCGAGCTCCAGAAGTCGTTGATCCCGCCGGATCCTCGCGACGACAGCAACATCTACCTGGAGATCCGCGCCGGCACAGGCGGCGACGAGGCCGCCATTTTCGCCGGCGACCTGTTTCGCATGTATGCGCGCTACGCCGAAGCGCGAGGATGGCGACTCGAGGTCGTCTCCGCCCGCGACGGTGAGCACGGCGGCTACAAGGAAATCGTCTGTCGCATTACCGGCAGCGGCATTTTCGCGCGGCTGAAGTTCGAATCGGGCGCGCACCGTGTGCAGCGTGTTCCAACCACCGAGTCGCAGGGTCGCATTCACACCTCGGCCTGCACGGTCGCCGTGCTGCCGGAACCCGACGAGGTCGAGGAGATCCAAATCAGTCCCGCCGATCTGCGTGTCGACACGTATCGTGCCTCGGGCGCCGGCGGCCAGCACGTCAACAAGACCGACTCTGCGGTGCGGCTCACGCACCTGCCGAGCGGCATCGTCGTCGAATGCCAGGCCGAGCGCTCGCAGCACAAGAACCGCGCCCGCGCGATGTCGTTGCTGCAGGCCAAGTTGCTCGACGTCGAGCTCGCCGCGCGGCAGTCGGAGCAGGCCGAACAGCGCCGGCTGCAGGTCGGCAGCGGCGACCGTTCGGAACGCATCCGGACCTACAACTTCCCACAGGGACGCGTGACCGACCACCGCATCAATCTGACCCTGTACAAACTCGACGAAATCCTCGCCGGGGACCTCGCGCAGGTGATCGAGCCGCTGACCAGCGAGTACCAGGCCGACCAGCTCGCAGCGCTTGCCGACTGAAAAGCCCGCGGC
>JBFGFX010000147.1:0-8783 GCA_041579335.1 Woeseiaceae bacterium | reverse complement strand
GTTTTCTGCGGCCCGAAAGTCTTTCCAATCAGCGTCTATCTTGCGCGAAATATAATCCAGCGCGGCCGCGTGTCAACAAAAATAAATGATGAAAAATCAATTGATTACGTAGATTGCGGTCGGTTACCGCCGGGTGCCGGGCGCACACTTCCAAGCGCAACATCCGCGTTTCACGCCCGTACTTGATTCCGCGTTGCACGGCGGGCACATTCCGCGACACGACGATGTTTCGACGTCGGAGGCGACGACCGTGACACAGACAAACGAAGCGCCCCCTTGGGAGAGGCTGCGCGAGCACTTGGACAACCGCGACAGACCGGCCACGGAATCGTTGTTGGCGAACCTGCCGCCCGATCAGACCGTCCGCGTGTTGTTCCGGCTGAATGCCGACGATCAGCAGCGCCTTTTGTCGCTGGTGTCGCCGGACTACGCGGCCGAGCTCTTGGACGACATCCCGGATGCGCACGCCGCGGACCTGATCGAGCACCTGGATGCCGAGCAGGCCGCGCACATCGTCGATGAGCTGCCGAGTGACGAAGGCGCCGACCTGCTGGGCTCGATGGACGAGGACGACGCCGAGGCGATCCTCGAAGTCATGAATCCGGCGATCGCGGGCCGCGTCCGCGACCTGATCTCCTATCCCGCCGACGTCGCCGGCGGTCTCATGGAGCAGGAGCTGTGCGCGTATCGCGACACGCTTCGGGTGCGGGATTTCTTGAACGATCTCCGGCGTCGGCGCTTCGAAATCGAGCAGCTTCCGAGTCGGCTGCTGCTTCTCGACAGCGCCGGCCGGCTGACCGGTGCCGTGGAGATTCGTGACGTGCTACTGGCCTCGCCGGACGTCTTGCTCGCATCGCTCGCCCGGGACGTGCGCACGATGCCTGCCGACGCGTCACTCGACGAGCTCGAGGAGCACTTCGACGAATACGAAACGCTCGGAGTCCCGGTCGCCGACGACAGCGGCCGTCTCGTCGGCCGCGTGCGGCGCCGCGCCGTCCAGGAAGCGATCGCCGAGCGGGCACAGAGCGACCAGCTGAAAGTGCAGGGTATCGTCAGCGGTGAAGAGCTGCGTGCGATGCCAGTCTTCTTACGGTCACGGCGGCGGCTGTCCTGGCTGAGCGTCAACATCCTCTTGAACATCATCGCGGCCAGCGTCATCGCTTTTTTCCAGGACACCGTGAGCGCGGTGATCGCGCTCGCCGTGTTCCTGCCGATCGTATCCGACATGAGCGGCTGCTCGGGCAACCAGGCGGTCGCCGTCAGCCTGCGGGAGCTGACGCTCGGCATCGTGGAGCCGCGCGACGTCCTGCGGGTGTGGTGGCAGGAGGTATCGGTCGGCCTGCTGAACGGCTGCGCGCTCGGCGTCCTGCTGTCGATTGCCGCCTATCTGTGGCAAGGCAATCCGCTGCTCGGCGCCGTCGTCGGGCTCGCTCTCGGCCTCAACACGGTCATCGCCGTGTCGATCGGGGGTACCGTGCCGCTGCTGCTCAAACGCTTTCGAGCGGATCCTGCGGTCGCGTCGGGCCCGGTGCTGACGACCGTCACCGACATGTGCGGCTTCTTCCTGGTGCTGGGCCTCGCGACCCTCGCGCTGCCGTGGCTGACGTGAGATAGAAGCCGACCCCGACTTCAGCGATCGAGCTCTTCGATCATCGCGGCACGCATGTCGATCTTGCGGATCTTGCCCGTGACGGTCATCGGATACTCGTCGACGAAGCGGATGTGCTTCGGGATCTTGAAGTGCGTGATGTTGTCCTTGCAGAACTCCTTGATCTCCTCTGCGGTCGCGGTCTCGCCGTCCTTGAGCTGAATCCAGGCGCAGACCTCCTCGCCCCAGCGCTCGTCGGGCACGCCGAACACCTGCGCCTCGGAAATCTTCGGATGCGTGTACAGGAACTCCTCGATCTCGCGCGGGTAGATGTTCTCGCCGCCGCGAATGATCATGTCTTTGATGCGGCCGGTGATCTTCACGTAGCCGCGCTCGTCCATCGTGCCGAGGTCGCCGGAATGCAGCCAACCATCGACGATCGCCTCCTCGGTCTTCTCGGGATCGTTCCAATAGCCTTTCATCACCGAGTAGCCGCGCGTGCAGATCTCGCCAACTTCGCCGATCGGAACGACCCGATCGTCTTTATCGACGAGCTTGACCTCGATGTGCGGGATCGGTCGGCCGACGGTCTGGGTGCGGTTCTCGAGCGTGTCGTCGGGCAGCGTCATGTGGTTGATCGGGCTCAGCTCGGTCTGGCCGTAGGCGATCAACACCTCGTGCATGTGCAGGTCTTTGATGATGCGCTTCATGAGCTCCTCGGGACAGGGCGCGCCCGCAATGACCCCGGTGCGCAGGCTCGAGACATCGAACTCGTTGAACTCTGGATGATCGAGCTCCATGACGAACATCGTCGGCACGCCGTGCAGCGCCGTGCACCGCTCCGCCTGCACGGCCTCGAGCGTCGTGATCGGGTCATAGGCATCGCCAGGGAACACCATCGCGGCCCCGTGCGTGATGCAGGCGAGCACGCCGATGACCATGCCGAAGCAGTGGTACAGCGGCACCGGGATACAGACGCGATCTTTCGGCGTCAGCCGCATAGCGTCGCCGGCGATGAGACCGTTGTTCAGGATGTTGGCATGGCTCAAGGTCGCGCCCTTAGGAGCGCCGGTCGTGCCGCTCGTGAACTGGATGTTGATCGCATCGTCGGGCCGGAGCTCGGTCTCGAGCTCCACAAGGCGTTGGGACTCGGCGTCGCCGCCCATCTCGCAGACGGCCGGAAAGCCGTACATGCCCGGGCCATCCTCGACGCCCATGCGGATGACGGTGCGCAACGACGGCAGCTTCTCGGACCTGAGCTGTCCAGGCTCGGCGTCGGCGACCTCGGGCGCGAGCTTGGCGATCATCCCGAGATAGTCGCTGGTCTTGAAGCGCTCGGCCGTGATCAGCGCCGAGCAGCCCGACTTGTTCAGCGCGTACTCGAGCTCGAACAGGCGATAGGCCGGATTGATACACACCATGATCGCGCCGACCTTCGCCGTCGCAAACTGCGTCAACACCCATTCGAAGCTGTTCGGCCCCCAGATGCCGACGCGGTCGCCGGGCGAGATGCCGAGCGCCAGCAGGCCCGTCGCGAGCCGATCGATCTGCGCTTTGAGCTGACGCCATGTCCAGCGGACGTTCTGGTGGCGTACGACCAGCGCGAGGTCGTCGCTGTGCTCGTTCGCCGTGCGATCGAAGCAGTTAGCGATCGTCTCGTACAAGAGCTGTCCCGTGCCCTCGCCGGTCATGTAGCTCTGTGTCAGCGTCACCACTTCACCACCTCCTCTCGAGTGACACGGCGTGTCATCGCCATTGCCCTGGTCCTGACGGGCCACACCTTACTGCCGCGCCTCCGCGATGATAACGCGAACGCCGCGTAGACCTCGAAATCCGGCTCGCGAGTGGATGGTCGGCATCAACGAGATCTGCGATGATCTCGTTCGATGACGATGAACGACGATCCGTTCGAGGTCCTGACGACGCCGCCGCCGGCCTTGACGGGGGAAGCCGCCGCGCAGATTCTAGAGCGCCACTACAACCTCGGCGGCGAGCTCGAGCCGCTCACGAGCGAGCGCGATCAAAACTTCCTCGTCACCACCGCCGAAGATCGGCGCTTCGTCCTCAAGATCGCAAACTCCGCCGAAGATCCCGCGATCACCGACTTTCAGATCGGCGCACTGCTGCACCTGGCCAAGGTCGCGCCCGAGTTTCCGGTGCCGCGGCTCGTGCGCGACGCCGAGGGCAACGATGCGTTCGACATCAGGGCAGAAGACGGCCGCCGCCATCGCGTGCGGGTGCTTACCTGGCTGGATGGCGTGCCGCTGCAGCACGTCGGCCGAGCGGCGGGTTCTGCCGCAACGCTCGGCGGCTGCCTGGCCCGGCTCGGTCAGGCGCTCTGCGGCTACGATCATCCGGCCTCCGGCCATGCGCTGCTCTGGGACCTGAAGCGCGCGGCAGCGCTACGCGAGCTGCTCGGCTGCGTCGCGAATACCGACCTGCGGCGAATCTGCGAGCGGCGCCTCGACGTCTTCGATTCGACGTTGCTCCCCGCCTTCGACTCGCTGCGCTGGCAGGTGATCTACAACGACATGAATCTCAGCAACGTCCTGGTCGACCCCGACGATGCCAGCGTCGTCGCGGGAGTGATCGATTTCGGAGACATTGTGCGCGCGCCGCTTATCGCGGACGTGGCGATTGCTTGCGCCTATCTGCTGCTCGATGCAGACGACCCGCTCGATGACGTGGTCCGCTTTGTCAGCGCCTACCACGCGGTCGAACCCATCACCGAGACCGAGATCGAGCTCCTGTTCGATTTGCTGCTGACACGTTCTACAATGACGATACTCATCACCCACTGGCGCGCGACGCGATATCCGGAGAACAAGTCCTACATTCTGCGCAGCGAACCGGTCGCGCGGCGCATGCTCACTCGGCTAAGCCATCTACCCTGCGACGACGTCGTCGACCGACTGCGCAAGAGCGTCGGACTCGCTTGAGAGAACTATGGATACGAACCTGATCGAACGCAGGAGGCGCCTGCTCGGTCCTGCCTACCGGCTCTTTTACGACAGCCCGGTACATCTCGTGCGGGGCAAGGGCGTGTGGCTATACGACGCCGACGGCAACAAGTATCTGGACATGTACAACAACGTGCCGCACGTCGGTCACTGCCATCCACACGTCGCCGAGGCGATCTGTAAGCAGGCCAAGACCCTCAATACGCATACGCGCTACCTGCACGACAAGGTGCTGGATTATGCAGAGCGCCTGTTGGACAGGTTTCCACCGCAGCTCGACACCGCGATGTTCTGCTGCACCGGCAGCGAAGCGAACGAGCTCGCGCTCAGGATTGCGCGGACGGCGACCGGCGGCGAAGGCCTGATCGTCACGAGCTATGCCTATCACGGCAACACCAAGGCGATTTTCGAGATCACGACGTCCGACATTCCCGCGAAAGAGAGGCCGCCGTACGTGGTCACGGTGCCGGTGCCGGACGCCTACCGAGGCCAGCACCGCGGCGAAGACGCCGGGGAACGCTACGCGGCACACACTCACGAGGCGATCGATTTGTTGAAGAGCCGCGGCATCAAGCCGGCGGCGTTCATCATCGACACGATCGTCTCGAGCGGCGGCGTCGTCGCGCCGCCGAAAGGCTATTTGCGCAAGGTCGCCGAGATCGTTCGTGACGCGGGCGCCGTGTTCGTCGCGGACGAGGTACAGCCGGGGTTCGGCCGCATCGGCACCAACTTCTGGGGTTTCGAGGCCGACGAGCTCGTGCCCGACATCGTCACGATGGGCAAGCCGATGGGCAACGGCCATCCGATCTCCGGCGTCGTTGCCCGCCGTGAGTTGGTGGAGGACTTCGGCGACAGAGGCAACTACTTCAACACGTTCGGCGGCAACCCGGTTTCGTGCGCGGCGGGTCTCGCGGTGCTCGATGTCATCGAGAACGAACGCTTGCAGCAGAACGCGCTCGAGGTCGGCCGATACGTCGTCGACGGTTTATGGCGGCTCGCCGAGATGCGCGACTGCATCGGCGACGTGCGCGGTACGGGGCTCTTCTTGGCGCTCGAGCTCGTGACGGATCGAGAAGCGAAGACACCGGCGACCGAGCTGACCACGAAAGTCGTCAACGGGCTGCGCGATCGCGGCGTCTTGACGGGCTCGATCGGTCCCGATGCGAACATCTTGAAGCTCAGGCCGCCGCTGCCGTTCTCGCGCGCCGACGCCGAGTACTTCCTGGAGCGGCTCGACCGGGTCCTTCCGTAGGAGCGCGTCCTGACGCGCGACCTGTCGCCCGCCGGGGCGGGCTCCTACACGCAGATCGCGCAACCCGTAGCAGTGCGTCCTGACGGGCGATCTGCGCCGCCGATCACGGTTCTCGTGATCGATTGATGCCATAGTGAGGCCCTTCGCGTTGGGGTGGAGTTTCTTGTGCCGTTCAGACTGCCTATTCGCGCAGCCGCGCCGATAGTTTTCCTTGCTGTGATTTTTTCCGTGACGCCGTCGTGGGCCGTTGCACCAACTGGCGGCGCCCAAACCCTCTACACGGTGCCGCACGTGCCGGCGCAGCTCCTGGTCAAGCGCGAGCCTGGAGTGCCGCCGTCGGTTATCGAGCAGATCCTTGCCGGACTCGGCGGCACGATCCTCGATTTTGCGGACACGGCTCAGATCGACGTTGTTGGAATCACCGATGACAATGACCTCGCCGTCGCCGTCGCGCTGCTCGAAGCCGATGCGCGCATAGAGTTTGCCGAGCCGAACTTCACGTCGAATCTGTGGGCCACGCCGAACGACCTGGATTTCGCGCAGCAGTGGTCCAAGGACAACAACGGACTGAACGCGCCGTTCGGGCTCGGTCATGCGGGCGCGGACATGAACCTGGTAGCGGCGTGGGATACGCAGTCGGCGGCGCCGTCCATGATCATCGCGATCATCGATGACTCGATGGAGACGACGCACGTCGACCTGTTCGCGAACGTGATGACGACCGGCAGGTGCTTCGCGTCGCCGAACAGCAGCAGGCCCTGCACGAACGGCCCGAGCGATCCCAATCCGGTCGACGCAAACGACTTCCACGGCACGATGGTCGCCGGCGCCGCGGCGGCTCGCGGCAACAACGGCATCGGCATCGCCGGCGCGGTCTGGGAGACGAATCTGCTGCCGCTCAAGGTCGACCTGTCCTATTTCGCGATCGTCGAGGCAATCGACGAGGCGATCACGCAGCAGGCCGACATCATCAACATGAGCTTCGGCGGCCCGGCGCCGAGTCAGTCGCTGTCGCAGGCGATAGACCGGGCCGAGGCGGCGGGCATCCTCATGATCGCGTCGGCCGGGAATGCCGATGCAAACAACGATATCGCGACCCACCATCCGTCGAACGCGCACCAGCCGAACGTCCTTTCGGTAGCATCGTCGGACAGCCGCGACCGCATCTCCGGATTCAGCCAGTGGGGATCGGCGAGCGTCCATCTCGCCGCGCCGGGCGATCTGATCCTGACGACGTCGAACGGAAACAACTACGCGACCGTGAGCGGCACCTCGTTCTCGGCGCCGCATACGGCCGGCGTCGCTGCCCTGGTGTACGAGAGCTCGGGCTCCCTCGACTATCGTCAGGTCAAGGCGCATCTGCTTCACGGCACGAGTGAAGGGCGAGACGCGCTGGGCCCGGTCACGCCGGGGCAGGACGATGAAGCCGTTCCCGGACGGGTGCTGACCGGCCGTCTCGATGCCGACAAAGCCCTTGCTGGCCCGCCGGGCGGCGTGCTGCTGGTCACCGACGTCGCGATCGACGATACCGCCACCGGCAACGGCAATCGCCGACTGGATCCGGGCGAAACCGCGCGGCTGGACCTCACGTTGACGAACGTCTGGACCGATGAAGTGGGCGTCAGCGCGTCGCTTTCATCGCCCGACAGCGGCATGATCATCGTCAACGACGTCACGCCGGTCGTGGTGGGCGATATCATCAAGGACGCTCAGGCCACCGCAGGCTTCAGCGTAACGCTGTCGAATGCCGTGACGGGCAACGAGCAGCTGTTCATGCGGCTCGACTCGACATCGTCGACTAGCGGCACCTTACCGACGCGTTACTTCTATCTCGAGGTCGGCACGCTCAGGAATGGACAGAGCGTCACGCAGAGCATTCAGCGCAACAACTGGGACGAGTTCCAAGCCTTCCACATCGACGTGCCCGCGGGCGCGAGCGACCTCAACCTGACGACCGCCGGCGCCGGCGACGTCGACCTGCTCGTCCGCTTCGGCGAATCGCCGCAGTATCTGATCTCGCTGAACGCGTCCGGTACCGGCTACTACTACGTCGATTCGGATACGAGCGTCAGCGCCGGCGGTGACGCGAACGAGACCGTGTCTTTCACGAATCCGCTGCCGGGCACCTATCACGCTGTCGTCGTCAATTACGATCAGCAGGCGAAGAGCTACGACGTCACGGCGAGCTACACATTGCCGACCGCGGGCACGATCGAATTCTCGCAGGGGATGTATTCCGTCGACGAGGCCGGCGGAACCGCGACGATATCCGTAGTTCGCGCCGGCGGCGTCGGCGGCGCCTCCGTCGAGTACGGCGCGGCCGGACAGACGGCGACCGCCGGAGACGACTTCGCCATGACCGGTGGGACGTTGAGCTGGGGGCTCGGAGAGAACGGCAGCAAGACGTTCGTCGTTCCGATCGTCGACGACCAAGATCAGGAGCCCACCGAAACCTTGCAGCTCACGCTGTCGAACGTCAACGGCGCGACGCTTGGGCAGATCGCAACCGCGACGCTCGAGATCGCCGACGACGACACTTCGGCCGGCGCCGTCGTGTTCTCGCAATCGAGCTATACGATTTCGGAAGCGGCGGCCCAGGCGACGGTGACGGTGCTGCGCACGGGTGGATCGCTGGGCCCGGCCAGCGTGGATTTCTCGACAACCGGAGGAACGGCCGGCGCGGGCTCGGACTTCGTCTCCGCAACCGGCACGCTGAGCTGGGCGGACGGCGAGAGCGGCGCAAAGACGATCGCCATCGACCTCGTCGACGATGCGGTTAGCGAGAACGCGGAGACGTTTTCGGTCAGCCTCAGTAACCCGCAGGGCGCCGCGATCGGCGCCGTTTCGAGTGCGACCGTGACGATCAGCGACGACGATACGTCCTCGTCGGGCGGCGGTTCGGGTGGCGGCGGCGCGGCAAGCATCGTAATGCTGCTGCTCACGCTCGCCTCGATTGTGACGGCGGGTCGTCGGCAGTCGCCCG
>JBFGFX010000146.1:0-8884 GCA_041579335.1 Woeseiaceae bacterium | reverse complement strand
TCAGCAACAACGACGATTTCTTTGCGCTCACCTACTCGGCGCGGCGCCTCGCACCCGACGGTAGCTGCCTGTCCGAGCCGTTCGACTATCCCTCCGATTCCCGGATCATGCTCGTCACGTCGCCCGCGGACGGCAAGAGCTGGGGGACGCCGGTGCCGGTTGCGCCGCGAGAGGATCATGGCTTCCAATTCATGCCGACGATCGAATGCTCGCTCGGCTTCTGCCAGCTACTGTGGTACGACACCGTGCTCGACAGCGCGAGGGCCATATCCTTTCTCGAAGCCCGCGGCGACTTCGAGGCGCGCGATGCGTTCGTCAACTTCCCGCTGTTCGCGGATTTCAACTTCGGTCGGCTGAACAACGGGGTGCCCGAGGTCGTGCAGTTCCGGCGTACGGCGGACGTGATGACCCGACAGTTTCAGCTCGACGGTGGCGGCAACCCCGTCTTTACCGACCCGGAACCGGTGCGCGTGTCTCAGTATCAGCTCGCGCTGATCAACGGCGAGCTCAGGGAAGCCGGCGCGAACCCGTTCCACCTCAAGGTCTACAAGAGCAATACCGTCGGCTACATGGGCGACTACATCGACCTCGCGACCGTCGAGCTGCGCGTCGTGCCGAATCCCGCAGATCCGGACGGCCCCCCCCTGTACGAGTCCAACCGGGGCATAGACCCCGCCAATCCCACGAAGGATCCCATCTTCCTCGCCGTCTGGGCCGATGCGCGGAATCAGCGCGGGCATCTGTACGCCGGCAACGTGGAAGATGCATTGCCGTATCAGAAGACGGCCCCCGGCTCGGGCAGCGCGAGAATCGACGAAGGTCCGGCAGAGCCGGCGAGACCGGAACCGCTGCCGGGCGGGCGTAAGCTGAGCGCGGAGGGCGTCGACGATTCCAACCCGGGCGCGGGCTTCTGCGCGCCGACACCGCCGCTCGACGCGGGCGAGCTGTTCGTGGCCATCAACAACCGGATCAAGGACTCCGACATATTCACCGCCTGGATCGAACCGGAGCCGAGCGCGTGGGTATTCAATCCGAACAGGGACCTCGGCGAGATCCAGCGCTCTTACGTGCTCGCGGCGCGCAACGAGAGCTCGTTTGCGAGGACGTTCCGCTTCGAGATCGTCAATCAGCCGGTCGGCGCGCCGGAGCTCGCCCGAGCCTCCTGGGAACAGCTGCCGTTCACGCCGCCGTTCTCGGAGTCCGATCCGCCCGTGACGGTGATCACCGAACCGGTCGGGCCGCAATCGAGCGTGTCCGTGGCGCTGTTCGTGGTCTCGGATGCCGCTATCAATGCCGTCACGGTGAACGTCCTCGACGATGCGACCGGCGAGCTGATCGAGCGACTGACCGTGAACGGCGCCTTGGAATCCGGCTCGTTTCTGAACCCGGACGGCACGCTCAACGTCGCCGAGATCCATAACCCGGACGTGTTTGCTCCGGAAGTGCTGAACCCGGACATCTTCAATCCGGACGTTTTCAATCCGGACATCTTCAATCCCGATATCTTCAACCCGGATATCTTCAACCCGGATATCTTCAATCCGGACATTTTCAATCCGGACATTTTCAACCCGGATATCTTCAATCCCGATGTCTTCAACCCGGACATCTTCAATCCGGACATATTCAATCCGGACATATTCAACGCGACGCTCGTCGATGCCGATAATCTCGATAATCCGGAGATTGCCGAACCCGATCTGAGCCCGCTGAACCTGGCCCAAGGCGAGCTCGTCTCGAAATTCGACGTCGCTTTCTCCGTGTCGAATCAGGGTAACGCCATAACGCCCTACGTCGCCGACTTCGCGCTCGCGTCGCCGCTCGTGTTGCAGCTGATCGAAGAGGGCCAGGTCGCGACGCAGCTGATCGTCTCGCAGCAGGCCGAGTTCGACGATTATCAGTTCTGCGAGCCGCGGCAAATCCCGCAAAACCGCATCGTCGCCGTGGCCAACAATTTCAATCTGTCGGATCTGTTGATCCCGGACATCTTCAACAACCGGTTCGGTTCGATCACGTTTTACATCGCGCCCGGCGCATCCGTGACGCTCACGATACGGTTCCTGGGCAGGCAGGACACGATCAAGGCCATCGCGCCGGAGCTCGCGAGCGACGTCATCTCGCATGTGGTGACCTCGCAGATCGCCAACACCGGCGAGTTCGAGCTCGCGACGAATCGCGAGCAGAGCATCCGCGACGTGACGCGGCCGGTCTTCAACGTGGCAGATGGTGAGCTCGTGGTCCTGGAGGCCGAAGGACCGCTGGGCGCGACGATGCCCGCCGACCTCGTCACGGCCACGAAAGGCGAGTTCGAGGTGGTGCCGGTCGACTGCAGTCCGGCGCTCGGCTCCGTCGTGCCGCTGGGCGCGAACGCCATCTCCTGTTCGGCGACGGCGAGCAACGGCATCACGGCAAGCGTCGATTTCACCGTCAGCGTGGAGGACTCGTCCGCGCCGACGATCGACGCGGGCAGCGTGCCGGGCGACACCACGATAGAGCGTGGCGACCCGGTCGGCAGCGTCTTCAATTACCTGCTGCCGACGGCAACTGACGTCGTCGATCAGAATGTCGATGTCGTCTGCGCGCCCGTCGGCCCGGGTGGGCTGGCGCCGTTCACGGCGCCGGGGCCGACCACGACGACGGTCACCTGCACGGCGACCGACGACGCTGGCCTGACCGACCAGGCGAGCTTCGACATCACGGTGCAAGACACGACGGCGCCCGTACTGTCCATCCCAATGGGTATCGTCGCGGACGCCGCGAGTTCGGCTGGCGCCACGGTCACCTTCATCCCGGATCCGTCCGCCACCGACCTGGGGGTGACGGCCGTGCCGGTCACCTGCACGGCGTTCAGCCCGGCCGTCCCCGTCGGTTCCGGAACGCTGTTCCCGATCGGTGACACGACCGTCACCTGCACTGCGACGGACGACGCGGGCAACGCGGCCGTCGGTCAGTTCATCGTGTCGGTAGCGGATTCGTCAGCGCCGGCAATCGATCCGTCCTCGGTGCCGGCGAGCCCGTTCGAGGTCGAAGCGAACGATGGTTCCGGCTATGTACATCCTCCCGGCGCGCCGCCGCTCTTCGAGGTCAGCGCGACCGACGCCGTGGAAGGCACGATCACGGCCGTCTGCTTGCCGGCCGGGACGTCCGACTTTTCGTTCGGTACGACCCCGGTCTCGTGCTCGGCGTTCGACTCGTCAGGAAACGAGAGCCCGAGCGTCGGCTTCGACGTCCTGGTGGAGGACACCACGGCGCCCGTGGTCACGATCGCCGAATCGCCGCTCGAGAGGACGTCGACAGGCACCTTCGAGTCGATCGATTTCCTCGCCAACGTCAGCGTCACCGATAATGCCGACAGC
Organism: Woeseiaceae bacterium; assembly: GCA_041579335.1. Taxonomy (GTDB): domain Bacteria; phylum Pseudomonadota; class Gammaproteobacteria; order Steroidobacterales; family Woeseiaceae; genus JBFGFX01. Next base: position 5,528 of record JBFGFX010000146.1, on the reverse strand, counting down.
GCCATCGCGCCTCAATGTCTGGTCGACGGCATGTCGGTCGGCAGCCCGTACGATTTCCCGGTCGATACGACCTCTACGGTATCTTGCACGGTCACGGACTCGAGCGGCAATCAAAGCTCGGCGAGCTTCGACGTCATCGTCAGTTTCGCCTATGTGACCGTCATCCAGGACCTTAAAGGCAACATCAACACCGGCAGCACGGCGGCAATCGACTGGCATTACGAGGATCCGACGACCGGCGAGCGCATCGATTCGTCGTCGTTCTCGCCGATGGTCGCGTGGTTCGGCCCGTTCCCGGAGCGCGACTGCGGCGGCGTCAGCTCGGGCCTCGGCGACGGCATGGCGGCGGAAGACGCCGGTAACAGCGACATCCGCTTTTCCTTCTCCGACTTCAGCTGGCGCCTCAACTGGCAGACGCCGCTGGTGGCCGGCTGGTACCGGGTTGTCGTCTCGCCCCCGGGCAGCGACGCGAGTGCGTTCTGCGAGCAGCTGAAGAAGTAGTGCAGCCGCTACATACCGAGACCGTCCTGCGCGCGTGCCAGCCAGTACGGCAACGTGGCAGCATAGCGGTAGCTCGGCAGATCGTCGAGGAATAGGGCGGTAGCTTCGCCATGGCGCTCCTTGAGCGCCATGAATTCATCCAGCGCCTCGGTGTGAAAGCCGCCTTCGAGATAGGCACGGCCCAGATAGAAGCGCAGCAACCAGAGGTCGGCGAGCGATATCGCCGCAGTCAGCGTGTCGATCGCCTCGACGTGACGGCCCTCTTCGAGCTGCTGCACGGCTCTGATCAGCTCCGCATACGCGCGAGACTGCGGCTGAAGTCTGGCACCCAGCGCCTCTGCGATGGGTGTCGCCGCCGCGGCGTTTCCGGCTCCGATATTCAGCAGCGCGGCAGGTACCGCTACCGCATCGGCTTCGGTCAACGCCAACCCTTGCGCCGCGGCCTCCAGCGCCCCGTCGCGGTCGCCGAGCGCGGAGAGCGCGTCCGCGAGCGCCAGGTGTTTGACGGCCATTACGTATCGGCTGCCGCTCTTCTCGTCCGCGGCGATGCCCGCTACGAGAATCTCGCGCGCCGCCTCGAAGTTGCCTGCAAATAGCTCGATATCCGCGAGCCCGAGGTTCGCCGTCGACGCGCCGCGTGCGCTGGCCTGCGCCATGTCGCGGTACGACCGTCTAGCGCCCTCGAGATCCCCGCTGGCGATCGCATTCATCGCGACCGGCAGCCAGGCTTTGAAGTAGACCCGCTCGCGCTCCATCAGCTGCTCCGCCTCGGCTACCGCGGTATCGAAGTCGCTCGCATACATCGCGTAGAGCGCGTAGTTCGAGCTTGTGAGCAGGTCGTTCGGATAGATGTCGAGCGCACGGCGCCCTTGGCGGAGCGCGCTCTGGAAATCGAGCGCCGAAAAATAACTCACGGCGAGGTTGTTGTGGCCCACCGTGTCGGCGGGATACTTCTCGACGAGCGTCTCGTAGGTCTCGATCGCCTTTTGATAATTTCGGGTCACGCTGTAGTAATAGATACCCAGCGTCCGCAGCCGCTCGCGCTCGGTCATCGTGCCAACGAGCGGGAGGGCCTTTTTCCAGGCGAGCTCGGATTCTTCCATCAGCCCCATATCGCGAGCGGCAATGGCCCAGCCGGAATAGGCCCGGCCGAATTTGGGATCGTATTCGATCGCCTGTTTGTAATGCTCGAGTGCCCGCTCCAGCTCGCCGCCCCGCTGCAGGGACTGCGCTAGGTCATACTCCCGGACGGCCTCGAGCGAGCTCGTGGTGTAAGTCTCTGCGTAGCCCGCTCCGCGCTCCACGGAATCGTCGCCCAGTTGCCTGCGGAGATCGTTTGCGATCCGCTCCATCGCGGTCAACACCTCGAGCTTGCTTGCCGCGGCGGTGTCCGCCTCTGCGACGACCTCGCCTTCGTGCGGTTCCAGCGCGCTGACCGCGAGCTCGTAGCCGGCGCCATCGGCCGTGATCGATCCCGCGAGTACCAGCTTGATGCCTTCGCGCACCGCGACCAGCCTCGCCGTCGAGGCATCGAGTACCGCACCGCCGTCAAGTTGCCCGGCCACCTCTTTGGCCGCATCACGCCGATAGCTGGTCACGAACGCTGCGCCCTCGATGCCGATCTGCAGCGCCTGTTCGAGTGATCCGTCGAACACCGAATCCCCGGTTCGATTGTCGAAATCTGCGATGAGAACGCTCACGGGCTCAAGCGCGACTGGCTGATCCGCACGATCGCGAACATGCAGATACACCGAGAAGATCAGCGCGACGCTCAAAACGCCGATGACGACGAAGTCCGCCTTGCGGCCGCCGAACGGTACCACGACGGTGTCCGTCGCTTCGCCCTGCACCTCGACGCCGCGGTCGGTGACGTCGTAGACCCAGGCAAGCACCAGCATCACCGGGAAACCGATGATCGCCAAGATGATCAGTCCACGCAGCATCCATTCGGGCGCGCCGAACGTGGGCAGCAGAATGCTCGCCGCTTCGATCGCGATCCAGCTGATTCCGACGTAGAGACCGGCGCTACGGAATACCTCCCGGCGCCGTAGCTCCCGAATGAACCTGTGCACTGCTTTGATACCCTTAAAATTCTTATTTGAGTCTAGCACGCCGCCGTCCATGTTTTGATCACTCGGAGTGCCGCACGGTTCCGCGGTAGCTGGCATAATGCGCCGGCGCAAACGGATTGAACGCACATCGATAATGGTTCCCCACCGCGGACCGTTGCGAATACATGTGGGCAGAATTCATCAGAACTGTTTCCGGTCGCGCTGTCTAAAGACTCTTAACCGCACAGGCGGGGAGAAAGAATGCTCTGCAAATCGTATGGCGCATGCGTAGTCGGGATCGCAGCGTTGCTGCTGTCGCTCGGTGGAGCGGCCACCGCGCAGGAGACCGGGGCCGTCGATCCTCGTTACACCTGGGACCTCACCGAGCTGTATCCGTCCCTCGACGAATGGGACAAGGCCCGCGAGGATGTCCTCGCCAGCCTCGAGGAGATCGAAGCGCGGCGCGGCACGCTGGGCGATAGCGCCGAATCCCTATTCGAAGCGCTGTCGCTGATCTCGAATACGAGCAAAGACGCCTCCCGGGTTTTCGCCTACGCGAGCCTCGCCGCCGATGAGGATCTCCGCGTCACCGACACACAGGAGCGCCGCGAGCTCGGAAGGATCATGTTTGCGCGATTCTCGGAGGCGACCGCCTGGGTCCAGCCCGAAATACTGGCCGTCGGCAAGGAAGTGATCGACGCGTATCTGAAGGAGGACGAGCGTCTGGCGCCGTTCGCGTATCAGCTCGATGACACGCTGCGCAATGCACCGCATACGCTCGGCGAGGAGGCGGAAGCGACGCTCGCCTACTTCTCGCAGACGTTCGGCGCCCCGAACAACATCTACAGTATCGTTGCCAATTCGGACATCCCGTGGCCGGAAGTCCAGCTCTCGACAGGCAAGACCCATCGCATCGATTCACAGGGGTACAGCCGCTGGCGCGCGAGCGAGAACCGCGACGACCGTAAGCTCGTGTTCGACACGTTCTGGGGTAAGTGGCTGGACTATCGGAACAGCGTCGGCTCGATTCTGAACTCACACATTCAGACGCAGGTCTCGCTGGCTAGAGCCCGAAACTACGACAGCGTCCTGCATCGCGAGCTGTTTCAGGACAACCTGCCGCCCGAGGTCTATCGGACCTTGGTCGCGGAGGTCAATAAAGCCCTGCCGACGCTGCATCGGTATTTTCGCCTGCGCGCACGCATGCTCGGCGTCGAGCAGATGCGCTATTACGACATCTATCCGCCGCTGGTCGCGCTCGACAAGGAATTCGATATCGAGGCGACCAAAGAGATTACGCTGGACGCGATGACGATTCTCGGCGCGGACTGGGTAAGCATGCAGCGAAACGCGATCGAGCAACGCTGGATGCACGTTTATCCACAGCGAGGCAAGCGCTCGGGCGCTTACATGAATCGCGGGGCGTACGATGTTCATCCCTACGTGCTCCTCAACCACAACGACGATTACGAGTCGCTGTCGACATTCGCCCACGAGTGGGGGCACGCGATGCACACGCTGTATGCCAAGCAGGCGCAGCCCTTCGAAACCGCGAGCTATACGACGTTTCTGGCAGAGATACCGTCGACTTCGCTCGAGCTGATCTTGCAGGACTACATGACCGAGAACGCGGAGACGATCGAGGAGAAACTGTACTACTTGGGCTTCGGCCTCGAGAGCATGCGAGGCACGTTCTTTCGCCAGACGATGTTTGCCGAATTTGAGCTTGCGCTGTACGAGGCCGCGGAGCGCGGCGAAGCCCTGTCCGGTGAGCGCATCTCCGAGATCTACGGCGGGATCTTGAAGCGCTACCACGGTCACGACGACAACGTCGTCCTGATCGACGAGCTGTACACCAACGAGTGGATGTTCGTCCCGCATTTCTATTACAACATGTACGTGTTCCAGTACGCGACGTCGCAGACGGCCGGCACCGCTTTGTACGCTAAGATCAAGGAAGAGGGCCGAGCCGGTGTCGAGAACTACAAGGATCTGCTGCGTGCAGGCGGTTCCGATTACCCGTACAACATCCTGTTGAAAGCCGGCGTCGACCTCGCGAAGCCTGCGCCTTACAGGGCCGTCGTTGCGAAGATGAACGCCGTCATGGACGAGATGGAACGGCTGCTGGAGGAGCGCGACAGCATCGCCAGCAACTGAATTCGTTTGTAGGAGCCCGTCCTGACGGGCGATCATCGCGCGCAAATCGCGCGCGGTCGCGCCTGAAGTTGCTCCTACGACTTAAGGATCGTCGGCCGCTCGGTAGCGGGCCAGCGCCGCGTTGAACCAGGCGTTCGCGCTTTGCTCGGCTTCGCCGCAGCGGATGCGGTAGTCCTTGCCGCTCATCGAGCTGCGGCTTGCGATCCTGTCGATGAACTCCTCGGCGCTGTCGTAGTAGCGCCGGCCCCGCTTGCGTTTCATCTGCAGGTGGTCACGCGCGGCGCGCGCGGCATGCTCTTTGCCGTTGCGAACGAACACGCAGCCGCTGTGCCCGACCTCGTCCAACAGGAAATCGATCTCGGCATTCATGACGTCGTCATCGGCTGCGGCCACAGGGGCCACCATCGACCCGCCCGCCAGCAGCGCAGCCAGGAGGACCGTGCAGGCACGGGCTCCCCGGACGGCCATCAGTCGACCACCCGCGCCGACACGACGGTCGCCGGACAGGCACTGCCCGGCAGGTACGGTCCCAGGCCGGTCGGTAGGCTCGCAACCTGCTCGGGACCGAGGCGCTGATTCAGCACCCGTTCCAGCCGCCCCGGCCGGCCAGCGGAGTCGGTGTAGTCGATGACGACGACGATTCGGTCGATGGTCAGCGTCGTGTCGTTCTTGACGGACACCACGAGGTCGCCGTCACTGCCGGCGTCGCAGCGGCGCAGCACGTAGCTGCCGGGATTCTGCGCGATGTCGATCCGGGCCAGATCTGCGCGCGCCGCGTTCGCCATTTCGCCGCGACCGCCGGCGACCGCCCGGTAGTGC
>JBFGFX010000145.1:0-8951 GCA_041579335.1 Woeseiaceae bacterium | reverse complement strand
GCCTTCCTGCGCCAGAGCGATCGCCAACCGCGACTCGGTCACGGTGTCCATTGCTGCAGACAATATCGGGATCCTCAGGCTAATCTCGGCGGTCAGCGGCGTCGTCAAGTCGACCTCGCGCGGCAGGATCTCGGAGTAGTCCGGCTGCAGGAGTACGTCGTCGAAGGTCAGTGCTTCTTTGGCTACACGCATGCGATCCGCTTCCTCGTCGATCCGGCCTGGCCGGCCGAAGTTAAACGGTCAATTTTACGCGGCCGTGAATTGGCGGTAAACGGCAACTCGACAAAATCTTCGCGGCGCCGGCCGGACCAAGGCCTGGGCGGCTTCGCTATACTCGCCCGATGGAGAATGTGGTTGCCGAGTCCGCCAGCCAGGCGCCAATCACCGTCAGCGAGCTGAATCGCCGCGCGCGGCGCCTGTTGGAGAGCGGCATCTCGAAGCTCTGGGTGGAGGGCGAGGTCTCCAATCTGGCGCGACCGGCGTCGGGTCACGTGTACTTCACGTTGAAGGACGAAGCCGCCCAGCTACGCTGCGCGTGGTTTCGACAGCGGCAGCGCGGCCCGGGCATCGAGCTTCGAAACGGCGCCCTGATGTTGGCCTTCGGCCGCGTGAGTCTGTACGAGCCGCGCGGCGACTATCAGCTCATCGTCGAGCGGCTCGAGCCCGCCGGGGAAGGCGAGCTCAGGCGCCGTTTCGAGGCGCTCAAGAAGAAGCTCGATGCCGAGGGCCTGTTCGACGAGGGGCTGAAACGGCCGCTGCCGGCGCTGCCGCGGCGCATCGGCGTGATTACGTCGCCGAGCGGCGCCGCCCTGCGGGACATCTTGACCGTGCTGAAGCGTCGCTTTCCCTCGGTTCCCGTGATCGTCTACCCGTCGTCGGTGCAGGGTGCCGCCGCGACGGCGGAGCTCGTCGCGGCGCTCGCAACGGCGGCTCGCCGCGCCGAATGCGATGTTCTCATCGTGGCTCGCGGCGGCGGTTCGCTCGAAGACCTTTGGGCGTTCAACGAGGAACCGGTGGCGCGCGCCATCGCCCGCTCGCCGATCCCGATCATCAGCGCCGTTGGCCACGAGGTGGACGTCACGATCGCGGACCTGGTTGCCGATTGGCGGGCGCCGACGCCCTCGGGCGCCGCGGAGATAGCCGTCCCGGAACAAGCGGAATGGCAACGCGGCATAACGCTATCGTTGAGGCGTATGGCGAACCTCATGCATCGCGCGGTCAACGACCGCTGCCAGTCGCTCGACTGGCTCAGCCGCAGACTTTGGGCGGCAAGCCCGGCGAGCAAGGTCAAGCGCCAGGCCGAGCGGCTCGGGGCGCTCGGCCGTGCGCTCGGCGCCGCCATGCGCCACGATCTGACCGTGCGCGCACGCAGCCTGGACGCGGCCCGCTCCCGGCTGCTGCGTAAGGCACCGGATGCCAGCGTGCGGCTGCTCAAGCTGACGCTCGCGACGCTCCGGCAGCGTCATCGGGCGGCCGGTTCGCGCAACGTCGAGCGGCTCAAGTCTCGGCTGCGACTGGCCAAGCGCGCACTGGATTCCGTCAGCCCGCTCGCGACCCTGGAGCGCGGCTACGCGATCGTCACCGATAAGGACAGCGGACGAGTGCTGACGGATGCCGCAGCCGTCGACCCCGGCAGCACAATCGAGGCGCGCCTCGCGCGAGGCCGGATCGCCGCTACCGTCGATCGCACCTCCGAGGACGACGATGCGGCCTAACGGCGTGCTCATGGGTCTTTTGTTGTCGGCGGCGCCCGCGGCCTATGCACTACCGGATAGCATGCCGAAACCGGGCGGCATTGCGGTCATCGCCGTGGCGGACGACGACCTGCGACCGGACGTCCGCTTCGGCGACAGCCCGACGATGCTGATCCGAGAACGGGGTCGGTGGTATGCGGTCGTCGGGATACCGCTGAGCCATCCCGTTGGTCCTGCAAAGCTGACCGTCATCGCGGCGGACGGCAGCGAGCGCGAGCTCGAGTTCGACGTGATCCCGCACCGCTATCGGGAGCAACGCCTTACCGTCGAGCGCAGCTATGTGGAACCCGATCAGTCGCAGCTCGATCGAATCTGGAGTGAGCGGCGCATTATCGATGCGGCACTCGAGCGCTTTCGTGATGTCGAGGTCGATTCGCTGACGCTCGCGGCGCCGGTACCGGGACGGCGCAGCCCGAGCTTCGGCTTTCGGCGCTTCTTCAACGATCAGCCGCGCTCGCCGCACAGCGGCATGGACATCGCCGCCGATCGGGGCACCGTCGTCGTCGCGCCGCGCGCCGGCGTCGTTACGGCCACCGGCGACTACTTCTTCAACGGCAACACCGTCATCGTCGATCACGGCCAGGGATTCATCACGCTGTACTGCCATCTCGACCGGATCGACGTCATCGAGGCACAGCGAGTCGAGGCCGGGCAACCGCTCGGGATCGTCGGTGCGACCGGTCGAGTCACGGGGCCGCATCTGCATTTCGGCGCCTACCTCACGGGCACCGCGGTCGACCCGGCGCTGCTCTTAGAGCCGCAATAGACCGTTCAACCGAGATCGATCGCCTCCCGCTTAGGCGAGAAAGCGGCTGATGACGGGCCGGAAAGCGTCCATTTCCACGAGGAAGGAATCGTGGCCTTTGAGGCAGTCGAGCCGCACGAACTCGGCGTCCTTCGTGACCGCGGCCAGTCCGGCGGCCAGCTCCTCCTGCTGGTGGATCGGAAACAGGATGTCGGTGCGCACACCGATCACGAGCGCACGCTCGAGGCGAAGCATGCCAAAACCGGACTTCAGAGACCCACCGTGCTCGGCGAGATCGAAGAGATCCGAGGCGCGCGACAGATACAGATAGCAATTCGGATCGAATTGACCTGCGAAGCGATTCGCCTGCGCCTCGAGATACGACTCGACGGCGAATTCACCGCAGAACGCGTCGCCCGGTTTGCCCTCGGCCGACGTACGCTCGCGACCGAAGCGCTGCTCCCATTCCTCGGCTGATCGGTACGTGATCATGCCGAGCTTTCGCGCCAGGCGCTGGCCGACGATCGGCGGATCGTCCGGATCGTAGTTGCCGGCGCTCCACTTGGGATCGCGACGAATGATCTCGCGCTGCAGCGACCTGACGGCGATGGCAAAGGGCAGCGCCCGCGTGGCGGCGGAAATGGACAGCAGCGATCCGCCGAGCTCGGGATGGCGGACGCAAAACGCCAGGGCGCTCATTCCTCCCATCGAGCAGCCGATCGTCGTGTGGATCTTCTCGAGACCAAGTGCTTTGACGACCTCGTAACCGCCTTCGGCGACGTCCTCGAGCGTCAACACCGGAAAGCTCAGGCGATAGCGCCTGCCGGTCGCCGGATCGATCGATGCCGGGCCGGTCGAACCGAAGCAGCTGCCGAGCGAATTGATGCAGATGATGAAGTACCGATCGGTGTCGAGCGGCAGGCCGGAGCCGATCATCTCCTCCCACCAGCCGGCCGCCGGATTCTCCGCCGACGATGCCGCATGCGCCGAGGGCGACAGCCCGGTGAACAGGATGATGGCGTTGTCGCCTCTGCCCGCGAGAGTCCCCCAGGTTTCGTACGCGATGGTCGGCGCCTCGAGGAAGCCCCCGCGGTGCATCGGGAATCGACCCTCGACCCGTACCGTTTTCGTTGCGCTCACACGTCTATCCCTTTTTGCTTAGCCGCCATTCTAACGCCTAGGCGCTACTGGCTCCGTCTCGGGGTTCAGCGTCGCTTCGCGAACTTCATGAGCCGCCTGCGTTTGCGCTCCTGCCGCGGCGTGAGCTTGTTGCGGCGGCCTTTGAAGGGATTCTCGCCGGTCTTGAGCTCCAAACGCACCGGCGTGCCGTCGAGGCGAAATGCCTTGCGGAAGCGTTTGATCAGATAGCGCCGATACGCTTCGGGCAGCCGCTCGGTCTGTTTGCCGTGAATGACGATGACGGGCGGATTGCGCCCACCCTGGTGCGCGTAGCGCAGCCGGATGCGGCGGCCGCGAATCAGCGGCGGTTGATGCTCGCGCACGGCGTCTTCTAGCACCCGCGTCAGATCAGCCGTCGGCAGGTCGCGGGTTGCCGCCCGGTAGGCCCGCTCCGCCGCGTCCAGAAGATCGCCCACCCCGGTACCGTGCAGCGCGGAAACCGTGTGCCGCTCGGCGAACTCGAGAAACGGCAGCCGTCGATCGAGCTCATCTCTGACCCGACGCCGTTGCTCCCGCGACAGCCCGTCCCACTTGTTGACCACGACGACCAAGGCCCGGCCGCGCTGCACGATGAGTCCCATCAGGCTGACGTCTTGTTCCGTCACTCCCTCGCCGGCATCGAGGACCGCGAGCACGACCTGTGCGCGCTCCATCGCTTGAAGCGCCTTGACGACACTGAACTTCTCGATGGCCTCGCGCACCCTCGCCTTGCGCCGCACTCCCGCGGTATCGACCAGCTCGTAGCGCCGACCTCCGCGCTCGAACGGCACGCTGACGCTGTCTCTGGTGGTTCCCGGCTGATCGAAGACCACCAACCGCTCCTCGCCCAGCAACCGGTTGATCAACGTCGACTTGCCCACGTTGGGCCGGCCGATCACGGCGATGCGCAACGCGCTGCCGCTGACGTCCGCAGCCTCGACCTCGATCCCGACATACGGCGCGAGCACTTCATCCATCAGCGCGCCGACGCGATCGCCGTGAGCTGCCGAGATCGCCAGCGGCTGTCCGAGCCCCAGCTGATGGAATTCCGCGGCCGCGATCGCGGCATCGAGCCCTTCGGTCTTGTTGATCGCGAGCCAACTTTGCTTCGCGTGGCGCCGCGCGAGCTCTGCGACGTGCTCGTCGGCCGCCGTCAGGCCGCTACGCCCGTCGACGAGCACGATCGCAGCATCGGCCTCGTCCAGCGCCCTCACCGTCTGCTCGACCATACGCTCGTTGATGCCCGTCTCGCCGCCGGCGACGCCGCCGGTATCGATGACGAGATAGGGAACCGGGCCGACCTTGCCGAAGCCGTAGTTCCGGTCGCGCGTCAGCCCGGGATAGTCGGCGACCAGCGCATCACGCGATCGCGTGAGCCGGTTGAACAGGGTCGATTTGCCGACGTTCGGCCGACCGATGAGTGCGATGACGGGCAGCATGACGGATCACGATCGTTCGGCGGGGTTCATTCGTCGCCGGCGTCGACGTCCTCGGCCGGCCTTTCCGGCTGTGGCACAGCGAACGCCGCAATATCGCCCGATTCGTTCTGCGCGTAGAGGCGCCCTGCGACGACGACCGGCGCTCCGGAGATCATGCCCTTGCCGACCCGAACGCGGGCCACGGGCGAACCGTCCTCGCTGTCGAACAGGTGCACGTAGCCTTCGAAGTCGCCGACGGCAACCGCCGTGTTGAACGGCACCGGCGTCGTCGGCTCGCGGCGGATGAGCAGCACCTGCCGCCACAGATCCTCGCCGCTGCGGCGCGACATCGCGATCAGCTCACCCTCGTCGGTAACCGTGTAGATCTTGCCCCAGTCGGCGCCGATGCCCGCGTAACTCGAGAGCTCGCGATCCCACAGGACCTGGCCGCTTTCGGCCGCGAGCGCGGCCAGGCGGCCTTGGTAGCCGGCGGCATACACGTCCTGGCCGACGGCGGCGATCGCCCCGTCGATGTCCGCCAGCCGCTCCAGATCGGAGCGACCGGACGGCGGTGACAGCATCGCCTCCCACTCCGTCGTGCCGTCCTGCAGGTTCACCGCGACGAGGCGGCCATTGTCGAAGCCGGAGATGACGACGGTGCCGACGATGACCGGCGCCGCGGAACCGCGCAGAGTCAGTGCCGGCGAAGTTTGTTCGATGCTCCAACGTATGGCGCCGTCAAACGGCGACAAGCCGCGAAGGATGCCGTCGATTGTCGCGACGACCACGGTATCGTTCTTGATCAACGGCACCGACACGGATTCGCCCTCGACGTCGCTGCGCCACCGCTCGACGCCGTCGGCGGCGTCGAGGCCGATGATGTCGCCGTCACGGCTCGCAACGACCACGAGATCATCGCCGACGCCGGGACCGGCGGTGAGCTCCGCGCGCAGTTCGGTCCTCCAGATCCGGCGACCGTTGTCCGGATCGAATGCAGAGACCGTGCCGTCGTAGCTTGCCGCATAGACACGTACGCCGTCGCCCGCCGGCATCAGCCCGAGGCGCAAGAACTCGCTGCCCTTGCCGACTTTGCTCGACCAGAGTCTGCGAATCGGAAAGGTGGGCTTGAAGTCCAACAGCGCGGTCGGCTCGAGCTCCTCGTCGTCGCCGCCGCCGAACACGCCACAGCCCGACGAGGTCAGCAGCATGGAGGCGGCGAGCAGCATGCCGTACGCTGACCTCACTCGACGGGCTCCTCGTCACCGCCGGTGTCGGCGTCGGTGTTTTCTTCGGCGCCCTCGACATCCTCGACATCCTCGACATCCTCGACGCCCTCGCCTGCGGTCGGCTCGACCCCGACGTCCGCCGTCGGATCGCCGGCGTCGCTCGCGCCGGCACTCTCGAGCGGCGTTTCCGGCAGGTCGCTGATCTTCATCTGCACCAGCGCCGTATCGATGAGCTGGGATGCGCGCGGGTCGCTCAGCGCCGCCAGATAGGCGGCTTCGGCTCGATCGTAGTCGCCGAGCGCCACGTGCGCGTCGCCGATGGCCTCGAAATAACGCGCGGCGAAGCCCGTGTCCGTGTGGGCGTCGAGCAGCGGCAACACCTCGGCGGGCCGCCCCTGATAGAGCAGGATCTTGGCGAGCCTGAGGCGGCCGATGAGCTGCATGTCGGCGTCGGCGCCCTGGCTCAGGAGCTTTCGCAGCGTGTCGGCAGCGTCCTCATCGCGCCCTTGATCCATGTACAGTCGTGCCATCGCCAGGCGCGCCTGATCCGCGTAGATGGAGGTCGAATACTCGGCATACATGTCTGCCGCCAGCGCCTCGGCCGGTTCGAGCCGGTTCTCGGCCACCTCTTCGGCGATCGCCTCGAACAACGTCGACGCCGCCATTCGCGTCTCGATCTGGCTGCTCTTCCATTGATTGAAGCCGAAGATGCCGCCGACCCCGATCACGATGCCGGCAATCACGTAGGTGCCGTTTTCCTTCCACCAATCACGGATCTGCTCGATCTGTTCTTTTTCGGAGAGTAACTCGTCCACTGCCTATGCCTTTTGTTGGTTGCAGGCTCGCAGCTCGACCGTATACGCGTGCTAGCGGTCTCGCTCGAGCCTCTCTTTCAGTTCGTCAACGACGCCGTCGAACGCGACGGCGCGTTGCTCTTCGCCACTCCGCAGCGGCTTAAGCCCCGCGCGCCGTGCGACGATCTCGTCGTCGCCGATCACGAGGGCGAACTCCGCGCCGCTCTTGTCGGCGCGTTTCAGCTGCGTTTTGAAGCTGCCGCCGCCGAGATTGACCTCGACGCGGCTGCCGGTCACGCGGTCACGGATCGCCTCGGCGAGCTCCACACCCTTGAGAAGCGCGGCATCACCCACCGCGACGACGTAGACGTGCGGATCGCCGTCCGGCGTCTGCCCGCCGCTGACCCGGTACAAATCGACGAGTCGTTCGATCCCCATGGCCCAACCCACCGCAGGCGTCGCGCGTCCGCCGAGCTTCTCGACCAGCCCGTCGTATCGTCCGCCCGAGCACACCGCGCCCTGCGCGCCGAGCGCGTCCGTGAGCCACTCGAATACCGTGCGATTGTAGTAGTCGAGCCCGCGCACGAGGAGAGGATTCACCGTGTAGGGAATCTCGGCCCCATCCAGAATCCGCTTGAGCCCGTCGAAGTGCCGCGCGGATTCCGCGTCGAGATGATCCAGCATCAACGGCGCATCGGCGACGATATCCTGCATTTCCGGATTCTTGCTGTCGAGGATCCGCAGCGGATTCTTGTCGAGGCGGCGAATACTATCCTCGTCGAGCCGGCTTTTCACGGCTGAAAAGTACCGCACCAGCTCCGCACGGTAGGCGCGCCGTGCTGCGTCGCTGCCGAGTGAGTTGATCTGAAGCTCGAGGCGCTCGAGGCCCAGCCGACGCCACAAGCGCGCGCACATGATGATGAGCTCGGCGTCGACGTCCGGGCCCTCATGACCCATCGCTTCGACATCGAATTGATGAAACTGCCGGTAGCGCCCTTTCTGCGGTTTCTCGTAGCGAAACATCGCGCCGCTGGTCCACAGCTTTTGTCGCTGGTTGTGCAGCAGGCCGTGAGTGATACCGGCTCGCACCATGCCGGCCGTCGCTTCCGGCCGCAGGGTCAGGCTTTGGTCGTTCCGATCGGCGAACGTGTACATCTCCTTCTCGACGATATCGGTGACTTCGCCGATGGAGCGCCGGAAAAGCTCGGTCTGTTCGATGATCGGTAGGCGAATCTCCCGATAGCCGTAAGATTCGACCACCTCGCGGACGACCTCCTCGAGAAAACGCCAGGTTCCGGCGTCGTCCGGAAGCACGTCGTTCATGCCTCTGATTGCCTGCGGTTTCATCGCGCTACTGGGCGTTTATCGTCAGTCGAGCCGTCTGTCCGCGGCGCGCGGAGTCGGGAATCACGAAATCGTTCCCATCGACCGTCAGGGTCACGTTGTTGCTGTTGCCGAACAGTACCCTGAGCGGGGCCTCGCCGCTCACCGTCACGCGGCGGCCGTCGCGGCCCAGATCGAAGAACAGCCGTGAGCCCGAGGCGTCGGTCACCTCGGTCCAGCAGTCGCCCGAAAATGCCATGACCAAGGTCACTTCGGGAGCTCCGATCGCCTGCGGTCGCGCGGCATCGGCGTCGGTGCGATCGACCGGCGCCGCCTCCGCGATCACTTCGTCGTCGGCGCCAGCGTCAGCGTCGACGTCAGCATCGGCGTCGTCGGGGCCGGCGTCAACCGCGTCCGTCGTCGACTCGTCGTCCTCGGTGGTTTGCTCGACGAGCGGCGGCGCCTCGGCGGGGGCCGCGACGACCGTATCGGCCGCCGTCGGGGCCGGCGGCGGCGCCTCGACGCGGGTTTCG
>JBFGFX010000144.1:0-8991 GCA_041579335.1 Woeseiaceae bacterium | reverse complement strand
GATCGTCACGGTCGCGGTTGCGCCGTTCGCCGCGGCAATGTTGTCGACCGTGCTCTTGAGTTTCGCGTGCAGCTTCTCGCGCTCGCCCGCGTCGAACGTGCGGATCGTGCCGGCCATCTCCACGCGGTCGGGGATGATGTTGCCGCGCACGCCGCCGCGGATGCTGCCGATCGTGATCACGGCCGGGCCGCGGGTCACGTCGAGATGGCGACTCGGTATGCCCTGAATCGCGTTGACGATCTGCGCGGCGACGTAGATCGGATCGACGCCGAGCCACGGCGAGGAGCCGTGCGTCTGCTCGCCTACGATCGTGATGAACAGGTTGTCCGCCGCCGCCATCGACGGGCCGTAGCGGTAGCCGAGCGTGCCCGTCTCCGTCGGCCAGACGTGCAGCCCGAAGATTGCCTCGGGCGCGTCCGGTCCATCCAGCACGCCCTCCTGGATCATCAGCTGCGCGCCGCCTTCCTCGCCGGGCGGCGGCCCTTCCTCGGCCGGCTGAAACACGAACTTGACGGTGCCAGCCAGCCGCTCGCGATGCTTAGCCAGCACCTCGGCTGCGCCCATGAGCATCGACACGTGCGCGTCGTGGCCGCACGCGTGCATGACGTACACTTCCTCACCGAGGTACTCGCCCTTCGCGGTCGATGCGAACGGCAGGCCGGTCTGTTCGCGCACCGGCAGGCCGTCCATGTCCGCGCGCAGGGCGACGACCGGTCCCGGCCGACTGCCTCTGAGCGTGCCGACGACGCCCGTGTGGGCAACGCCGGTATCGACGCGGTCGAAGCCCAAGGCGTTGAGGTGCGCCGCCACTTTCTCGGCCGTGCGGAATTCGCGGTTGGACAGCTCCGGATGCCGATGAATATCGCGGCGCCATTCGATGACCTTGGGCAGGACGGCTTGAATCGCCGCCTCGAGCTCCGCGCGCATGTCCTGTGCCGCCGCGCTGCCGGCGACCAAGAGAAAGACGAACAGGTATCCAAAGCGGGTCATCACGCTCGCTCCCCCGGTTGGTGATGGCGACAATATCTACCAACGCACTTGACATAGCGCAAGTGAATGAGGACCCCGTCACAAAAATCGCGGCCCGGCTTGTCTCCGTGTGGCGACATCGTGACAGCCCGCGGCACTCGTTCTATGCTCGAGCGACTGCTGGCTTCGCTGGGGTAACGTCATGCAGCACCGAACGACCGTACTGGGCCTGATCGGCCTCATCCTGCAACTCGCCGCATGTAGCAGCGGCTCGAGCGGGGGACCGTCCAATCTGCCCCCGCCGCCTTCGCCACCGCCACCGCCGACGGGTGCCAACGTGCAACAGGTGTTCACGCAGCTTCCAGGATTCGCCTCACCGGTGGAGATGGTGCAGGCGCCCGGCGATTCGTCGCGTTGGTACGTGGTCGAGCAAGACGGCGTTATACGCATGTTCGACAACGATCCGAACGTCACGACATCCAGTGTGTTCATCGACATCGATGCCCGCGTCGACTCCGGGCCGGGCGAAGCGGGCCTGCTCGGGCTCGCGTTCCATCCGGATTTTGCGAACAACAACGAGGTATTTCTCTCTTACACCGCCGGGAGCCCGTTCCGCTCGGTGGTGTCTCGGTTCATGGTCGATCCGAGCACCGGCGTCGCCGATCCGAGCTCGGAGTCCGTCATCATCGAGGTGCCCCAGCCGCAGGGTAATCACAACGGCGGCCAGATTGCGTTCGGCCCCGACGGCTTCCTGTACATCGCACTCGGCGACGGCGGCGGCGGCGGCGACCCGGGTGAGCACGGCCAGAACACGAGCACGCTGCTCGGCTCGATCCTTAGGCTCGACGTAAACGGCGCCGCGCCGTACCTGATCCCGGCAAGCAATCCGTTCGCCAACAACACGAACTGCGTCGGCGGCTCGGGTCAGATGCCGTGCCCCGAAATCTACGCCTTCGGCCTGCGCAATCCGTGGCGCATGAGCTTCGACTCGCAGACCGGCGAGCTCTGGGCGGGTGACGTCGGGCAGAACGCGTGGGAGGAAGTCGACCGTATCGAGCTCGGCCTGAACTACGGCTGGGACGAGCGCGAGGGCGCGCATTGCTACGAGCCCGCGTCCGGCTGCGACACGATGAATGTCGATCCGATCACCGAGTACGGCCACAGCGTCGGCCAATCCGTGACCGGCGGCTACGTCTACCGCGGCGCGATGGTGCCGAGCCTGCAGGGTCTGTACGTTTTCGGCGACTTCGTCAGCGGCCGCATCTGGACCGTCCCCGCGAACTCTCCGCAAGGGCAGGTCACGCCGCCGACGGAGCTCGCCGATACCGGGATCAACATCTCCTCGTTCGCGCAAGGTGCGGACGGCGAGGTGTACGTGGTCGACTACGGCGGCGCAATCTATCAGATTGTGCCTTGAAGCAGCGGCGCTCGATCGGGCAGCAGGAACAGCCGGCGGGCAAGCGGCGATGACAGGCGCTCCCGCGAATAGTGGCGTGCCAGCAGCGTTTTCGAGTCCGTGACGAGATCGGCGTTCTCGGCACGAAACGCGTGCCAGCCGTCCGTAGTCGTCGTACCGAGCCGCTCCGCCACGACGATCATGAAGAACCAGGTGATCGTCTCGTGATACTTCGACTCTAAACCGAACTTTCCGGTCACTCGCTTGAGCGCGGCTGAGAACCGCGCGATCGCCTCGCACAGCGTATTCTCTCTGAGGTAGCACCAGGCGACGTAAACGTGCGCCTCATGCGTGAACCGCTCGGGGTCGAAGTCGGCCGCTTCGAAATCGGCAATCCCGATATCGGGCAGGACGTACGCGTCGGCGCTGCGAGTGGCCATCCCGGTCACCGTCGCGCCTCGGTGAGCCGGTGGCTGTCGCCGGCCGTGAGCTCGCAGCCGTAGACCTTCTTGAGGTCGGCGATCACGGCCAGGGTCTCTTTCGAGAACGGCGCCTTGCCCTCGAAGGCGTGCAGCACGATGCCCTCGAGCAGGTCGCCGAGCGTGAGCTCACAGTATTCGGCCGTGCCTTTGAGCACCTTCAAGAGCGACTTCTCGATCCGCACCCCGGTCTGGGTGCGCTCCACTACGCGTGGCATCGGCTGCGTCCGTTCGTCGGTGAAATTACCTAGGTAACATTATAACAATTTACCTGACGCCGCAATGGTCGCTGCGGCCGGTGACGATTTCAGTGGCGATAGATCGCCCGGCAGGTTTATTCTCGCCGCTCGTCCGGATAACGATTCCTCGATGGCCAGCCGCGCAGAGCTCAATAAAGGTTTCAAGGTCGGCCCGTGGGAGGTGCTGCCCGACCGTGGCCTGATACGGGATGGGGAGCGTCGGGAGCACCTCGAACCGCTCGTGATGAAGGTACTGGTCGCCCTGGCCTCCGAAGAGGGCAACGTGCTCTCCAAAGACGAGCTGATCGAGCGGGTCTGGGACGGCCGCGCCCAGTCGGACGAGCCGTTGAATCGCTGTATTTCGGTGCTTAGGCGCAAGTTAGGCGACGACAGCCGCAAGCCGACCTTCATCGAGAACATCCCGCGGCGCGGCTACCGGCTGATGGTGCCGGTCTTGGCGATCGCGGCGGCGGCCAGTGAGCCCGCGCCGCGCCGCAACTGGCTGCCGTGGATCGCAGGCGGCGCCGCGATCGCCGTGTTCGTGGCCGTTTTCGTGACCTCGCGGGAACCGCTGCCGACGCCGCTCGATGCGCCGATGCAGTCGATCGCGATCTTCCCGTTCTCCTGCGCGGGCACCGCCGCCGAGTATCTGTGCTTCGGCTTCTCGGAGGAGCTGACCAGCACGCTGCTCAGGGCCGAGCAGCTCAAGATCGTCAAGAGCGGCAAGCCCTATCCCGCCGATCGCACGCCGCAGGACATCGCGCACTCGCTCGGCGTCGACGGGTTGCTCAAAGGCAGCGTGCAGCAGAGCGGCGAGCAGCTCAAAATCGCGGCCGAGCTCGTCGACGGGCGCAACGGCTTCGTGGTCCTCTCGGACACGCTCGAAGGCTCGGTCACGGAGGTATTCGACCTCCAGGAGCGAGTCGCTGCGGGCATCGAACGCTCGATCTCCGGCGACACCGGCCCGCCGCTCGAGGCCGCGAGCGAGCCGTCGAGCTTCGCCGCGTTCGAGGCGTACGCGCGCGGCCAGTACCAATTCGAGCGCCGCAGCCGCGCGTCGATTCAGGCGTCGATCGATCTGTTCGAGGAAACGATCCGCCTCGATCCGCTGTTCGGCCCTGCCTACCTCAGGCTGGCGTACGCCTATCTGCTGCTACCCGAGTACGACAGCGCGCTGTCGATCGAGGCGATGTACGACCTCGCGCAACAGAAGACGCTGCAAGGCATCGACGCGGACCCGAGCATCCGCGAGCCGGCCGGCACCGTCTTCGGCTTCATTCACCACAAACGCGGCGAATGGCGCGAGGCGAGCGAAGCTTTCGAGACGGCGATCAACGCGGAAACCGCGTCTCCGCTGGCGCACCACTGGTATTCGCGCTTCCTGGCGACGGTCGGGCGCATGGACGAGGCTTTGCAGCATTCGGAGCTCGCCTACGAGCTCGATCCGGACAGCGCCATCATCATCAGTCGCCTTGCGATCACGAATTTCTGGGTCAGCAACCTGGCGGCGGCCGGCCGTTATTTCGACATCGCCAATACGATGGATCAGGACTCGCCGATCCACGATCTGGCGTACGCGCTGTATCTCATCCGCATTGGCGACATCACGGCGGCGCGCGGCTACACGAAGGCAGGGCTCGAGAAGTACGGCTTCGACGCCTCCTGGGTCGATGCCGCGTTCGACGGGATCGAAGACCCGAGCTTGCGCGACGAGACGCATGAGCTGGTGGCAGCCCTCGAGGCCGATGGCCGCCTGGCCAAATACATTGTCATGACGCTGTGGGCCCTATTGGGCGATGCCGATCGGGCGATGGCGACGGCGTTCTCGATCGAGGGCATCGGCCAGCAATTCGAGACCGGCTTCGAGATGATGTTCAGCGACGAGCTCGAGATCCTACGCGAGCATGAGGATTTCCCGAGGCTGCTCGACGAGATCGGCCTGACGCGATACTGGAGCGAGGTCGGCTGCCGGCGCGAGGGCGGCCGCGTCCGCTGCGAGTAGCGGCAGAGCGAAAGAGACTAGTCGTCGGGTCGCCGTCGCAGCGACTTGAGACGCGCCCGCCGCGCCTTTTCTTCGAGGCGTTTCTCTACCTGCGCTTTCGTCGGCCGCGTCGGCTTGCGCCGCTTCTTCGTCCGGAGGCCGGATTCGAGCAGCGCCGCCAGCCGCTTCAGGGCGTCCTGTCGGTTCTTTTCGCGACTGCGAAACCGCTGCGCCTTGATCACGACGACGCCGTCAGCGGAGATGCGGCGATCACGGATCGCGAGCAGCCGGCTCTGCATCTCGGCGTCGAAGGCGTCCGACGAGCAAATGTCGAAGCGAAGCTGGACGGCGGTCGACGCTTTGTTGACGTGCTGGCCGCCCGGACCCTGTGCACGTATGGCCGTGAATTCGATCTCGTCCATAGGAATGGACACGGCGTCGGTCAGTTGCAGGCGACTGTCATCTTCCATCTTGAGGCTGGTGCGAAACGGCCTGCGCGGATTATAGCGGCGCCGCGGCGGCCGCAACGCGTCGCGTGACGGCGTCGCGAATTCCACCACGGAATGTGTGAGAATGCCGAGCTCCGATCCGCCGTGCCACCGTCATCATGTCCGTGCGAAATCTCGTCATTCTTTTCGCCTGCCAGCTGATTTCGTCGACCGGCGCGATCGTCGTCGTGACGCTCGGCGGCATCATCGGCGCCTCCCTCGCCGACAACCAGGCGCTGGCTACGCTGCCGGTATCACTCATGGTCGTGGTTACCGCGCTCACGACGGTGCCGGCGACGATCCTGATGCGGGCGATCGGGCGCAAGGCCGGCTCCTCGCTCGCATCGCTGTCCGCCGGCCTCGCCGTCCTGCTGGCGGGCTACGCATTGTACGTCCAGAGCTTCGCGGTGCTGATCGTCGCGGGAGGGGCATTCGGCATCAACATGGCCTTTACGCAGCAGTACCGCTACGCCGCCGCCGAAAGCGTCGAGCAACGCTATGCGAGCCGCGCGATATCGATGGTGCTGGTCGGCGCCATCGGCGGCGCGCTGATCGGTCCGGAGCTCGTCACCCGCCTGCGGTTCCTGATACCGGAGGTGCAGTATCTCGGCACGCTCGTCGCGGTCGCGGCGCTGTACGTCATTCAGTCGACCTTGTTCCTGTCGCTCGGACCGTTGCGCGGCGAAGACCCCGCTAGCTCGCACCGCAGGGTGCGCCCGCTCGGCGAGATCGTGCGACAGCCCGTGTTCATCATGGCGGTGTTGGGCGGGACGACGTCCTATGGCGTGATGACCTTCGTCATGACGGCCACGCCGCTCAGCATGCACGTGCACGACGGCCATTCCCTGGAGGTGACTGCCAACGTGATTCGTAGCCACGTGCTCGGCATGTACGTGCCGTCCCTGTTCACCGGCTTCCTGATCGAGCGCTTCGGCACGGTCAAGATCATGAGCATCGGCGGACTGGCCCTGCTGGCCGCCTGCTTCGTCGGCCTTAAGGGGCAGAACGTGGTGCATTATTGGTATGCGCTGATCCTGCTCGGCGTCGGCTGGAATTTCCTGTACGTCGGCGGCACCGCGATGCTGACGTTCACGTACACGATGGCGGAACGCTTCAAGTCACAGGCCGTCAACGAGTTCTGCGTCTTCGGCACCTCCGCGGCAGGCTCGCTCTTGGCCGGCACCGTGATTCATTTGTACGGCTGGTACACGCTCGTGGCGATCCCGCTACCGGTGCTGCTTCTAGTGCTCTTGGGGCTCTTCAGCGTCCGCAACGACGCGCTCGTGCGGCGACCGGTCGCGAATTTGACGTAGCTCAATCGAGCTGCGCCAGCACCGTCAGCATGTCGCTGCGCGCCCGATCGATGGCGTCGGAGATGCGCTTCGCCGCCTGATCGTCGTTGCCGAGACCCGACCAACCGGCCTGCCACGCGGCGAACAAGTCGTGCGCCGAGCTCGTCGCGGGCTCATCCGTCAGGTCTGCGAGGTCGCGCACGGTCAGCACGTACGCCCAACCCTCACGCGGGCTGCCGCGCTGTCGATCCCTATCGTAATGGCTGAAGAAGACGACCCGATCGAGCTCGCCGAGCTTCAGCAACAGCTCGATGCCGGCGGTACGCACGTTTCGGTTCGCTTCGGTGCGCTCATTGCGCCAGGTGTTGTAGCCGAGACTCGTCAACGCGACGACGAGACTGATCAACGCCACCGAATGACGGCGCAGCTGTTCTCTTATTGTCGGCATGTGTCGGTGCTCCTGGGCTGGGCATACAATAGAGCCCTATTCATCGTTGTCGGTCAGCCCAAGTGACTGTAACGCGGCTCTATCACAAAAGCATGTATCAGTTCGATCGCGCGGAGCGGTCACTATGGGAAAGTGATCCGGCAAGCATTGGAGTCGATGCCGAACCGCTCGTGGGCGATACGGAGACCGAGGTCGCGATCATCGGCGGCGGCTACACGGGACTGTCGGCGGCCTACCATCTCGGCAGAGATTTCGACATCGAGTGCCGAGTGCTCGAGGCTGGCCATCTCGGCTGGGGCGCATCCGGACGCAACGGCGGCTTCTGCTCGATCGGCGGCACCGCGGTCGAGCTCGATACACTCATGAAGCGATACGGTCTCGAAGAGACCCGCGCCTATTACCAAGCCCAGGTAGAGGCCGTGCGGCTGGTTCGGGAGCTGATCACCGAGGAACGTATCGACGCGCGGCTGCAGGGCGATGCGGAGCTAGAGGTCGCGCACACACCACGTGCATTCGAGCTACTCAAAGCGCATGCCGAGCAAAGTCGGCGTTACCTAGCGCTCGACCGGTCGACGGTCACCGCCGAGCGGTTCAAGGAGCAGTTCTTCGATTCGACCGAGCAGCACGGCGCGCTTGTGACGAAGCCGACGTTCGGACTGCATCCGCTCCGTTACTTGCGGGGACTCGCGGCTGCGGCCAAGCGACACGGTTCGCACTTGCATCCGCGGAGCGAGGTGGTCGAGTGGTCCCGCAAGCGTGATCGGCACGTCTTGGCGACCGCGACAGGGACCGTACGAGCGCGCTCCGTCATTCTCGCCACCAACGCCTACATGCCCGAATACTTGCGCTACGAGTTCGACGCCCGCGCGTTGCCGGTGCTGAGCGCGATCGTGGTCACGCGACCCCTTAGCGCCGCCGAGCTCGCCGCCCACGGCTGGCAGACCGAATGTCCGGCGATCAATTGCCGGCACCTGTTGAACTATTTCCGCCTGCTGCCCGACAAGCGCTTCCTCTTCGGCGGCAGGGGACACACGACGGGATCGGCCGAGGGCACCGCGCGCAACTTTCGGCGCCTGATCGATTTGCTGTGGCAATTCTGGCCGGAATGGCGCGGCGTCGACATCGACTACCGTTGGCACGGCCTGGTTTGTTTCACGCGTCGATTGACGCCGTCGATCGGCCGACTCGATGATGATGCAAGCGTGTACTTCGCCTTCGGCTATCACGGCAACGGCGTCAACACCGCGACCTGGGCCGGCAAGCAGCTTGCGGCGTGGGTCGGTCTCGGTGGCGTGCGCCAAGCGCCCGCACTGCCGGCGCCGGTGCGCGGGCTGCCGGCGCGATTTCCGCTGGCGGCGCTGAGGCTAAGCTATCTGCAAGCGCGGATCGCGTGGCTCGGGCTCAAGGATCGCTGCGGCCGCTGAAACGAAGCGGCAAGCGAATCGGAGCGACCGGACTACGAAAACCGGCTTAGAGGAACTGATAGTTGAAGCCGAGCGACACCACGGGCCAGGCTTTGTAGTCCTCCATCTCGGACTCCAGTTCCTGCCGCTCTGCCTCGAGCGCGGCCGTGAAGGTCGGATCGTTCGCCAGCAGGCCGTCGGATTGTAGGGTCACGATCGGTTCGCCTTGCCATAGGACGCCGAGATCCAGGCTCAGGCCGACTTTGTCGAACAGGTCGAAGTCGAAGCCCACGCCG
>JBFGFX010000143.1:0-9069 GCA_041579335.1 Woeseiaceae bacterium | reverse complement strand
TCATCCGCGCCGACGGCAGCGTTTCCTCGGTCGTCGCAAACACGGAACCGCTGTCGCTCAGGAGTATCAGCTCCGTCGAGCCTGTGACCTACGTGCTCGAGCTCAACGCCGGCGTCGCAGACGCGCTCGGGATCGTCGCGGGCGACCAGATCTACTGGTCCGGTCTTCCGTGAGCACGACTCGGCTGATTTTAACGATTGTGAGCTTGGTGGTAGCGGTTCGGCTCGAGCATGAACGAAAAAGAACAGGCGCATAAGGCTGTCAGCCTCGACCGGAGGATTGCCGCAATCGTCACACTTTTTGGCGCAGCCTTGGTGCTGTCGGGCGTGTTGCGTTTTTATAATTTGCGAACTGAGAATCCGCCCCAATTCACTGCCTACGCGACCCTTATTTACATCGGGGTCACTGTGTTCGCTGCTGTACTTCTGTCCCGTGCTGGCGTTCCGATGAAGCGCCTCGGCTTTGGATTGACATTCCAACCGGCGAGGTACCTTGCCTTGGCGGCGATCGGCGTTGGGGTCATACAATTGTTTGGCTTTCTTTTCGATCCACTCTTGGAACGAGTGCTTGGCGAGACACGTGACTTGGCGCGGTTCTCTGATGTCGCGGGGTCGACCACCGCGTTGCTCAAGCTGATGGCGCTTAACTGGACGGTGGCAGCTTTCGGCGAGGAGCTGGCCTTTCGGATTGTGCTAATGCGCGGAATAGCCTTTGCCCTCGGTGACAGTCGAAGAGCATTCGGTATTGCTCTGGTCGTACAAGCCGTCCTGTTTGGTTTTATCCATGCTTACCAAGGCCCTGCAGGTGTCATTGGTGCGGGGATCAACGGACTGGTATTTGGTGGCTTGACGCTGGCTGCGCGCGGCAGCATTTGGCCTGCTGCCTTAGCGCACGGCTCGAGCAATACTATCGGTATCCTGAGTTTGTATCTGTCGAGCTAGACCGCGTCGAACGATAAAGTAAGGGTTGTCCGGGCGAGCGTATCGAGTTGGGCGCCGTCAGCGGTGTCCCTCGGTCATGACCTTAGGCCGCCGCTTGTCTTACAAGACCTTCGCGATCGACGCCGCGAGGTAGTCGACGTTGTCTTCGGTGATGCCGGCCACGTTGATGCGGCCGGAGCTGACCATGTAGATCGCCGCTTCCTTTTTCAGTCGCTCGACCTGCTCGGCGCTCACGCCTAGGAACGAGAACATGCCGTTCGCCGCCGTGATGTGGGAGAAATCGTGTCCCGGAGCGTGCTCGCGGAGCTTGTCGACGAGCATGCCGCGCACCGACCGCAGGCGCTCGCGCATGCCGTCGAGCTCGGCGAGCCACTCGGCGCGCAGCTCGTCGTCGCGCAGGATGTGGCTGACGACCGCGCAGCCGTGGTCGGGCGGCACGGAATACATCGTGCGCACGATCTGCAGCACCTGGCTCTTGACGATCGCGTTGACGTCGCTGGTCTTCGAGATGACGGACAGGGTGCCGACCCGATCCCGGTAGAGCGCGAAGTTCTTCGAGCACGAGCTCGACACCAGCATCTCGTCGGCGCGCGCAGCGAACAGCTCGATCGGGTAACGGTCCTCGTCGAGCCCGTCGGCGAGCCCCTGATACGCAATGTCCACGAATGGCATCAGGCCGCGTTTCGCGACGACCTCGGCGATCGCCCGCCACTGCTCGCGGCTCGGATCGAGGCCGGTCGGGTTGTGGCAGCAGCCGTGAAACAGCACGACGTCGCCGGACGGAATGGTCTCGAGCTTGTCCACGAGCGCGTCGAAGCGCAGGCGGTTGGCGTCGGCATCGTAATACGGATACGTCTCGAGCGTGAGGCCGGCGCCGCCCAGGAGCGGCACGTGGTTGTTCCAGGTGGGCTCGCTGACCCAGACGGTGGCGCCGGGCCGGGCGCGCAGCAAGAGGCCGGCCGCGATGCGCAGCGAGCCGGATCCGCCCGGCGTCTGGATCGTCGTGATGCGGTCGCTGTCGTCCCAGCTCGCGCCGAAGGCGAGCCGCTGCATCTCCCCATTGAACACGGCGTCGCCGCCCGAGCCGATGTACGCCTTCGTAGTCTGATGGTCGACCAGGTACTGCTCGGCCTTCTTGACCGCGGTCGGGATCGGTGTCGCGCCGCTCTCGTCGCGATACACGCCGACGCCTAAGTCTATCTTGCCCTCTCGCGGGTCGTTCTCGTGTTCCGCAATGAGCTTTAAGATCGCATCGGCCGGCAATGCGTCGAGGGTCTCGAACAAAGTATGGCTCCGGTGCAGGTGGTCTCCGGTCAAGTACACACGGATCGCCGCTGCCGCGCAAGCTCGGGCTATAAGAGATCCACCGGAATGCGTATGTAGGAGACGTCGTTATCGTCGGGCGTCGGAAACGCGCCGGCACGGATGTTGACTTGGATCGACGGCAGGATCAGTGTCGGCAGGTCGAGCTCCTCATCGCGGGCCTTGCGCCTGGCAACGAAATCGCGCTTCGACACGGCGCCGCCGACGTGGATGTTCCGCTCGCGCTGCTCGGCCACCGAGACCTCGAAGCGCAGCGACCGATCCTCAGGCGGATAGTCGTGGCACATGAAAAGCCGAGTCTCGTCGGGCAGCGACAATATCGTTTGGATCGAATCGTACAGAAGCGCGGCGTCCCCGCCGGGGAAGTCACAGCGGGCCGTGCCGATATCCGGCATGAAGAGCGTGTCGCCGACGAACGCCGCATCTCCAATGAGGTAGGTGATGCTGTCGCTGGTATGTCCGGGCGTGCCGAGCACGCGGCACTCGACCTCACCGATCGAGAACGTGTCACCATCCGCGAACAGCCGATCGAACTCGCTGCCGTCGGCGGCAAACGTCGCGCCGAGATTGAAGACGTCGCGGAAGTGGGCCTGCACCTGGCGAATCCCCTCGCCGATGCCCGTGCTGCCGCCGAGCTCCGCCTTCAAGAATTCGGCCGCCGAGAGATGATCCGCATGAGCATGGGTCTCGAGTATCCACTCGAGGGTCAGCGCGTGGCTGCGAACGTAATCGATGATCTTTAGTGCCGGCGACGGATCCGTCCGTCCGGACACGGTCGAAAAGCCCATGACGGGGTCGATGACCGCCGCCCGTCCGGTCGCGGGATCGCTGACGACGTACGACAGCGTGCCGGTCGGCGCGTCGTGGAAATGGCGAATCGTGGCGTCAGACATCCGCGCACCCCAGGCCGCGCCCGACCGGCGGTGTGCCGTACACATGAACGTAAAACGCGGCCTCGAGGGCCGCGTTTTCGGAGCGGACCGGCGATGAGCGGCAGGCTGCGAACCGATCTCGTCGGCCGTGCCGGCGATCCCGCATCATCGCCAATCGCGCGGTGGCTAAATTACGCCTTCGGCGCCCAGACGGCGCACCAGCCGTTCGCGTTCACCACCTTGCCCGGGAAGATTTGACACGGGCGCCACTCCTGACCGTCTTCGCCCTGGATCAGCGCGCAATTGGCGCAGTTCTGCTCGGGCGCAGGATTCGCTCTCGTCGACGGATCGACCGTACTCGCATCGTGCACGTACCGCATCGCTTGCGCCGTCGGATCGTCTTCGCTCAGTTTTGGCATGTCTTGCGCCATCACCTCGGAGCCGGGACGCATCATGCAGCCCGCGGCCGCTACGGCGGAAAGTTGTAGGAATTGGCGCCTTGCAATCTTGCTCAACGGTCTCTCCTCATTTGTGTGCAATTCAGTGTTGCCCCGCTCGGGGGACGCGTATGGTAATACAATTCCTGTGCCATTCGGCGTTTGCGAATGGTTCGCATTTTCAACTCTCAGGCCGCCCGAAACAGAGCTTAGCAGGCCAACCTGAACAGCAACTTAACGGCGCGAGCCGCCCGTTAGGTGGCGCCGATCGTGCTCGGCGACGCCAGTAACGTGATCCTCTTCACATTCGAGAGACGTGCGGTTTTCGCAACGCCCGCGACGTTTGCATAATGGCCGCGCCGACCGGTGAAGCGGCCAACAAACGGACGTACGCATGAGGACGCGGAACAGGCTCCGTCAGTACAACCTCACGAAAACGATTCGAGAACGAACGACTTGAAAAAGACCGGCGCCAGCAAACGAACCGTTCCGAGTATTTCGGCAACGCTGCTGCTCGTCTTCGGGCAGCAAGGTGCCGCCGCAGAGATCGTCCACGACTACAGCGTGAGCGTCGATCCCGAGCTTTCCGTGCTGCGGGTGGAGGCTCGCTTCAGTAAACCGATAACCAGCGTCACGGCCCGCGCCAGAGAGGCCGGCAGGCTGTTGCTCGACGTCCAGGACTGCGATGCAAATGAACGCTTGCTTATGCGCAATCGCCGTATGATGCTGCCCGCAAGCGGCATTCGCTGCATGAACTACACGGTGGACCTCGAGCGCGCCGCCCGCGAGGAGCGCCGCAATCGCTATCTGCTCGACGACAACGTCGTGGTATCGCCGTCCCGCTGGCTGTGGCGGCCGGAGCTCATGAACGGCACCGCGTTGCGGGTGCGGTTCCGCTTGCCGGAGGGCATCGGCGTGGCCGTCCCGTGGCGGCCCGTCGACGGTGCACAGAACGAATACCTGCTTGGCGAGTCGCCGGAAAGCGCGAACGCGCCGGCCTTGTTCGGCACGTTCGGCTTCCACGAGCTGCTCGTGCCCGGCGCGACGCTCAGAGTCGGCCTGCCGCGGAGCGATCCGGCGCTCGACGACGACGCGATTCTCGACTGGCTTACGGCCACGGCGACCGACGTCAGCCTGACCTATGGGCGTTTCCCGAATCCGCTGCCGTTCGTGATCGTGATGCCGATCGGCACCGGCCGTCCGTTGAGCAAGAGTGCCGTGCCGTTCGGCCGGGTGATTCGCGACGGCGGCGAGGCGATCGAGCTATTCGTCGATCAACGCAAGACGCGCGAAGATTTCATGAGCGATTGGACCGCGACCCACGAGTTCAGTCACCTGATGCTCCCGTACCTCGGCAAGCGCCACAAATGGATCTCGGAGGGTTTCGCGCAGTACTACCAGAACGTTTTGTTGGCGCGTTCCGGTGCCTACGAGCAGCGCGAAGCGTGGCAGAAGCTCTACGACGGCTTGCGTCGCGGGCGCGAATCGCGACCGGAGCTGTCGCCGAACGAGGCGGCCGAGCGCGGCGTACGCGGAGCGCGTATGAAGGTGTATTGGAGCGGTGCGGCGATTGCATTGATGGCCGACGTCGCGATTCGCGAACGCACGGGCGGCGCCGAGTCGCTCGATGTCGTCCTCGACCGCATACAGTCCTGCTGCCTGCCGTCCGAGCGGGTCTGGTCCGGCCCGGAGCTGTTCGCGACGCTCGATTCCCTGATCGACGCGCCCACCTTCCTGCCGCTGTACCGCCGCCACGCCGACACTGCCGGCTTCCCGGACACATCCGAGCTGTTCGAGCGGCTCGGCCTGCCGGTCCAAGACGGCCGGGTGCGCCTTCGCGCTAACGCCGAGCTGTCGGCGCTCAGAAACGAGATCACCGAACCGCATCCCGAGACGGCCCGCTGGCGGCTGGAACTGGCGTCCGATTAGGCGAACGGCAGCGTGGCCTAAGGTCGCGCGGCGTGAGCTATACTGGTCGATCCGAAAACGTCGCGGAGGACCGCATGTCTCACTCGAGTCTCGCTATCGACATCGACAAGGTCAGTGGCGATACGAGCGTTCACGAAGCGGACGATGTCGCCGTCGAGGAGCCGCTCGAGATTCAGCTGTGCGCCGACAGCGCGGCAGGCTCCGCGGCCAAGAGTATATCGATCACGATGCGGACGCCGGGCGACGACGTCGATCTAGCGCTCGGATTCCTGTTTACCGAATCGATCATTAGGCGATTCGGCGACGTCGCGGCGGCCCGTTCCGTCGGCCGAGCCGATCCCGACAGCGGTCTCAAGAACACGGTGCGGATCGAGCTCGAAGCCGACGTCGAGGTCGATCTCTCGAGGCTGGAGCGCCACTTCTACACGACCTCGAGCTGCGGCGTCTGCGGCAAAACGTCGCTCGACGCGCTGCGAGTCGCTGCCCCCGCCGTGCGTGACGACGGCTTTCGTATCGACCGCGATGTTTTGATCAGCCTGCCGGACACGCTGCGCGACAGGCAGCGAGTGTTCGACCGGACGGGCGGACTGCATGCCGCCGCTGCGTTCGACGCAGGCGGTGAGATCGTGCTGGTGCGCGAGGACGTGGGACGGCACAATGCCGTCGACAAAGTGATCGGCGCTCTGCTCGCGCGCGATCGCCTGCCGGCGGGCGATCTCGGGCTTTTAGTATCGGGTCGTGCGAGCTTCGAGTTGATGCAGAAAACGCTGGTCGCCGGCATGCCGCTCTTGGCGGCGGTCAGCGCGCCGTCGAGCCTCGCGGTACGGCTCGCGCGGGAGTTCGGCCTGACCTTGGTCGGCTTCTTGCGCAACTCGGATTTCAACATTTATGCGGGCGCGGAGCGCATAGCGAGCTGAACATGGCCACCAAATACGACCAGGCGATCGCCGCCGAGATCATCGCGAG
Organism: Woeseiaceae bacterium; assembly: GCA_041579335.1. Lineage (GTDB taxonomy): Bacteria > Pseudomonadota > Gammaproteobacteria > Steroidobacterales > Woeseiaceae > JBFGFX01. The sequence continues at coordinate 2,601 of JBFGFX010000143.1, read as the reverse complement.
CTTCGACGCGCGACCGGAGCTCTTGGTGCAAATCCTGAACGGCTTCCTTGCCCGCTACGGACACATACCCGATGAAGCGATCGTGCAAATCGCGCAGGCGCTGAATCTCTCGCGGGCGGACGTCTACGGGGTCGTGCGCTTCTACCACGATTTCCGCACCGAGCCGCCGGGCTCGACCGTCGTGAAGATCTGCCAAGCGGAATCGTGCCAGGCCATGGGAAGCCGTGAGCTGACGGCGCACGCGGAACGCTCGCTCGGCATTCGGCTCCACGAGACCACCGCCGACGGCAGCCATACGTTGGAACCGGTGTACTGCCTCGGCAACTGCGCCTGTTCGCCCGCGATCATGATCGACAGCCGCGTCTACGGCCGCGTCGACGCGGCGCGCTTCGATGCATTGATCCGCGACCCGGGGTCCGCGTGACGATGGGCGAGCGAACCCGGGTTTACGTGCCTCGCGAGACGGCCGCGCTGTCGCTCGGCGCGGATGAGGTCGCGGACGCGATCGCCCGCGCCGCGGCGGAGAGCGCGACGGCGATCGAGCTGGTGCGTAACGGCTCCTGGGGCATGAGCTGGCTGGAACCGCTGGTCGAGGTCGAGACCGGCGGAGAGCGTATCGCCTACGGTCCGGTCGGCGCCGCCGACGTCGAATCGCTCCACGCGGCCGGCTTCCTGGCCGGCGCCGAGCACGCGCTCAAGCTCGGGCCGACCCGGGACATCCCCTACTTGAGCGAGCAGGATCGCTGGACTTTCGAGCGCTGCGGCCTGATCGATCCACTGTCGCTCGACGAGTTCCAGCGGCACGGGGGCTTCGCAGGTTTCAGGCGGGCGTTGGAAATCGGTCCCACCGCGACGATCGAAGCCGTCAAAGCGTCCGGGCTGCGGGGCCGCGGCGGGGCGGGCTTCCCGACCGGCATCAAGTGGCAGACGGTCGCGGACACGTCGGCCGAACAAAAATACATAGCGTGCAACGCCGACGAAGGCGACAGCGGAACGTTCTCCGACCGTATCCTGATGGAAAGCGATCCGTTCACCGTTATCGAAGGCATGGCTATAGCCGGCTTCGCGGTCGGCGCCAGTCGCGGCTACATCTACCTGCGCTCGGAGTACCCGCTCGCGCGGACGGTCTTGACCGGCGCGCTCGATGCCGCACGGCGGTCCGGCTGGCTCGGCACGGACATCTTGGACTCGGGCTTCGACTTCGACGTCGAGCTGCACGTAGGCGCGGGCTCCTACGTCTGCGGCGAGGAGACCTCTATGCTCGAGAGCCTGGAAGGCAAGGCCGGCCTCGTGCGCTTCAGGCCGCCGCTGCCGGCAATCGAAGGCCTGTTCGGGCGGCCGACGGCGGTCAACAACGTCGTCACGCTGGGTTCCGTGCCGAAGATCCTGGTCACCGGTCCCGAGGCCTACGCCCATCGCGGCGTCGGGCGATCCCGAGGCACTCTGGCGTTTCAACTGGCCGGCAACGTCAAGCGCGGCGGCTTAGTCGAGCTCGCGTTCGGCACGACGCTCAAGGAACTGATCGAGCACTGGGGCGGCGGCACCGCCTCCGGCCGACCCGTGCGCGCGGTGCAGATCGGCGGCCCGCTGGGCGCCTATTTCCCCGCGGCCCTGCTCGACACGCCGCTCGATTACGAAGCGTTTGCCGCCAAAGACGGTGTGCTCGGGCATGGCGGTGTCGTCGTGTTCGACGACACCGTGGACATGGCGGCGCAGGCGCGCTTCGCGATGGAGTTCTGCGCGGTCGAATCCTGCGGCAAATGCACGCCTTGCCGCATCGGCTCGGTGCGCGGGGTGGAGGTGATCGACCGCATCCTCGCCGGCGAGAATCGCGACGTCAATCTCGAACTGCTCGACGATCTGTGCGATACGATGGTCGACGGCTCGCTCTGCGCCATGGGCGGCATGACGCCGTTTCCGGTCATAAGCGCGCTGAAACACTTTCCCGAAGACTTCGAAGCGTCGGCAGGCGCGACACGATAAATCCCGTGCGACAACCCGATTTCCGTACTCCGGAGCGTCCGCGCGAACGGACGCGGATCCTGCAGCCGAGCTAGTCCGGCCCGCTACTCCGGGCGGCGACGCTTGTCCGACGCGAGCGTCGAAAATCGGCCGGTGCTGTTGTACGGATCACCGCCCGGATCGCTGTCGTCCAACGACAGCGTCTCGTCCGCCTCGAGCCGCGCATGCATGACTTCCACGTCGTCCTTGCTCGGCTCGTCCGCTTCCACTCGGACCGGCCGGCGTAGGGCCGCTAGGTAAGAATCCGTCTTTCGAAATGCCATCGTAGTGCTCTTCCCTGTTCGAGCTTCCATGATGAGACGGATCGGCCGCGAGGGTAAGTGCAGCGATCATTCACGTGCTACCGCTCGTCGGTTACGGACCGCTCGTCCGCGAATACCGACCGCTCATCGCCTTACTGTGTTTCGACCTTCGCGAGGCGGCGCGGTTCGTTCAGTCGAGCGGCGGCGTGGTCGGCGGAGCGCGCCGGTGCCGCGTTGCCTGTTCGTAGCCGTATGCGAGCCTGATCAACGAAGGCTCGCTGAACGCGTCGCCCATGAGCTGCAGCCCGACGGGCAGGGTCGATTGGACATAACCCAT
>JBFGFX010000142.1:0-9154 GCA_041579335.1 Woeseiaceae bacterium | reverse complement strand
TGGTCGAGCCCGGCTTCAGCTCGGAATGGAAGATCTTCAACACGAGCTACGCGATGTATCTCGCGGTGTTGGGCAGCATGGTGCACGGCATGACCGTACCGGGATCGATCGAGGCGGCGCAGCGCTCGCGCGGGCTGACGAAGGGCCTGTTCGAATGGCTGCGCAAAGCGCCATGGAGCAATCCGGCATTCTCCGGCATGTTCATGTCGCTCGTGTTCTTCGGCTTCATCGGCGGCATCTCCGGCGTGGTCATGGGGACCGAGCAAATCAATCTGATCATGCACAATACGCTGTACGTGCCCGGGCATTTCCACGGCACGGTCGTCGCCGGCACGACCCTGGCGTTCATGGCAATCACCTACCTGCTCGTACCGCTGATCTTCCGCCGCGAGCTAATGATGAAAAAGCTCGCCATGTGGCAGCCCTACGTCTTCGGCATCGGCGTCGCCGGCATCTCGATGTTCATGATGGGGGCCGGCACTCTCGGCGTATCGCGGCGGCACTGGGACATGACGTTCGCGGATGCGCCGCTGCCGTTCGACTATCCGTCGGCTGCCTATCTCATGATGGGGCTCAACGGACTGTTCGCGATACTGGCGACCTTGGGCGGGATCATGTTCGTCGTCATCGTGGTCGGTTCCGTGTTCTTCGGCAAGCGCCTGGGCGAGGACGAGAAGCCGAGCTATCCCGAGGTGCCGCCCGCGGCGGCGGCCGTGGCTCACTACGGCAGCTCGGAGACGATTCGGATTCCGGGCACCGCGATGCTGGTCGGCGTGTTCTTTATCGCCTTCGTCCTGTATTACTTCGTCAACTGGAAATATCTGTCCGAGGTCTGGCCACTGAGCTAGCCGGGCAGCGAACGCTGGCGACGGCGCCGGCTGCAACAGGTGCCGCTACGGGATACGGAATCCAGGATGGCCGCTACTCTCAAGCTGATCTATCACACGGCGAAGGTTCGGCTAGGATTCTTGATCATGGCCTGCGCGCTGGCGGGCATCGCCGTCAGTCCGGATGCCGGCCTCAAGGCGTGGCAGATCGCGTTATTGGGGGTGGGCACTTTGGTCGCGTCGTCCGCGGCCGGAGCGTTCAACCAGTTCTTTGAGCGTGATCTCGATCGCAAGATGCGGCGCACCCGCCATCGCCCGTTCGTCACCGGTCGGTTCACTGCAGACGGCGCATGGATCGGGGCGATTGCGGCGGCCATGCTGCTGGCTGTCACCGCCGCAGCGCTCGCCACGAACTGGCTCGCAGCGATGTACGTCTTTCTAGGCGCGTTCACCTACGGCGTCGTCTACACCGTCTGGCTGAAGCGGCGCACCTGGCTCAACATCGTCATCGGCGGTCTCGCCGGCAGCTTTGCGGTGCTGGCCGGCGCCGCTGCCGCCGGGGCGAGCTCGAGCCCCGCGCCGCTGATACTCGCCGCAGTTCTGTTCCTCTGGACGCCGCCGCACTTCTGGGCGTTGGCGTTTGCGTGCAAGGAGGACTACCGGGCGGCGGGTATCCCGATGCTGCCGGTCGTCGTCAGCGACCGTATCTCGACCCGCACGATACTTGCACACGCAGCCGCGATGGTCGGCCTATCGATCGTGCCGTTCTGGTACGGCATGGGCTGGATCTACCTGCTGGGCGCCTTGCTCGGCGGAGCCTACTTCATGTCGGCCTGTGTTCGTTTGACGGTCGCGCCGAGCATCCCGCTGGCGTGGCGGGCGTTCGCGGCGTCCATCGTCCAACTCGGTCTGCTGCTCTTCTGCGCCATACTCGACCGGCTCGTCCTCGGCTAGACCATGCGCCGTTTCGCGTTTTCGCTGTGCACGCTGGCGCTCTTCGCGACCTCGGCGGCCGCGCAAAGCTACGATCGCGACGCCGCCTTAGCCGCCAGCCAGGGTGCCATCGGCAGCACCCTGGGCGATTACGTCCTGCGCGACGTGAATGGGCAGCCGTTCGAGCTGGCCACCTTGCGCGGCAGGCCGCTCGTGGTCAGCATGATTTACACGAGCTGTTATCACGTCTGCCCCCTGATCACCCGGAACCTGGCCGAGACCGTCGGCATCGCCAGGGAGGCGCTCGGTGACGACGCGTTCTCGGTCATCACGGTCGGCTTCGATTGGGCCGTGGATACGCCGGAGCGCATGCGCCTGTATGCCGCGGAGCGGCGCATCGACGATCCAGCCTGGCACTTCTTTGCGGGGGATGGCGCAACGATTGCGGCACTCTCCGAGAATCTGGGCTTTCAATTCTTCGCCACCGCCAAGGGCTACGATCACCTGTCGCAGACGACCGTCGTCGATGGCGACGGCAGGATATACCGGCAGGTCTACGGTCAGGATCTCGAGCCACCGGACTTGGTCGAGCCTCTCAAGGAGCTCGTCTTCGACACGCCGAGGGAGGCGGGATTCGTCGAACACTGGGTCGATACGTTCAAGCTGTTCTGCACCGTGTATGATCCGACGAGTGGCCGTTACCGCTTCGACTACTCGATCTTCATGACGATTCTGACCGGAATCCTGTGTCTCGGCGCAATCGCCGTGTTCATCGCCAGGGAATGGAGGCATGCGCGATGAGACGACGGCTCACGCTGCTCGCATGTCAGGGCTGAAGCGCGCCCTCCGAACGCTCTTCGCGAGAGCCGAGACAATGTTCGATTGGGCCTTCGGCCCGCCGAACAACCCACTCGTCTGCCTGGGCGCGCTGGGCTGGTTCTTCTTCTGGATCGCCGCGGGCTCCGGTATCTACCTGTACATTTTCTTCGATACCGGCATCACCAACGCGTATGCGTCGGTCGAGTACATAACCCACGAACAGTGGTACGCCGCGGGTGTCATGCGCAGCCTGCATCGCTACTCCTCGGACGCGCTGATCGTCGTCGCGGTCTTGCACTTGTTACGGGAATTCTCGCTCGACCGACTGCGCGGTAAACGGTTCTTCGCCTGGCTGACGGGCGTGCCGGCGCTTTTCTTCGTCTACATCTGCGGCATTAGCGGCTATTGGCTGGTCTGGGACAAGCTTGCTCAGTACATCGCGATCGCGACGGCCGAGTGGCTCGATGCGCTGCCGATATTCGGCGAGCCGATCGCGAACAACTTTTTGAACTCGACGACCCTCGGCGACCGGTTCTTTACGCTGATGGTCTTCATCCATATCTTCGTGCCGCTGTTCCTGCTGCTTCTGATGTGGATCCACATCCAGCGACTCGCCGAGGCGAAGGTCAACCCGCCGCGGCCGCTGGCGATCGGCACCGGCCTCACGCTGATCGTCCTGTCCCTGCTGGTGCCGGCAACGAGTCAGGGCCCTGCCGACCTCGACGCCGTGCCGACGACGCTCGGCCTCGATTGGTATTTCTTGTTCTCTTACCCCCTTCTGGATCTCATCCCCGGGGGGCAGCTCTGGCTGATACTGATCGGCAGCCTCGTGCTGCTCGCGCTCTTGCCCTGGCTACCGCCGCAGAAGTCCGCTCCCGCCGCGGTCGTCGATCTCGACAACTGCAACGGCTGTAGGCGGTGCTTCGACGACTGCCCGTACAGCGCGATCACGATGGCGAGGCGCAGCGACGGCAAGGCGTACGACGTCGAAGCCGTCGTCAATACCGATAACTGCGTGAGCTGCGGCATCTGCGTCGGCGCCTGCCCCACGTCCACGCCGTTTCGCCGCGCGACCGCGATAGTGCCCGGCATCGAGCTGCCCGAGCATCCGATCGCCGAGCTCCGGACGCGGACGCTCGAGGCGGCCGAGAAATTCGCGGACGGCACGCGGATCCTCGTCTACGCCTGCGAGCATGCGAACGCCGAATCGCTGCGCCGCGGCGGTACGGAGGTCCTGACGATGCCCTGCGTCGCGATGCTGCCGCCCGCGTTCATCGACTTCGCGTTGTCGCGCAATCTCGCCGACGGCGTGCTCTTGGCCGGCTGTGCCGAAGGCGATTGCCACTTCCGCCTCGGCGACGAATGGACGCGACGGCGCATCGCCGGTGAGCGGGATCCCTACCTCCGAAACCGCGTCGATCGGCGGCGCCTGTCTTTGAGCTGGGCGCGGCCGCGGAGCGAGACTGAGCGCAGTGACGCATTGGACGGTTTCTCGGCCGCCTTGAAAGACCTGCCCAAGGAACCCGGGAGGCGGAACCGTGACTGACGTGCTCCGATGGATGCTGCAGTTCGCTGCCTACGCGGGATTCGCCGCCGCGATCGGGTATCTGTCGATCCTGCCTCGATACGAGTACGCTGCCGCAGATATGACGGAAGTCAAAGTCTCGCTGAGTCATGCCGCCGACCGCGTCGAACCCTGCGTCAAGCTGTCGCCGCAGGAAATCGCGGCGCTGCCGCCGAACATGCGCCGCACCGAGCAGTGCGAACGGCAGCGGCTGCCGCTGACCGTCGAGCTCGACGTCGACGGCGAGACCGTGCTGCACGTCGACGCGCCGCCCTCGGGACTGTGGAGCGACGGCCCCGCGTCCGTGTACGAGCGCTTCAGCGTCACTCCCGGCACCTACCGGATCACTGCGCGACTGAGAGACTCGGCGCGTCCCGAAGGCTGGGATCACATGCATACCGAGCAGGTCGTCCTCGAGGCCGGGCGCTATTTTACGGTTACCTTCAAAGAAGAGGCCGGGGGGTTCCACTTCCGATGACGCTGATCGATTGGAAGGACGAGTTCCGCGTCGGGGTCGAATCCGTCGACCACGAGCACCGCGAGCTGATCACCTTGATCAACGAGCTGCACCGCGCCGCCGAAGCCGGCTGCGACCATGATGCGGTGGTCGAATCTCTCGGCGAGATCTACGCACAGATCGCGGCACACTTCGCATTGGAAGAGAGATACATGCGCGAGTCTTCCTATCCCGCCTACGGCGAACACAAAGCGGATCACGAATTGCTACTGGACCAGCTGCGGGACATCATGGACCGCGTCGAGGACGACGGCAGCTACGACAAGGACAAACTGTCCGAAGAGCTCGAGCACTGGTTCACGGTGCACTTCCGGACCCACGATGCGCGGCTGCATCGACACTGACGGGGCCGGCGCATGGGACATAAAACCGCCCGCGATGTCATGGTGCCGTTGGACGGCTACCCGCGCGCGTTTGCGACGCAGACGCTCAGTGAAGCGGTCAAGCTATTGGACACCGCCCAGATCCACTTCGGCGGCACGACCTCGATGCCGAGGATCCTGCTGATCTTCGGCGACGACAACCACCTCATCGGCATGGCGCGCCGCATGGACATACTGCGCGGCTTGGAGCCGGAGTACCACGGTGAGCTCGACACTGCGCACCCGGAGGCGCACTTCAAGACCGAGATCGACCCCAATCTCTCCGACCTCGCCGGGCACGAGGATCCCGAGCATGCCGACGTCGATCGCCGGCGGCTGAAGGCGCTCCTACCACCCTAAACTCGTGGGTGGCGCCTTATCCGGTTTTTGTTGCCACCAGTTCCTCGAACACCTGCGGCTCGGGTACGGCGAGCGGCTCGTAGCGGATCGTGCGTCCGCCTTTCGCCGGCGCTTCGAGCGCGAGCCAACGCCGGTCGTCGCTTGCGTACCACAGCGTTATGTCGCCGCGCTTTGCCGACAGTCTGTAGCGCAGCGCGTCCACGGACTTGCCGCCGACGCTCACCTCGTCTTCACCCTCGAAGTTGACCGAGACGTCTTCGTATTCACCGGTCTGGCTGTTCAGAAGCCGCTCTGATTCGAGTATCGCCGGGTTCCAGTAGGCGAAGCTCTGCACACATTTCGGTAGCTCGCTCTCGCCGTTGTGACTCCTCAGTGCGAAAGCGCCGTCATCTCTGCGACCGATCACCTCGAGCTGGTCGCCGTTGTTATTGGTGCTCGCGTCGATGCTGGCGAGGCAGCCGTCGTTCCAAATCTCGGTGTTGCTGTGCCGATAGCGGAATGCCGTCAGGAAAAGCACCTTGACGTCGAATTTGGCTTCGGTCTCGAGAACACGCTGATTGCCGTCGTAGCTGACGTTGAAGTTGTGATAGCCGATTCTCTTGTCGTCCAGCAGCACGCCGAACTGCCACTCGAGCTCCCTAGTGTTGGCCGCTGCGTTGCTCAGCGTCGCCGCCGCGGTAGCGACTAGACAGGTGCCGAGGACAATCGCCGCTCTAACCGCTCTAAGCTGTCTGGGCATTGGGATTTCCTCCGCGGTTGCGGTCGTTTCGGTCGTCGGCACGCTCGGCGTGAGCCGGATGACCATCGAAGTACGTGGCAAGCTTGACGAGCACCGGCAGGAGAATTGCCCAACCGATACCGATGACGATGAGCGACAGCAGCGGGTCGGCGAGCTCGACGGCGCCGGCGCTCGCGCCGGCGTAGAACGCCAGCGGCCCGCCGATCGCGCCGGCCACGGCGGCGATCAGCGTGCCCTTCCGCAGCCAGCGCATGCCGACGTTGAGCGTGGTCGCGAAGAGCACCCACATGGCGACGATCCAGTAGGGGGCGAGGCCCGGCGCGAAGAAGCCGGTCTCGTACTCCAACAGGCCGAACGCGACCAGCAGCGATTCCCACGTCAGGCCGATGACGGCAGCTGAAACGAGCAGCAGCGCCTCGGCGAGAATCCGCTCGGTACGCGACAGGTGCAGCGCCACGACGGCGCCGGCGGCGGCGACCCCGGCGGCCGGCACGGCGGCGGCCGCCGTGAGCACAGAGGCCGCCCAGCCGGCCTTGAACGAGAGCAAGTTGATCAAAACCGATTTCATCCGAATTCCCCTCCACGATCCGACAGATCGGATCGGCCTTTCGATGGGGAGAAGTGTGACGAATCGGCCCGCGGAAGGGGTCTCAGCCCCGTATCAAATTATTTCAATTTGAAACAGGGGATTAGGGCTTATGTCGGGCGTCTGTGCCGGATTATGTTCAATCCCAACGGCGGTCGGACCGATTGTCAGGCCGCCTGGTCGGCCGCCCGATCGGTCCCGCCGGCCTTGAGCCGGTCCACGAACTTCTCGGCGTTGATCATGACGTCGTCCTGGCCGACCTGATCGAAGGGGTTCTCCAGGTGCTCCTGGATGCTGTCGAGACTGACCAGCACCAGAGCGAACAGCACCGGCATCATGTAGATCAGGCCGCCCGCGAAGTCCCTGCCGATGTAGGCGAAATAGGGGCCGTACAGCGGCGGCAGCACGGTGATGAAGAAATCGCTGAAGGCTCGGAGCGTCCGCGGCGTGCGGTACTGGTAGATGTGCTTGACCTGCTCGAACGCGAGCAACATTTTCGACAGATACTGGTTGCAGCGCGAGACCTCGCCCGACGCAAGACCCGCCTTGCGCAGATCGTTGCGGACGTACTGCGACAGCGCCGAGAAATGAGCGTACACCGCTTCTTCGTGCCGCTGCATGTCGGCGCGCGGCGCCGTGAACATCGTCCGGATGGCGCGGAACAGGTCGCCGAGCAGCTGTCGGCATCGCTCCTGCTTGTCCGGGCTCGAGCCGTCCAGCCAGTCACGGGTGGCGAAGAAGATGGCCCGCCCGTGCGCCTTCAGCGAGCCGTAGTCGTCGAGCACGGATTCGCGGCGCTTGTAGGCGCTGTTGATCGAGAACACTATCGGGAACACCACGGCGGTCGCAATCAGGGTAAGCGGGAAGTTCGCCACTACCTGCCAGCGCACGCACAGATAGGTCGATAGGACCGCGAGCGCCGCGATGACCAGGGCCTTCGCGTTGATGATGAAGCGGATGGTCTTGAGGCGATCAATCATCTGTGCGGGCTACTCGGTACGACAGTCGGCCCGCCATTTTCGACCTCGCAATGGCATTTTTCTTGGAGGCGGCTCACGTTTTTTGACGATCGTGGCTCTACCTACCGCCGGTCAGCGCCATCGGCCACCGTGAAAAGCCGGCTGCTTTGACCTAATGTTACGAACTGACCGCAACCAACCGCGGACGTGCTGCCGCGGAGGATGACCCGTGGAGAACGCCAACTTCGATACGTGGGCGATGGTGGTCGGCATGCTCGGAGGCCTCGCCATCTTTCTCTTTGGCCTCGATCAACTGACCGAGATGCTCAAGGCCACAGCAGGAACCCGCATGCGCGACGCCCTCGCCCGCGCCACCACCAACCGCTTCAAGGGCGTGTTGGCCGGCGGACTAACGACGGCCGTCATACAGTCGTCGTCGGTCACGACGGTGCTGGTGGTCGGCTTCGTGTCGGCAGGCTTGATGTCTGTACAGCAATCTATCGGCGTCATCATGGGTGCCGAGATTGGCACCACGGTGACGGCACAGATTATCGCGTTCAGGGTGACTCAATATGCGTTGTTTGCCGTGATCGCCGGTTTTGTCATGCAGTTCTTCTTTGCGAACGATCGGGTGAAGCGATACGGGACGATGCTGCTGGGCCTGGGGCTCGTGTTCTACGGCATGAACATGATGGGCGATGCGACGCGGCCACTGCGCGGCTACCAGCCATTCATCGATCTGCTGGCGCAGATGGACAATCGCGCCCTGACGATATTGTTGAGCGCCGTCTTCACCGCACTGATCCAGAGCTCGTCGGCAGCGACCGCAGTGATCATCGTGCTCGGCAGTCAGGGGCTGATCTCGCTCGAGCAGGGAATCGCCCTGGTCCTCGGCGCCAATATCGGTACCTGCGTCACGGCACTCCTCGCATCGATCGGGAAACAACGCCAGGGGCTGCGGCCGGCGCTGATCCATGTCATGTTCAACGTCGCCGGGGTGCTGATCTGGTTCGGTTTCATCGAAGAGCTCGCGCAGCTCTCGCGGTGGCTATCGCCAGCGGCAACGGAGCTCACGGGCCTCGACAGACTCGCCGCCGAAATGCCCCGGCAGATCGCCAATGCGCACACGCTGTTCAATGTGGGCAATACCCTGATTTTCATCTGGTTCACCGGCCTGTTCGCCTGGATAGTGACTAAGCTGATGCCGGAGAAGAGACCCGCCGGTCCGAGCGAGATCCAACCACGGTTCCTCGATCCGGCACTGGTCACGGCACCGGCGCTGGCGTTGGATGCGTCTCGAATGGAGATCGTCAGGATGGCCGGTCGCGTGCTGCCAATGGTTCATCAGGCGGGTCCCGCCGTGCTGCGCGGATCGCACGGCGATCTCGACCGCATCAACAATCTCGACAGGGAAGTCGACATCCTGCACGCCGCCATCGTCCGGTACTTGGGCCACGCGTCGCGCGAGGAGTTGTTGCCCGGCGAGGC
>JBFGFX010000141.1:0-9211 GCA_041579335.1 Woeseiaceae bacterium | reverse complement strand
TTGCCCGAGTACGGCTCGTTGTCACCCACGAAATAGCCCGAACTCCTGAAACCGTCGATCATGATCTCGGCCGTCGGACGGTCGGCGTCCCACAGTATGCCGATTTCCCAGGGTCGCGACACGCCGTTCAGAACCGGTGTGAAGCTGTGAATCGAATACAGCACCGGCGGATAGTCGATGCCCGACAGTCGCTTCACCTCGACGTCGACCGCGTAGTGATACGGCCAATAGATTTCCGTCGCACGTGCGTCTTTCTGCTGTTGATCGAGGTTGCGATTGCCGTGGATGACGACGCCGTCGCCGAATTCGAGGAACGCACTGGGGTCCATTAGATCGCGATTGCAATCGACGACCAGCCGGGAATACCGAGCCAAGACGGCGGTAACGCCCAGCGACGCCGCGAGACGCTCGGTCAGCGCACCGGCGCCGATGTCCCAGGCCAGATGACAGCGGCGCGCGACCGGATCCAGGCCCATCGTGCCGAGCGTCGCCGGAAATCTCCTGCTCGCATGATCACAGATCAACAAGACAGGCGCATCTGCTTTGGGATTGAGGACCTCGAACGGAACCGGCTCCCCGGGAGCCAAGAGTCCTGATTCAGTATCGACTTGCGGAGTGCCTTCTGTGGGCATTTACGGTCCGAGCGTTGTATTCATCGGCGGCCAGTGTACCGCAACCTTCCCACGGATGGGCGCCGCTCGACCGCCTGGTAAGGTTGCGTCAAGCGCTCATGGAAGACGAGCTGAAGTCCGCCCACGGCTCGAAGGACCGCACCGATGCCGGACGGGCAATGTAGTAGCCCTGTGCGAACGCGACGCCGAGATCGGAGAGCTTGTCCAGCACGTCCTTCGTCTCGACCCGCTCGGCGATCGTTTCGATGCCCATCGCGTGCCCGACCTGACTGATCGCACGCACCATGCTCTCGTCCACGGAGTCATCGACGACATTACTGATGAACTGGCCGTCGATCTTCAGGTAATCGACCGGAAGGTTCTTGAGATACGTAAACGACGACAGGCCGCTGCCGAAATCGTCGAGCGAGAACTTACAGCCGAGCTTTTTCAGGGCCTGCATGAAGTGAATGACCCTCGCCAGATTCGAAATCGCCGCAGTCTCAGTGATCTCGAAGCAGATTGCCCCTTCCGGAAGCTTGTGCCGCTCGAGCTCGCGAATGACGTACTCGAGGAAGCGATCTTCGCTGAGCGACGTGCCCGATAGATTGATGGCCAACGTGAAGCGCGCGACGTCGACCTCGGCGCTGCGATCCGCCAACTCGGTGAGCGCCTCGTGGATCACCCAGCGGTCGAGCGTCGACATCATGTTGTAGCGCTCGGCCGCAGGGATGAATTGATCAGGCTGCACCAACTCACCGTTCTCGTCACGCATGCGCAACAGTAATTCATAGTGGCCACGTGTGCTGTCGTTGTCCTTGGCGATGCAAACGATGGGCTGGAAATACAGTTCGAGACGATTGTCCTCGACGGCGCTCGTGATTCTCGACACCCATTTCATCTCTTCATGGCGGACGGAGGCATCGCTGTCCTGGTACATGTGAATTTGATTGCGCCCCATGTCTTTCGCGGAATAGCACGCGACGTCAGCCGAGCTCATGACGCTGCCGACGTTGGGGCTTTCGACCGTCAGCATGACGACGCCGATCGAGCAGCGAACGTTAGTAAAGGCATCCTGCCAGACGAAACGATGCTCTTCGACGGCCCGGCGAATAGCTTCCGCGACGTCCATCGCGCGGTCCCGGTCGCAGCGCTCCAACAGTACGCCAAACTCGTCGCCGCCGAGCCGCGCAACGATGTCGGTCGAGCGAATGTTGACCTGAATGAGCTCCGTGATCTGTCGCAGCAACTCGTCGCCGGCCGTGTGACCGAAGGTGTCGTTGACGACCTTGAATTGATCGAGGTCGACATACAGCAGGGCGTTGACGTACTCGGGATTCTCGTGCGTGCGCTCGAGCGCTGCGACGAGCTGATTCTCGAACTCGCGACGATTGATGAGCCCGGTCACCGAATCGTGCGACGCTTGGTAGGACAACTGGCGGAACAGCCGCGTTTCTTTGCTGATATCGTGAAACACCATGACCGCGCCGATGATATTGCCGATACGATCGCGGATCGGTGCAGCCGAATCTTGGATCGGGATCTCGTCACCGTCTTTGCTGATCAACATGGAGTTCTGCGCCAGCGTGATGACCCGGCCTTCTTTGAGGCAGCGGCGCACGGGGTTCTCCACTGTCGAGCGCGTATGCTCGTTGACGATCGTCATGATGTCGTCGATCGATTTGCCGCGAGCGCTCCGCTTGTCCCAGCCGGTCAGGTCCTGCGCAACCGGGTTGATGTAGTCGATATTGCCTTCTTTATCGGTCGTAATGACGCCGTCGCCGATCGACTGCAGCGTGACCTGTGCCCGCTCTTTCTCCTCGAAAACGCGAGTCTCCGCGATCTTGCGCTCGGTGATGTCGGTGATCGTTCCTTCGTGCGCGATGACGTTGCCGCTGTCGTCGTAGACCGCACGGGAGTTCTCGAGGACGACGATTTCTCGGCCGTCCTTGCGACGCAGTCGGTATTCGAAGTTCTTGACGAACCCTTGGGCCTCGAGTCTTGCAAACACGCGCTCACGATCGATGGGATTGACGAACAGCATGGTCGTGCGCCCTGCCGATTTGAGCTCCTCCGCGCTGTCGTAGCCGAGCATCTCGACCAGGGCCGGATTGACGGTGATCAGGTCACCGTCTCGTGATGCGATATAGACGCCGTCGACGACGTTTTCGAACAGGCCGCGGTAGCGCGACTCGCTGCTCTTGAGCTTCTGTTCGTCCGTGTGGCGCTTGATGGCGATGCCCGTGAGTCTCGCCACGCGTCCCAGCATGTCGAGCTCCTTCGTGCTCGGCTGCCGCGCTTTGTCGACGTAGATGTCCAGAGCGCCGATGATCCGCCCGCCGGCGCCGTGCACCGGGAACGACCATGACGCCCGGATGCCGTGCTCGAGCGCTTCCCTTAAATACCGCGACCACGCGGCCGATTTCCGAATGTCGACGTCGATCTTGTCACGGTTGTGGAAGACGGCCGCGCCGCAGGCGATGCTCTCGGGGTCCACCTTGACGAAATCTAGAGACAGCTTGAACGTCTCCGGAAGGCTCGGTGCCTGCTCGACGAATAGCTGCTGGTTCTTGATGTCCAGAATCATCACGGCGGCCCGCAGGCCGCTGCCCAGCTTCTCGGCCGATCGACAGATGGCACGCAGAGTACGATCGAAGGGCGCGCTGGCGGCGATCATCTCGAGGATCTTGGTCTCAGCATAAGTGAACTCGTCATTCGCCTTGCGTTCGGTGATGTCCGTGATGCTGACTCTGAGCAGCTTCCGATCGGAGGCCGGCAGCCGACTGAAGCGCACCTCACAGGGGAACTCCCGGCCGCTGGCGTCCTTGTGCAACCACTCGAAGGTCGGGTGTTCGCCTTTGAGCGCCCGTTCGATATGGCCGCGCTTCACGCCGAACGAGGGATGGCCGTCGGGCTGCATCTTCGGGCTGATGGCTTTCGGCCCGATGCTCAAGAGCCGCGCACGCGAGAGGTTGAAGAGCTCGCAGGCTTGATCATTCGCATCGCAGAATCGATTTTTACCGACGTCGTACACCACGATCGCTTCGGGCGCGTTCTCGACCAACGCGCGGTAGCGTTCCTCGTTCTCGCGCAGCGCCTCCTCGGCTTGCTTGCGTTCGGTGATGTCACGCAAGCTGATGACGAAGATGTCCGACTTGCCGGCCGTCAGCCGGCTCGAATTGATTTCCGCGACGAACTCGGCGCCATCGTGGCGGCGCGCCGTCACTTCACCGCAACTGACGTCCACGAACGTGTCATCGATATTCGACATGAATGGCTGCAGGAACCCTTCGAGCGGCTGCTGCCCTGCCGCCGGCAGTATCGCGGCGATGGGAGAGCCGATGAGCTCGTCCCGGCCGATGCCGAAATAGCGCGGACAGATCTTGTTGCAATTGCGGATGATGCCGTCGGCGCCGACGGACATGAGCGCATCGGTGACGCTGTCGAAGATGATCTCGATGGGCGTCGTGGCGGCGCTAGCACGCGACAGCGAGCGCGCGATGGTCGCCTCCATCCGGTCATAATGCTGATCAATCAGTTTTAGCAGTGTGACGAAGTCCGGCTGCTCACTGCCGGCCTCTCGAAGTCGCTCCCTGATATCGTCGTCAGAATCCTTGCTCATTTCCATCCAGATCGATCGCCGCACCACGCGTGCTGTCCGTTGCGCCGGACGGGGCCTTCGGACGCTATTCCGGCACCTTAGAGACACTAGTTCGGAATCGGCACGCCGTCTGTGATGCGCGTCCCGGATGCGATGGGAAAATTTTCCCGAATTCTTGGCTGGCCAACGGCGGCGAGCCGGACCGAGCGGCGCCTTCGAGCGGAACGCCGCAATATATTTGGTCCGTAAGGACTCTATTTAGAGTGCTTCTCCCGAGTGATGGCGACCGCTCGGCGCCCGTCGTTAGCTGCCCTGGCCGGTCGGCGCCGCGCCTCGCGCGCCCGCCTCCTCGCCCTGCTCCAGAGCCGCGGGCGCACGAGCGACCTGGATCGGGATCGCCATAGACTTCATCAGGGAACCGCCGTCGTTTTCGATTTCGGCCGAGACGACGAGGAAGACCCGACCCTCTCGCTGCGGTACCACCGTCAGCTGCTGGCTGCGCAGCTCGGCATTGCCAAGCGGCAGAAGCTCGTAGCTCTGAGGCTGCGACTCCGGAAACGTGATGCTGCCGACCTCGTCCACGCGATAGCGCAGCGTGATCGGCCGAGGGAACTCCGTGGCGACCTGCACGGTGACGCCCAGCGGCTGACCGACCACGGCACTACCCATGATCGAATAGTCGATCGTGATCGGCACGCGGGCGCCGCCGGCACCGGTCGCCTGCGATGCGGTCGCCTGCGGGGCGGGCGCGCCTGACGAGTGCGGATCGTCGGCGCAGGCAGCGCAGGCAAACACGCCGGCGAGTAGAAAAACGGTGTCGATGCGCATCCTCAAAGGGTGTCCCGGTATCACGCCGGGATCGATCATAGCGTCCGCGGCAGGCCGGGAACAGCGGCCGGCGGCCGCGCGGCATGTGATGTCCGTTGCCGGATCAAGGCATTAGCCGCCAATCTGGGACCTGCGTCATTTACCTTAACGCCGACTTGATAGAATCTGACGAACTTGAAAAAGTCCGCGCCGAAGGTCCACCGAACTTGCAAAGCGCATGAAAAACAAAGCGATATTGGTTACGGGAGGGGCCGGATACATCGGCAGCCACGTCGTTCGTCAGCTCGGGCGGGCGGGCGAATCCGTCGTGACGATCGACAACCTGTCGACCGGCTTCGCGGCGGCAGTCACGTCGGGCGAGCTCGTGGTCGGCGATACCGGCGACGCCGATCTGCTGGAGCGGGTTCTGACCGAGCACGACATCGACACGGTTATGCATTTCGCGGCCAAGACGATCGTGCCGGAGTCGGTCGCCGAGCAGCTACTCTATTACCGGAACAATACGGCGAACAGCCTGGCTTTGCTCGAAGCGTGCCGGCGGCACGGCGTGTCGCATTTCGTATTCTCTTCGACGGCGGCCGTATACGGCATCCTCGACGACGGCCGCGCCATCGAGTCGTCGCCGACGCGGCCGATCAACCCGTATGGGACGTCCAAACTCATGACCGAGTGGATGCTGCGAGACTTCGCGCTCGCCGGCGGCCCGCGCTACGTAGCGCTGCGATACTTCAACGTGGCCGGCTGCGAACCGAGCGGGGCGATCGGCCAATCGACACCGGATGCGACGCTGCTGGTCAAGGTTGCCTGCGAGGCCGCCGTCGGCAGTCGTGATCGCGTCAGCATTTTCGGCACCGACTATCCCACACCGGACGGCACCTGCCTACGCGACTACATTCACGTCGAGGACCTCGCCGCCGCACATCTCGACGCATTGGCCTACCTGCGCGGCGGTGGTCAATCGGAGACGCTTAACTGCGGTTACGGCCACGGCTACAGCGTGCGCGACGTCATTCATGCGGTCGAGGCGGCGAGCGGATCGCCGCTCCCGATCGTCGAGGAAGGCCGCCGCGCGGGCGACCCGCCGGAGCTGGTTGCGGTGGCGGACCGCATTCGCGACGTGCTCGGCTGGGCACCGTCGCTCGATAACCTCGACGAGATCGTCCGCTCCAGCCTGGCCTGGGAACGGAAGATCGCGGCCGGCGATCGGACCGCCTACTGGGCGGGTTCCGATCGCCGCTGAATGCTAGACTCCCGCGATGAAGCTTCGCCGCCCGCAATCGCTCAACGGCCTGATCCTGGTCGGCTTCGGCCTGGTTGCTCTACCGCTCTTGTTCGCCGTCGTGTGGGCACTGCTCAACCTCGACCGGTTAGCCGAGCGCAGCGAACGTCTGGTCGTGACGGGCGTCTCGGTGGCCGCGCAGAATCGCCGGCTGACGCAGCAAGTCGTGTCGCTCAATCGAGTCGCACAACAGCACAAGATTCTGCGCACGTCGGACACCATGGCGCTAATGCGGCAGGACCTGGCGACGATCGAAGCCACGCTCGACGAGATGGCGCCGCTCGCCGAGCAGGCGGACGCCATTCCGCTCGCGCGGTCCATCCGCGTCGGCGTGCGCCACGTAGTGTCCACGCTGAGCCAACAGGGTCTCGACGCGGCCGCCGCGGACGCCGCGCTCGCCGAATTCGCGACGGCGCGCGCGCGTGTCGACGATCTGACGACGATCCTGAGCAATCAGATCGAGCAGGAGCTCAGTGCCCTGCAGGCGAGCACCCGACGCGCGCAGCGGATCGTGGCGTGGCAGACGGTCGCGCTCGTGCCGGGCACGATCGTCCTGGTCTTGTTCTTCACGCTCTTGGTCGCCAAACCGATCCGGCAGATCGACCGCGCGATCAATCAGCTCGGCCAGAGCGGCTTCTCCAAACCGATCTCGATCAAGGGCCCGACGGACCTCGAGCGGCTGGGTCGGCAGCTCGACTGGCTGCGTGTCCGGCTGTTCGAGCTTGCCCAGGAGAAGAACCGCTTCCTGCGTCACATGTCGCACGAGCTCAAGACGCCGCTCGCCAATATCCGCGAGGGCACGGAGCTGTTGCTCGACGGCACCGTCGGCGATCTCGACCGAGACCAGCGCGAGGTGACCGACATTCTGCGCACGAACGGGCTCAAGCTGCAGCAGCTGATCGAGAATCTGCTGAGCTTCAGCGCGTGGCAGGCGAAGAGCGAGGTGCTGACCTTGAGCGAATTCCCGATCCGGGCACTCGTGATCTCCGTCGCCAAAGCACAGCGCCTAGCCCTGAAGGCAGCGCAGATCCAGCTGAAGCTAGAGGTGGAAGATATCGTCGTTTCGGCCGATCGCGACAAGATGCGTACCGTTCTCGACAATTTGCTCTCAAATGCGATCAAGTTCACGCCAAAAGGCGGAATTATCGCGATCCGGGTCACGCGGACAGCCGACAGTTTTGTGCTGGAGTTCGCGGACTCGGGGCCCGGAATCCCCGAACATGAGCGGCCGAGGATTTTCGAGGCCTTCTTCCAGGGCCAGCAGGAACAGGGTGGCCAGGTGGCTGGAACCGGGATCGGCCTGTCGGTCGTGCTCGAGTGCATACAGGCGCACGACGGTGCGGTAGAGTTAGTCGACTCGACCGAGTTTTCCGGCGCTCACTTCCGGATTCATATTCCGCAGCAGAGAGTGGACGCCGAGCAGAGGATTGCTGCCAATGCATGATGCAGTGCCCACAATGCGGCTCGCCGCGCGGCCGATCGCGATGATCGTGGTCATCGCGACACTTGCCGGCTGCGCGCAGACGCGGGACTGGCTGCAGGGGCGGCGCACCGCGACCCCCAACGAGACGGTAATCCTAGGGGCGCCGGAGGTGGATGCGTATCTACAGGAGCTCTACCGCTTATCGACCGGCGATGCGTTTACCCAGGTGGAGATCCACGCCGACGCCGAGTCGGCCGCGACCCTGACCCCCGATCCGTCGACGCGATTGCGGTACGCGCTGGTCCTGGCGACCCCGGGTCATGCCGGCAGCGACCCGCAGGCGGCG
Organism: Woeseiaceae bacterium; assembly: GCA_041579335.1. Lineage (GTDB taxonomy): Bacteria > Pseudomonadota > Gammaproteobacteria > Steroidobacterales > Woeseiaceae > JBFGFX01. Next base: position 1,123 of record JBFGFX010000141.1, on the reverse strand, counting down.
CAGAGCCTGCTGCGGGAGCTCTTGTCCCAGACCGAGATGATGACGCCGTCGGAGGTCGCCTTGGCGACGATCCACTTGAAGGACGTCGAGGAACGGCTGGTGCTGAGCGCAGAGACGCGCCGCCTGCGCGCGGACAACGCCCAGGCGCAGACGACCGAACAGCAGGCGATAGCCCAACGGGTCGCCCGCGTGGAGGCCGAGAACCGTCAGCTACGCGAGCAGCTCGCCGATGCCGAAGAGAAGCTCGAGGCCATCACCTCGATCGAGCGCTCGATCCGGGCGCAGCAAAACGACGGCAATTGATCGCGGTCTCGAGCCCCGCGCCGAGATTAAGACAAATCGATACCCAGGCGCCATAATATTGGCCGCTTACGACCTAACGCTTATGACGATGGCAAGCACGAAATCCGAATCGAAGGGCAAGATCCTGCTGGTCGACGATGACCCGGGGCTGCTGCGGCTACTTTCCATTCGCCTCCGCGCCGAGGACTATGAGGTCGAGGCCGTCGAGAGCGCCGAAAAAGCGCTCGGCGTCTTGAACCGCTTCCGTCCCGATCTCGTCATCACCGATCTCCGGATGGACAAGATGGACGGCATCGGCCTGCTGAAGGAGCTGCAGACGCGTGCCCCGGGCCTGCGCGTCCTGATCATCACCGCGCACGGCACGATCCCGGATGCGGTGACCGCCACGCAGAGCGGCGCGTTCGGCTTTCTGACCAAGCCGATCGACAAGGATGAGCTGATCGAGACCGTCGAGCGTGCCATCCAGGTCTCCGGCGCCGCGGACGTCGACGAAGAGTGGGCCGCCGAGATCATCACGCGTAATCAGGGACTGCGGGAAATCCTGGCACAGGCCAAGATGGTGGCGGCGACCGATGCGCGCGTCCTGATCAACGGAGAGAGCGGCACCGGCAAAGAGCTCCTAGCCCGCGCGATTCACCGCGCCAGCCCGCGAAGCGACAAGCCGTTCGTCGCCATCAACTGCAGCGCGATGGCGGAGAACCTGCTCGAGTCCGAGCTCTTCGGTCACGAGAAGGGCGCGTTCACGGGCGCCGCTTCGCGAAAGATCGGCCTGATCGAGCTCGCCGATGCAGGCACCCTCTTTCTCGACGAGATTGGCGAT
>JBFGFX010000140.1:0-9257 GCA_041579335.1 Woeseiaceae bacterium | reverse complement strand
TCGGCTTGAGCGACGTGGAACCCCGCTTTTTCGAGCGCGGCGGCCTCGAGCATGCGCTGCGATGGATCGTCGTCCACGACGAGCGCTTGCGGCGTTGTGTGATTGTCTTTCATGCCGACTCCTGTATAGGCGTTTCGCGCGTAAGGCGCTCGATCGTGTGCTGCAACTTGTCGATCGTGAACGGCTTGCTCAGGAAGTCGTCCATGCCGGCAGCAATGCATTTGTCGCGGTCTTCGGGCAGCGCATTGGCGGTCACGGCGACGATCGGCACATGGCCGTTCGAGCCGGCGCTCTCGTGTGCCCGGATCGCGAGGGTCGCCTCGTAGCCGTCCATGACCGGCATCTGGCAGTCCATGAGCACGATGTCGAAGTCGCGCTGTTGAAGCACGTCGAGCGCTTCCCGCCCGTTCATCGCGAGGTGCACGTCACAGCCGAACGAGGCCAACATCGCGCGTGCGACTTCCTGATTGACGGGATTATCCTCCGCCAGGAGCACGCGAATTCCGTCCTCTGCGGCGGAACGCACGTCGCCGGCCGTCGCGACACGTGTCGCCACCGGCGTTTGCTGCCGCACCACCGCGAGCAGGCACTCCGCAAGCTGCTCTTGACCCACAGGCTTCGAAAGGTGTGCGTCGATATGCCACACCTCGGCGTCGTCGAACTCGACGTTTTCGGACGAGACGCCCAGCAGTACGATCTTCAAGGCTCGTATTTGCTCGTTTGCCGACAGGAGATGCGCAACGAGCAGCGTGTCGAGATCGGCAGAGCGTTGATCGACCAGGGCGAGGTCGAACGGTTGTCCTTGCTGCGACGCCCTGTGGAGCTCCTCTATTGCGGTGGGCACGTCGCGGTGACAGACGGCGTCCGCTTGCCACCGTTCAAGTTGCTCCTTCAGGAGCTGCCGAACCGTCGAGTTCTTCTCGACCACCAGAACCCGCCGCCCCTCGAGCTCGGCGACCGCCTGAGTGCTCTTCGCGATGATCGCGTCCTTGGCCGGCAGGGTGAACCAGAAGACCGAGCCTTTGCCGGGTTCGCTGTCGACGCCGATAGCTCCACCCATCAACGCGACCAGCTGCTTGCAGATGGCGAGACCCAGGCCCGAGCCCCCGTAGCGCCGCATCGTGGATCCGTCCTCCTGAGAGAATGACTCGAAGATCAGCCCGATGTTGTCGTGGTGGATGCCGATACCGGTGTCGTGCACCTCGAACTTGAGGATGCCGCCACCGCACGCGCCGACCCTGACCAGCACCTCGCCGTCCTCGGTGAACTTGACGGCATTTCCAATGAGATTCAACAGCACCTGGCGAATTCGAGTGCCGTCGGCGACGATAGACAGCTCCGCATCCGGCTCTATGACCGTGATGAGCTCGAGCCCTTTCGCGTACGCGCGCGCTGACAGCAGGTTCGCGCTTCCTTCGACTAGCCGCCGGACGTCGACTCGCGCCTCATCGAGCGTCAGCTTGCTCGCCTCGATTCGGGAGAAGTCGAGAACGTCATTGATGATCTCGAGGAGCGCCTCGGCCGACTGCTCGACCGTGGCGGCGAGCCGTTTTTGCTGCCGGTCGAGCTTCGTGCGCGCGAGAAGTTGCGTCATGCCGAGTACGCCGTTCATCGGCGTGCGGATCTCGTGGCTCATGCGCGCCAAGAACTCGCTCTTCGCTCTGTTCGCAGACTCCGCCGACTCTCTGGCTCTCGTGCTCTCGTTTGCAATTCGCTCGTACTCGGTATTTGCAGCGGTAAGCTTTTCGTCGCGCTCTTTGATCTGTTCCAACATGTCGTTGAAGCCGTCGATCAGCACACCGATTTCATCGTCAGCCGACTTCTCGGCCCGCAGGGTGTAGTCCTGCCTTTCGGTGACGCCGCGAATCACCTCTACCAGGCCCAGGATCGGCCTCGTGATCAGACCCTGCAAACGGGCCGTCACCAGATACGCAATCACGAATACGATGAACACCGCCGTGGCAGCCGCCATCGCGACGTTGATCAGTCGTTGTGTGGGCCGGTCGAGACTGGCCCGAAGCTGCACGTAGCCGATCGGATCGCCGTCGAGCTCTACAGGTTGCACCAGACTGACGGAGTTGGAGCCGACCGGCTCGTTCACGGTGGCACCCTCCGATGCAGCCGAATCCGGTAGCACTGCTTCGCCGGCGGGGTCTTGCGGGTACCGGTGGGCTTTGGTGGCGGCCGTGTAACGGGCGAGCTCGCGCCGCTCGCGGTCGAATATCGACGCCGCGATCACCGCGGGCTCGGCCTCCAGAGAGCGCAGCACCGTGGTCGCGAGCGAGGCGTCGCCCTTCGACAGCGCTGCCACGCTGTTGGCGCCGATGACCTCGGCCAGCGTTTGCAACTGCTCGGTGTGCGAAGATCGATACGACAGTGCTTCGATCCCGAGCGTGATCAGTGACGCCAAGACGAGGGCGCCCATCGACGTCGCCAGGATCAGGACTTGCAGCTTCTTGGCGATGGGCAGGTCAGTGAACGGACGCATCGCCCGCCACCGCCACTGTCGTCGAGTCCTGCTCATTGCCATTGGTAAGGCGGATCTACCGGCCGCTCGGCGAGCGTCAATTTGACAATGATCATGGCAATTCCCTGGCCATTTCAGAGCGTCGACAAAAGGGGGCCGTGCGCGCACCGACCGGATGCCGACATTATTAGGAATCGGCCTGAAAACGGGCTTCTTGAAGGCAGATTGCGCGAATGTGACCCACCGCACGTGATCGAGCGAGCGGTCACGGCGAAACGCTGATGGGTGCTACATATAGGAAGGATAGCTCGTATTTGGTTCTCGCGCCCCTTCAGCGAGCTGTCGTATCTGTAATATTACGACCATAAAAAATCGAGCAGTCAGCCCCTATAATGACGCTTCGCCCGACCGATCAGCGAGGATGTCGACGATGCGATCGAAACTCAACGCTCCCACGCCAGATTGGATCGCCGCCGTGATTTTCGCGGGGCTCCTGTTGGCGTGGCAGCCCTCCGCAGCACAGGATCAGGCATCGCGGCTGTCGGGCAAATCTCAGGATTCCGAGAGTCGCTCGATGGAAATAAAGGTGTCGAAGACGATCAAGCTCGAGCACCGGGCCGGCGGCTGCAAGGCTAATCTGCAGCTCGAGTATTGGCAGAAAGGAGACGTGGCCGAGGTCCAATCCGTGCTCACCAACCCCGAGTGCGCGGCGTCCTCCGGCGAATACACGCTCCAAGTCCGCTATCGCGACAACGATGGTGAAGTGCGGACGGACGAGTATCCCGAAACCTGGAGCCGCGCGGATGCGGAGCCGATTCAAAGTAAGAAACAGTATTCGATCGGCGATGACGTCGATCTTGTTCGCGTCCGCTCACGGGGTTTGTCCTGCATTTGTGCCGACGAATTTTCGTCTGGAAATAATTCAGAGGAAGCGAACTAAGCGCCATGCTCCACAGAACCGGACGCGAAATCTACGTTTACGACGACCGCCGCTTCGGCATCGGCAGCAGGCCGCTTACGCCCGAACCTGCCACCACCAGCGCGAAAGACAGCACGTCGAAGCCGCGCCAGGGACCGCCGCCATAACCAAAGCGGGCGAGAAAAGCGATGCCTAAGCAGATCAGTGCAGCCCCGGCAACCTGCCGAACGGCACTCGGCGGGGAGGCCGGCGTCGCGCGGCGCTCCAGCGGCGCGATCAGCAACGCCACCGGCAAAAGTACCGCATAGAGCATCACGAGCCAGAGCGGCCGCGCCAGCCACCAGTCGCCGCTGCCCGGCTCGAGGCCCAACCCCAAGCCGCCGGCGAGGTAGGCGAGCCCGACCACGATTATCATCACGGTGACGTGCCACAAATAGATCGTCATGATCATGCTGTTCACGAGCACCGTCGCGGTCCACAGCGTGACGCGCTCGAGCAGCCGCCGCATCGGCGCTTCGATCGATAACAAGAGCCCGAACTGCAGCACGCCGAGTGCCAGGAGCGTCGCTTTGGGCGGCGCGGTATTGCTGACGCCCTCCCCGGGGGATCCCGCCATCGCGAGCGGATACGGCCCCTCGAAGATCATGAGCCATAGTGCCACGAGGCCTAACGCCGAGAAGCCGAGCAGCGTGAGCGGACTGCCCAGGCGCCCGTCGCGCCATGCATAACCGAGCTGATGCACGGCGAGCCAGACCCAGAAGTAGTTGCTCCAGCCCAGCCATTCGATGCCGGCGGCAAAGAACAGTAAATCCACCGCTCCCGCCACCGCGGCGAACCCCCAAAACGACAGGTAAGCCCACCGGCGCCAGGCCGCGTGGGTCAGCGGCGCCAAGACGACGACCATGATGTAGATGGCCAAGAACCAGATCGGTATCAGCGAGGCCTGCGAAGCGAATTGAATGACCTCGCGCCGGACGCCTAAGAACCGCATCGCGAGCGCGAGCGCGGCCCAGGCAATCAGCAGCACGAGCACCGGCGTGACGAGCCGATTCAATCGAGCGGCAAGCCAACCGGCATAATCGATGCCTTTGCGCGTGGCGCTCTCCAGGGAGACGGCATTGGCGTACCCGCCGACGATGAAGAAGATCGGCATCACCTGGAACAACCAAGTCAACCAGCGCGTCCATGGTTGGATGTCCAAGAGGTCACCCGGCGTCAACGAGCCGCTCTCGTAGTACGCCGTCGCTATCAACCAGTGCCCGGTGATGACGAATAGGATCGACACGGCGCGCAGAAAATCGACGTATCTATTGCGATCCTCCGGTGTACGAATCGCCAACGCGCTGGCCTGTGACCATATCCCCATCACCGAGATGGTAGCGCGTCGGTGGAGAAACGAACATCCCGCGGCTGCCCGAGTGATCGTCAAAATTTCGCCGCAGCCGGGGTCATCGAGCGGCTCGAGTCAGCCGTCGTCGTCGCTCTCCCCGTCCCAATAATCGACCGCCGTATCCTTGCGTGCGAAGACCAGGAAGCTGTCCGGCGCGCCCGGATCCCGCGACGTTCCGTGCCAGACGCCGTATTTTCCAGAATCCGGATATAGAAACACATCGGTGGGCTCCTCCGTGCTGAGCGCGATGTAGCTGAGCTCACGATCGGACGTGTTGATGATCTGATGCGGCTGCTGCGGGTCCGCCGGCGAGCAGATAAAGTCGCCGGCGCGCACGGGATACTCCTCGTCGGCGTGCCGCAACGTGCCCTCGCCCTCGAGCACGAAGAACATCTCCTCGTTGACGTGATGCGAATGGTAAGGCCAGGCGCGCTTGCCCGGCTGCAGTTTGACCACCGCATATCCCAGCTTCTTCGCGCCGATCCTCGTCGACACCGGCGCCCGCTCCGCCGCAAATTTGTCCCCTTTGCCGAAGGTCGAGTACTTGAGCTCGTCGAGATTGATGGTGTGCTCGGACATTTTCTATTCTCCTTGGTCTCGATCATTCCGATCGCGCAGCACAAAGTCTTCGCCACCGGCTTTTATCCACCGATTGAAAGCGGTGTCTGACTCGAGCGACTTGCTGGTGCGATGCTCGACGAGCCAGACCGTCACCGCGCCAAAGAACACGAGTCCCGAGCCTGCGATCAGGCCGGTCGTGTCGGGCAGCAAAAAAATCAGCACGAACCCAGCGAAAACTACGCTGCCGGCAAGAGACAGGAGAAGCAATCTGACCATCGTGCTGTGCTCGCATCGCGCGGTTTCGACCGAGCCTATGTCAAGCCCACGGCCGCGGCAAGAGTGCCGACGTTCGATCGCTCAGCGCTTCAGGCTGTCGCGTATATCCTCGAGGAGCCGGTTGTTGGACTCCTGCAGCTCGAGAGTGCGGCGCGAAATCTCGATTATCTCTTTCTGCATCTTTTCGCTGCGATCAAGATTTTCTCGCGCCTGGTCGTTGATCGACGCCGAATCGTCCATCAACGCACGCGCCTCCCTGCTGTGCTTGCGGAGCGCAGCGAATACCCAGACGACGAGCACGATCAATAGGATCCAGATGCCATAGTTGAGCATGAAAGAGAGCAACTCGAACGAGGTCTCGTTGACGTAGTAGTCCTGGAAAGCGGCGCTGTACGCCGCCGACCCCAACCACGCACGATCGGCCTCCGAGAAGTACAGCGACTGCCGGTCGGCTAGCCAATAGTAGTAGCTCTGCGATTCGCGGAGGTCCTCTGCTAGACCGACGAGCTCGAACTCGATCAAACCTAAGTGCGTGAACGACGCTCCGCCGGCGCCGATCTCTATCGGCCGCACTACCGCTCCGATGATGCGCAGCTCGCCTTCGTACGGTAGGTTCTCGTCCTTGATGAAATAAGTCTCGTCGCCGCGCGGCTCGAACTCGAGTGTGCCCGGCGTGGTCGGCATGTATTCCGCCCACGCGTCGATGAGCGCCTGCCGATTCGGCTCGGCGGCGTTCGCGGCAATCGACGTGCAGAGCAGGGCCGCTAGTAGACTGGATCGGATTTCTATCGCCATCGGTTCGGCTCGTCCCTCATCGGACGCTGATCATTTCACAGCGCGGCCCATCGTTCCTTCACTCAGTTCACGCTTCGCCGCAGAGGCGAGCGCCTGTTCCAGGACGTCGCAGCTCGACTGCCAGGTCGGCAGCGACCGATATTTCGCCGGCGGGCCCGCGAGCGAGCGAGCGATGGCCGCACTCAGCGCCGCCGGATCTTCGGGCACCACCAGTCGATCCGGATGATCTTTGAGGATCCACTCCGTCGCGCGGGTCCTTGACGCAACGACCGGCACCTGACAGCTCATTGCCTCGTACAGCTTGACGGGGTGGCTGTAATGACCGAATGCCGACGGCCGATTGACCACGACGAGCGTATCCATGCTGTTCAACAGCGCCGGCATTTTTGCCTCCTCGATGTAGCCCAGCGAGCGTACCGTCGATGGCAGCAGCACGTCCTTGAACGTGCGCCCGGAATGGATCAGCTCGACGCCCGGCAGCGTCTTGCGGAGCAGCGTGATGGCGTCGAACAGCACCTCGACGCCGCGGCTCTTGTGCATCGAGCCGCAGTAGCCAATGAGCGTACCGTCCTCCGGCAGGCCGAGCTGACGGCGGCTGTCGATCTTGTCCCTGGGCTCGAAGCCTATCGGGTCCGCGGCCATCGGCACGATGGCGGTGGCACGGTCTACGTCACCGCCGGTCATGAGCTCGACGAGGCCGGGTCCCGCCGCGCTGACGAGATCCGTCCGTGCCAGCGCCCTGCGCCAGACCCAGTGTAGCGGCTTCAGCCACGGCAGGTAGCTTTCGTAGTTGTCGTAGGCGTCGATGCAGGAACGGATCCGGTACCTGCGTCCGTAGCGCGCGGCTAGGATGCCGAAGTAGGTGTCCGAGAATCCGACGAGCCAACCCGGCTGATCGGCCTCGATCTGGCGACGGATCGTCCTGGCGTAACGGGCGAGGGGCACTGAAATGCAGCGGATCCCGTGCAGATCCACCTCGATGCTCGGCGCGTTTTCGTAGTCGAGCAACAGCAGCCTGACATCGTGACCTCGCTCGCCGAGAAGCTTGGGCAAATGGAAGAATCGACCATAGGGACTGGTAATCAGGTCCCGACTCATCGGCCGACGCTTGCAGAGAAAAAGGAGATTCACCGATGCGCAGTCAAGGACGAGCTCGAGTTTCTGCCGACCCTAGGGTGATACCTAGGGTGATTGATTCACCGCTGTTCGCCACTTAATATCGGCGCGACCGAAGAAGTCAGGCCGGGGTCGCTATCTTGAGCAGAGGGTACCAATATGACTTCTCGAAAAACAGTCCCTACGTCTTCGACGCGGAGAATCGCGAGCGCAAAGCGAGGACGATGGTCGCGGTCCTCGAGGACTTCCTACCCGAACCGCTAGAGAACTACGATTTGCTCAACGTCGGCGGATCCGCCGGCGCGATCGACAATCATCTGGCCGATCACTTCAAACGCGTCGTCGGCACCGATATCGACGATCGGGCGATTGCCCATGCCCGAAAGACCTTTCGCAAGGGCAATCTGCGCTTCCAGCTAGCGGACGCCATGGACCTTCCGTTCGCGGACGGCACTTTCGACGTCGTCGTGTGCTCCCACGTTTACGAGCACGTGCCCGATCCCCACCGAATGTTCGACGAAATCCGACGCGTCTTGCGGCCGGGCGGCGTCTGCTATTTCTCGGCCGGTAACCGACTGATGTGGAACGAGCCACACTACAATCTGCCCCTCCTGTCGGTGTTACCCCGCCCGCTCGCACACTTATATATAAGGGTGTCGGGGAAGGCGGACTACTATCACGAAAAGCACCTCTCCTACTGGGGCCTCAAATCGCTGGTCAAGAATTTCGCCCGCAGCGACTACACCGTGCGCCTGATCAACGAGCCGCAGAAGTTCCATACCGATTACATGATCGCGCCGGGCAGCATGAAAGCCGCGCTGGCACGCATGGTCGCGAAATGGGCCTATTGGGCCTGCCCTGGATACATATGGGTCCTACAGCGGTGACGCGCCCGTCGGTGCTGGTCGTGACGCGTAACTTTCCGCCGCTTACGGGCGGCATGGAACGGCTGATGCGGCATACTGTCGACGCGCTCGCAGAACGTTACGACGTCACGCTGATCGGCCCCGCCGGCTGCCGCGATGCGCGCCAGCCGCTGCATCGGGTCATCGAATGCCCGGCGGCGCCGCTACCGTTCCTACTGGCTGCGTTCGTGCGCGGCGTGGTCCACTGTCTGAGGGCGCGCCACGAGATGGTCTTCGGCGGCAGCGGGCTCGTCGCGCCCGTAACGGCGATCCTGGGGCGACTGTGCAGAGCCAAGTCGGTGATCTTTGTCCACGGTCTGGATCTCGTCGTCGCAAGCGGCGTCTATCAGCGGTTCTTCGTGCCGATGATCCGTCGCCATCGATTGATCGTCGCCAACAGCTGCAATACCCGTGCGATCGCACTGGAGAAGGGCTGTGATCCCGCCCGCGTGCAGGTTCTCAATCCCGGCTCGCGAATACCGCCGGGCGACTCACGCCGCGACGCCGACACCGGCAGAGAGCGGCTCGGCCTCGGCCAGGGCAAGGTGGTCCTGTTCGTCGGCAGAATCATTCGCCGCAAGGGGCTTGCTCCGTTCCTAGAGCACGCGTGGCCGCTGGTCATCGCGGCCGAGCCGACCGCGGTGCTCCTGGTCGTCGGCGACACACCGGCCGACGCCGCCGTACGCGAGCCTGCCGAAGCGAGGCGGATCGAAGCCGCGCTGGCCGGCAACCGGCTCGGCGAATCGGTGCGCTTCCTCGGCAGCGTCGACGACGAGCTACTCTGGCAGTGCTATGCGGCGGCCGCGGTCTTGGTGTTTCCGCTGATCC
>JBFGFX010000139.1:0-9302 GCA_041579335.1 Woeseiaceae bacterium | reverse complement strand
GGATGCGGTTTGGGAAAAGACTCTCGCGATCAACGTGCTCGCGTCGGCCCGGCTGCTGCGACGCGCGGTCGGGCATTACCTCGAGCGCGGCGGCGGCACGATCATCACGCTATCGAGTTGGTCGGCGCAAAAGGGCGTCACAAATCCGGCCACGATCGCCTACGGATCCTCGAAAGCGGCGACTCACTCGGCGACGCAAACAATCGCGCGCGCATTCGCGCGCGACGGCAACCTGGCCTACGTCATTGCGCCCGGCGTGGTGCGAACGCGCATGTCGGAGCAGTTCGCCGCGACCCAGGGCGGCGAGCAGCAGGTCACGGCCGGGCTGGCGATGGGCGAATGGGTGCCTCCGGAGGAGATCGGCGAGCTCGTCGCGTTCCTCGCGACGGGCCGGGTACGCCATTTATCCGGCGCAACCCTGGACATCAACGGCGCGAGTTATATTCGCTGACCGGTGACACGTGCGGCGGTCAACCGTCATTGTTAGAGGAACACACACCATGCTTCGCAAATTCCTGGCACTGTTCATCGTTCTAGCCGTCGCGGCCGCACCGCCCCTGGCGGCCCGCACGCTCGACGAGATCATCAAGGACGGCACGATTCGCATCGGCGTCAATCCGAACTTTCCGCCGATGAGCTCCTTCGGCATGACCAACCAGCTCGAAGGATTCGACATCGACGTCGGCAGGGTCATCGCCGAGGCGCTCGGCGTCGAGGCCGAGTTCGTCACCACCGAGACAGCGCAAAGAGTGCCGTTCCTGGTGTCGAAGCGCATCGACATTGCGCTCGGAGCGATGACGCGCACGCCGGAGCGGGCCAAGCTGATCAGCTACACGTTACCGCTGCATTCGGAGGCCATGGGCGTGATCACGACGGACAAGATCGACGTCTCGGACTGGAAGCAACTCGATCGTGAGGACATCACGCTCGTGAACATGCGCGGCAACCTGTCGGTCGGTATCTTGAAGGAAAGGCTGCCGAAGCCGAAGGTGCTGCTCGTCGACGGTAACGCCGATACCATCCGCGCCATCGCGCAGGGCCGCGCGGACGCGCTGGTCGAGAACGTCGATTTCTTTCTCAGATTCACCAAGAACTATCGCAACGTCCGGTGGCGCGTGCTGGACGATCCGATCTTCGTCGCCTATTGCGGCATCGGGGTCGGCAAGGGCAACAACGAGCTGCGCGATTTCCTCAACATCCTGCTTTACGATTTGCACACCTCGGGCTACGTGAACGAGACGTGGCAGAAGTGGTACGGGACACCGATGGCCATCCCTATCGAACCCGACCCGTTCTTCTGAGAAAGGCCGGTGAGCACGAAGTGACGCGCGTCGATGATCGGTCCGTCTGAGGCCACTGCGCTCCCGTCCTGATGGACTATACGTTCCAGTTTGCCGAGGTCTTCAAGGAGCTTCCTTACCTGCTCGGCGGTGCGGCGGTCACACTGCAGATCGCATTCATCTCATTCTGGGGCGGCGCGTTTATCGGCATCTTTGGCGCGATAGCAAAGGTCTACGGCGGCGCACTTGCACGGCGCGTCGCCTCTTCCTACGTCGTCTTACTCACCAACACGCCGGCGCTGGTACAGATATTCCTGCTGTACTATGCGTTGCCCGATGCCGGTGTCCTGCTGAGCCCGATGACCTCCGTACTCATCGGGCTGACGCTCAACGCCGGCGCCTACCTCACGGAGATTCTTCGTGCCGGCGTCATCTCGGTGCGCCGCTCCGAGATGGAGGCCGCGACCGCACTCGGCATGTCGCGACTGCAGATCCTACGCTACGTCATGTTGCCGCACATCGCCAAGACGATCTATGCGCCCCTTTCCAATTTCTTCGTTTGGCTCGTTCTAGGCAGTTCCTTGGCAGCGTTGTTCGGCGTCGAAGAGCTTACTGGCCGCGCCATCAACATCAGCACCGCGAACCTGCGAAGCATCGAGACCTTCGTCGTCGTGGCGGCGATATACGTGCTACTCACGGTGGTCGCCAGCACCTCGCTCGCGCTGGTCGGACGTTGGGCATTCCGCGTCAGGGCGAAGGTGTTCTGATGTTCGAGCAGATCACGGAACAGGTGCCGCTGTTCTTCAACTATCACAACCTCGTCTTCATCCTCGAGGCGATGGGTCGCACGCTCGGCATGACGTTCATCGGTTGCGGCACCGGCTTCGTGTTCGGCTTCCTGATTGCGGTTCTGCGTCAGAGCCGTTTGCGCGCCCTGCTGCCACTGCGCCTGCTGGCAATCGCGTACGTAGAGACTTTCCGGCGAATACCGTTCCTCGTCGTGCTCTTCATCGTGCTGTTCGTCATCGAGCCGCTGCTGCCAGGGACCTCGCTGTTCGGTATTGCGATCGTATCCGTGTGCCTGCTGTCGACCGCTTTCCTTTCCGAGATCATCCGTTCCGGGCTCGAATCGGTGCCGGCACCGCAGATCGAAGGCGCTCGCGCGCTGAACTTCAGCGCCGTGCAGATGCTGGTCATGGTGATCTTGCCCCAATCGTGGCGCGTCATTCTGCCGCCGGCCTCCGCCTTCATCGTCATGTTCATCAAGGACACCTCGCTGGCGTCGCAGCTCGGTGTGATCGAACTGACGTTCGCCGGCAAGATGCTGGTGAACAGGGGTTTCTCTCCCCTGCTCGGCTTCGGCGCTATCCTCGTCTGCTATTTTGTGCTGTCGTATCCATTGAGCCGATTCGCGGCGTATTTGGAGAGGCGCCTTGCACCATCTTGAGATCAAAAACCTGTCCTGCGGTTACGGCTCGGTCGAGGTATTGAAGGGCGTGACGCTCGAGGCGGACAAAGGCGAGGTCGTAAGCCTGATCGGGCCGTCCGGCTCCGGCAAGAGCACCTTGCTGAGAGCACTGATCGGGCTGACGCCGCCGTCCGGCGGTGAGGTCTTCGTCGCCGGCGAGAAGATCGACTACGCCAGCCGCAAGGCGCTGCGCACGCTGCGCGACCGGCTAGCCATCGTCTTCCAGCAATACAACCTGTTCCAGAACATGACGGTGATGCGCAACGTCACGATTGCGCCGTTGAAGATCAAAAAGCGCCCGCGCGCTGAAGTCGAGAAAGAAGCGTCCGTACTCCTGGAGAAAGTGGGCATGATCGATAAACGTGACGCCTATCCCGAGGAGCTGTCCGGCGGGCAACAGCAGCGCGTGGCGATCGCGCGCGCCCTGGCAACCAACCCGGAGATCCTGCTGCTGGACGAGGTAACGTCGGCGTTGGACCCGGAACGCGTCAACGAGGTCCTGGATACGATTCGCGCGCTGACCGACGAAGGCATCACGATGCTCATCGTGTCGCACGAGATGGCGTTCGTCCGAGAGATATCGACACGCGTCGCAATGATGGACGACGGTCGCATCATCGAGTGCGGGACGCCGGCTCAGGTGTTCGATGCCCCGAGCAAAGCGCGTACCCGGGAATTCGTGTCGAAGATACTCAAGCACTGACTCGTGCTTCGGTCAGGGCCCGAATAACGAGATGTCGAAGTCGACCGGCGCATCGCGACCCTGTGCCAGGCTCGCGACGATTCGGCTCGCCGCCGGTGCGCCGCTGAACCCCATCCAGGGAACGTAGTTGAGGAAAAAATCACGGACCCCTGGGAGCTCGCCCAGCAACGGCAGCCAGCTCTCGTTGCCATTGACGTGCGCCGCCCAGGTGCGCACGATGCGCGTCGAGGCGAGCGCCGGAACGACGTCGCAGGCGAGAGTCAGGTTTCCCTGCAAGGAGTCCCTGCTCACGCGGGCACGCCCCTGCGCGTCCACGACGGCCGGCCAGCCGCCGCCGATCAGGATCGTGCCGTCGCGCGTCTGCTTCAGCGTGAGCATCTCACTGCCGGCATAGACGAGATGATCGATCAGTGGCGCCAAGGGTGCCGTGACGCACAGTTGGATCGGGAAGGACTGAAGCGCAATATCGATGCCGACGAGGGCGGCGATTCGCCCGGCATCGGTGCCCCCGGCGTCGATGACGCGAGCGGCACGGAACGTGCCGTCCGACGTCATCACCTCGTAACCGGTACCCGAGCGGCCGATGGCGGTGACGCGGCGTCGCTCCAGGATCGTCGCGCCGCGGGCGGCCGCGGCCGCGGCGAATGCCGGCGCGGCCAGCAGCGGGTTCGCCTTGCCCTCGATCGGGCAGAACGCGGCCCCGACCATGCGTGTCGAGACGTAGGGAGCGAGCTCGCGAAGATCCGCCGGACGCAACAGCTCGATATCGAGCCCGGCTGCACGCTCGATCGATGCCTTCGCTTCGAGCATGCGCATCTCTCGGTCGTCAGCCGCCACCGTCAAGCCGCCGACCTGCGCAATCTCGAAATCGACGTCCAGCGCCTGCTCGGCAAGCTGCCACAGCGCGATCGATTCCGCGTAGAACGGCAACGCGGCGGCGTAGCGGCGCGCCCAGTCCTCCCCGTGATGGGCAAACGCCTCCGGCTGAATCTGTGCGTGCAGGCTGCCGGCGTTCGAGCCGGACGCCAGCGCGTTGAGCTCGTGCTGCTCCAAGAGCGTGACGTCGACGCCGTCGGCGGCGAGGTAGTATGCGGCTGTGCACCCGGCGATGCCGCCGCCAATGACGATCACGTCCGCCATTCGAGGCCCCGATATCCCCCAGAAAACGCGACATCGATTTGTGCGCTATGCTAACTTATGGGCGCATAGCGCGCATACGGCCGATTCGGCCGGGACTGATGCCGGGCCGAGTCTAACGGAGCCGTGGACCATCAAGAAGCACCGGAGGCGACAGATGTCGAAGTCATTCCGCGGAAGCTATACCGTCGCCGTCACACCGTTTACCGCCGACGGCAGCCGTGTCTGCACGGATTCGCTCGAGCGATTCATCGACTGGCAGATCGCCTGCGAGGTGCCGGGGATCATCATCCTCGGCACGACCGGAGAATTCTTGACCGTCACCGACGACGAGCGCCGGACGCTCGTCGCCACGACGGTCGAGCACACCAATGGCCGCATGGACGTGCTGGTCGGCACGATGAACGCCCATACGCCCACCGCAGTGCGCTACAGCCGCGAGGCAGAGGAGCTCGGCGCCGACGGCCTGATGATTCTGCCGCCCTACTACTACACGCCGACCGAAGACGAGATCTTCGCCTACTATCGCGCGATCTCCGAGTCGGTGTCGATTCCGATCATGCTGTACAACAATCCGTTCACGTCGCGCGTCGACATGTCGGCCAAGCTCGTCGCGCGTATGACGGAAGCGTTCGACAACGTCCGCTACATCAAGGAGGCCAGCATGGATGTCGGCCGCGTCTTCGACATCGTCGAGCTGACCGACGGCGTCATGAACGTGTTCGCGGGTGAGCGTCCGGTCGAGAGCTATCTGCTCGGGGCCGTCGGCTACGTCAATCCGTTCGGCAACTACATTCCCTACTCGACCTCGCGGCTGTGGGACCTGCTCGTCGCAGGCCGGATCGAGGAAGCGAAGCGGATCCAGCATCTCGCCGACTCGATCAACGAGCTGATCGCCGAGGGCCATCCTATGTACGGGCACCAGTGCTACTCGAAGGCGCTGGCCGCGGCCGCCGGCTGTCCAATGGGCGACGTCCGGCCGCCGCTGACGCGCTTCGAGCAGCTCGGCCAGGAGGGCATCGAACGCCGTGACCGCATGGCCGTGCTGATGCAGGAGGTCGAGTCGTTCGCGAAAGGCATGGAAGCCAAAGTCCAGTCTGGATGAGCGGCACCAAGAGTCCCGACGAGCCACTGCCTGCGGCGCACGACGACGGCTCCGAGCCGCCCTTGCCGCCGCTGTTCCGACCGTTTTCACTGCGCGGCGTCCGCTTCCGCAACCGCGTGTTCGTCACGCCGATGTGTCAGTACTGCGCCGACGATGGACACGCGGTCGATTGGCACCTCGCGCACCACGGCAGGTTCTCGCTCTCGGGCGTCGGCGGCGCCAGCGTCGAGGCCACCGCGATCACGCGGGACGGCCGCATCACGCACGGCTGCCTCGGCATCTATCTGGACAGCCACGTCGAGGCGCTCAAGAAAATCGTCTCGTTCTATCACCACCAGGACATCCCGATCGGCATTCAGATCGGCCATGCGGGCCGCAAAGGCAGCGCGGCGGTACCGCTCGAGGGTGCGGCGCCGCTCATCGAGTGCGATCCTTCGCGGGCGTGGGAGACCGTCGCACCGAGCGCAATCGCCATGATCGAAGGCTGGCCGGCGCCGCGGGCCATGCGCGAGGATGAGATTGTCGCCATGATCGACGCGTTCGTCGCGGCAACCGGGCGCGCACTCCGTGCGGGGTTCGATTTCATCGAGATTCACGGCGCGCACGGTTATCTCGTCAACAGCTTTTTCTCGCCGATCTCGAATCGGCGCGACGACCGGTGGGGCGGTCCCGACATCGAGAATCGCATGCGTTTCCCGCTCGCCGTCGCCGAAGCGATCCGTGCGACGATCCCGACGTCGATGCCCTTGCTCTATCGCACCTCCGCGGTCGACGGATTCGACGGCGGCGTCACGCTCGACGACACGATCACGCTGGCGAGAGCGCTGAAGGCGAAAGGGGTCGATCTGATCGACTGCTCGTCGGGCGGCATCATCGGTCCTTCGGGCCGCGCGACGACACGACCGTCGCCGGGATACCTGGTACCGTACGCGGAGACCGTCCGCCGCGAAGCCGATATCGCGACCATGGCCGTGGGCCTGATCGTCGAGGCCGAGCAGGCGAACGATATCATCGCATCGGGTCAGGCGGACATGGTCGCAATGGGCAGGCAGCTCTTGGACGACCCGAACTTCGCGTTTCACGCGGCGCAGAAACTCGGGCACCCCGATCCCTTTGCAGTGCTGCCCGAGTCGTACGCGTTCTTCCTCTCGCGCCGCAAGCTCAGCTAGCGGCCCGCCGTGCCTTGATCATGACGCCGATCGGCGATGCGGTCGATCCGACCCGAAAGTCAGACACCGACACCTCTTCCCACGGTCCCTCGCTCAAACGCCGTCGCACAGCTTCTGCACGCGCAGGCGACATGACCGCAGCCGACAAGTCATTGATGCGCTGGCGATGCGCGATGAGCCGCCGGCGACTGTCGGTGAGCATGCGATCGAGGTCCGCTGCGCGATAGGCCTGCCAACGCTGCGCCGTCTCGGCCAGTACCGTACAGACTTCTCGAATCACGTTCGCCGGTGGATGGTCGCGGCAGTATTGCTCGGCGTCCCGCAGTGCATAGCCCAGCCGCTCTGCGGCATGGTCGAGCTTTTTGGCCTTCGCGACCTTCGCAACGAAGCGCCGCATCGCCTCGATCGGCCCGCCGGCGGAGAGCAAAAATTCGACCTGCGCCGCCTGGTCACGATTCTGCGCGACCACCAGGCTGTCTTCGCTGTGCGCCAGCCAGATGAGTTGGCCCCCGCCGGCCAGGACGCGTTCGACCTGGCCGATCGCCTTGTCGAGATTCGCGTACTCGAGGCCGTACTGGGAAACCACGGCGTCGAACTCGGCGTCGCCGAACGGCAGTCGCTCGGCCGCGATCCCACCGATGAAGCGCGCCTCGCGGAGAGCGGCTGGCAAGGTCGACACGTAGCGGTTCGGATCGATCTCGGCCAGATCTATACCGGTCAACGAGAAGCGCTTGCCATCGCGCTCTGCGGCGCTCGCCGCGTGGGCCAGCAGCACACCGTTGCCGGTGGCGACGTCGAGTATCCGGGCACCGTCGGGAAGATCGGCAAACAGGCCGATCCAGCGTTGCCGAATTTCTTCGGCGGTCGTTTGATTCTCCGGTACGCACGAGGCGACGCGATCCTCCTTCCAGTAGTGTTTCCATCCCTGATTGGCCGTCGACGGTGCCATCAAGCCAACCGCGACGCGTTCTTGACCGGCATCATGACCTGCCTCTTGCCGCTGACGATGACCGGCATGTGGCCGGCGAGCTGCTCGTCCAGGCTGTCCTCCCCGGTATCGACGAGGAGACAGCCGTGCGCCAGCGCCGTCAGCTTCTCGAGTGACGACACGACGACGACGTTGTCGATGCCGACCGCGCGGATGACGCGCGGGCTAAGCTGCTGATTGCCGCGCCCGAACAGGAAACCCTGTCCGCCGACGACGCTGACCAGGATACGGGCGGGCAGGTCATCGATCAGATCGAGGATGCGCTGCTCGCTCAGATCGCCGGCAACAAAGCGCCCGCCACGTACGGCGTCGACGCCGAGCGGCGTGCCCTCGAACCCCAGCCGGCGCTTGAGCGTCTGCATCGTGGAGCCCGGTCCGATCAGAGAGATCCGCTCATCGGCGACCAGGTCGGCGGCGCGGGCGACGGCGGCTGCCAACGCCGCCCGCTCGGTGACCCGGCTCGACGCTTTCGCGCTGGGAACGAGGAACGCGAGCTTAGGCGTGCGCACGATGCCGAACAGCGTCGGCGAGAGACTGATTGCTTCGCCGTTTCGGATCTCACGGTCCATGATCTCGGCATCCGTTAGCAGCGCGTCGCGATCTTCTGCGAGCAGGAAACGACGCGCGACCTCGCCGGCCGCGCGAGCGGTGGCGGCGTACACGGCGGAGTGCATCTTGACGCCGGCCGGCACGCCGAGCATCGGCACGCTTCGACCGACGACGGCCAGGACGTCGCGCGCCGTGCCGTCTCCACCGACCACGAGCAGCAGCGCGGGGTCGCGTTCGAGAATAGCGCTCGCCGTGGCCCTGGTGTCGGCGGCCGAGGTCTCGCTGCCGCCCACGTGGACGATCGACGCGCGAAACCCCTGCTCCGCCGCCGCGTTCTCGCCCAGCTCGCCGGCCCCGGTCAGGATCTCGACTCGCTCTGCGAGCTCCGCAAGTGGTGCCAACGCCGTCACGGCGCGGCGTGCGGCGACCGGTTCCGCGCCCAAGGCCCGCGCACGCGCCGCGAGGGCGCCGTCGGTCCCCTTCAGGCCGACCGAGCCGCCCATGCCTGCGATCGGGTTGATGATCAAGCCGAGCCGATAGGTCATCCGGGTCCGAGGCGATGTTTGTCTCGTGCTGCGAACATTTGTTCGCAATGCTATATTCGGATGTCAATATACCACCCCACGCAGCACGCGCAGGAGAGGTCCGTGGCCGCGTCCCGCCCGCATCCGTACATGCCGAATTCCGTCGCCGCGATCCGGCAGGAGTTGCTGGAGGCGCTCGGGATCGATGCGGTGGAGACCCTTTTCGCGCAGATTCCCGACGATCACAGGCTCGAGGCGCCGCTCGATCTTCCGCCCGCGCTGAGCTCGGAAGCGGAGCTCAAGCGACACCTCAAGGAGCTCCTGTCCAAGAACACCTCCTGCGAAGAAGTGCTGAACTTCCTCGGCGGCGGCTGTTGGC
>JBFGFX010000138.1:0-9329 GCA_041579335.1 Woeseiaceae bacterium | reverse complement strand
TCGACGAAGTGCTGGCCGAAGAGCAGCGGGAAATTTCGACCGTCGGGCGTAATACCGAAGGCTTTGGCGGTGGCGGTGGCGGCGTCGGCGGCAGTGGCGGCGTCGGCCTAGGCAAGCAGGGTGTCGGCATTGAAGGCACTGGCGAACCTGCCGATAAAGTGGGTGGCGACGGCGCGGGCTCGACGGCAAGCGTCTCGACCATGGACGATGATGAGATCAAGCGGCGCACGCCGCCCGATATCCCGGACCTCGTCAGTGAAGACATAGTCGCAAAGCAGTTGCGTGAAGCGGCGCTCGCCGAAGAGGACCCGGAGCTGCGCGAACGTCTCTGGGACGAGTATCGCAAGTACAATGGGCTATGAGTCGGGCCTGTCCCGCTAAGAAGGACGTGACAGCAATCGATATGAAAACCACTCCAATTCTTTTTGCGGTTGCCGCGATCGGATTGAGCGCCTGCACGGTGCAAGAGGTGATAACCGGAGAACGGACCGAGCTCGACGTCGCAAGCCTCGAAATTGCCGAAAATCTCCTGCTCGACATCGGCATCGTCAATTTCGACCCGGGTGTCCCCCAGAGTAACGACTCTGAGAAGAGCGGCATCTACGAAGATGTGCGCGAGGCGGAAGCCCGGTATTTGCCGTATCACATCAAGACGACGCTGCAGAGCACCGGATATTGGGGAGCGGTACGGGTCGTGCCGTCGACCGACGTCTACACCGACGTCATTCTGAGGGGGACGATCGAGCGGTCGGACGGCGAATTCGTGACGCTCACGATCAAGGCCGAGGACATCACCGGTCGCGAGTGGTTCGAAAGGACCTACGCAACGCAGACCGGCGTGCGCGCGTTTTCAGAGAATCGGGATCGCACCCAGGATCCCTATCAGAAAGTCTTCAACGATCTTGCGAACGACCTGCGCGAGTACGCGACCACGCTCACCTCCAAGGACATCAGCCGTATCCGACAGACCTCGGAGCTCATGTTCTTCGCCGACATGGCGCCGACTGCTTACGGCGAGCATCTCGCCATCAGTGAAGAGGGCAACATCGATATCGTTCGCTTGCCGGCCGAAAACGATCCGATGGTTGCGCGGCTGCGGCAAATTCGTGAGCGCGATCGCCTCGTCGTCGACACGCTGAACGAGCACTACGCGAATTTCTATTACGGTATCGCGTTGCCGTACGAAGGCTGGCGGAAGAAGTCGCGCGAGAACCAGATCAGCATTCGCCAGGTGAAGCGAGCGGCGACGATGCGCGCGCTGCTCGGCGTTGCCGTGACGGCGGGCTCGATGAGCATCGACACGAGCGGCTCGCGCAGCCGCGGCTACGACTGGAAGCGGGCGACGCAGGCGGTCGGCGTGGATCGAGGGATCCGCACCATTATCAGCGCCTGGCAACTCCGCCAGTCCGCCAACATCTACCGCGCCGAGATCGGCGAGCTGTCCGAATCCTTCATTGCGGAGGCCGCGCCGCTGACCGTGCGCGTCGAAGGTCAGACGCGCCGCCTCACCGGTACGGCCGAGGCGCAATACGAGGGTTGGCGCAAATTGCTGCGCGAGATCTATCAGATCGAGACCGGCTTCTCCGAGGACGTCGACGTGGGCGTCCCGGCGCGGGTCGGTCAAACTCAGCCGTCCACTTGAGCGTCTGACAGTGTATGCAGGTGCTCTGCGAAGGTAC
Source organism: Woeseiaceae bacterium (assembly GCA_041579335.1). Classification (GTDB taxonomy): domain Bacteria; phylum Pseudomonadota; class Gammaproteobacteria; order Steroidobacterales; family Woeseiaceae; genus JBFGFX01. The sequence goes on along the minus strand of JBFGFX010000138.1, from coordinate 7,650 downwards.
GCAGCTCGCTGACCGATATGTGCTGCTTCGCCGCCTCGGCGAAGGTGGTATGTCCGAGCTTTGGCTGGCGCGGGACGAGCGCGCCGATACGACGGTTGCGCTCAAGTTCCTGAAACCTAAGCTCGCGGCGCAGGCGGCATACAGGCATCTGTTTTACAACGAGTGGCGCACCGGCAGCCGGCTGATGCATGCGCACATCGCACGCGTATTCGAGTACCACGACGACGCAGCGTCACCTTACTACGCGCTCCAGTATATCGACGGCCCCGAGATCGGCGTGCTGGCCAACGAGGCGTTGCCGGATGCCCTGAAGCCGTTCGGCCTGCTCGCCGACGCGTTGCGATACGCGCACGGTAAAGAGCTCGTCCATCGAGACATCAAAGCGAGCAATGTGCTTCTCGATCAGCGGGGCGCGCCGTACCTGCTGGACTTCGGCGTCGCCGCCGCGGCCGGTAGCGAGAGCGCGGGCGGCGGTTCACCGGTCAACGCGAGCCCGACCCAGCGGGCGGGCGAGCCGCCCCGACCGGCCGACGACGTCTACGCGCTCGGCGTGCTGATGCACGAGATCATCACCGGACGCCCGCCGCAGGACGGCGCGCCGAGCAGCACATTGACGCGGCCGACCGGCGAGGCCGTGCCCGATGCGGTCCAATGGCTCGTCCGCGACATGCTGTCGAACGAGGCGTCCCGACCGACGGCCGAGCAGGTGCGCGACCGGCTGGCTGCCGCGGGCATTGCCGCGGCGCCCGTCAAGCTGCCGGCCCGCTACCTGACGGCCGCAGCCGAGGCGGCGCCCGCCGAGGTGACGGTCCGCTCGGTGCGGCCCGAGCGGCGTCAGCCGCTTGCGCCGGGCGCGCCGGCTCCTGCCGGCACCGCCTCTCGGCGCGGCATCTCGGCGCCGGTCGTTTACGGCGGCCTCGCGGTTCTGCTGCTGATTTTCATCGGCGTGATCGTCGTGCTGCCCAAGGCCGTCGACCGCGATGACGCGGTGTCCGGTGGCGCTGCCAGCGGTGAGGAGGCGCCCGCATCGCCCGTGGCCGACGACCCGGCCGGAACCGCCGTGGGCGTCGAGCCCGGAGCGGGCATCGACGGTGGCAGCACGGGATTCAGCGAGAACCTGGGTCGAACCAGCGCGGACGAAGAGTTGCGGATCAAGATCGCCACCGACGAAGCCTTAGGCGATCTCCTGTCACAGCTCGAACGCCTCAAGTACCGCGGCATCGAGCGCTGGGGCGGCCAACGCTACCTCGATGCGCTGGATGTGTACGCCGCAGGGGACGAGGCCTATCTGAACAAGAACTACCGCACGGCCGGCGAGCGCTACCGCGAGGCGGCTGCGATGCTCGAGCCGTTTTTCGACCGCATCGACGCCGAGTTCCGCAAGGCCATGGATGCGGCCCGGCAGGCTTTCGAGAACCGCGATTACGTCGAGGCGATCCGGCTTTTCGATCTCGCCGTCGCAATCTCACCGGGCAATCCGGCAGCGGAACGTGGTCTCAAGCGAGCTCTCAATCTCGAGGCCGTCCTCGATCTCATGGACCAAGGCAGGCAGTTCCGCGCCGAGTTCGAGCTCGATGCGGCCAAGCTCGCGTTCGAGAAAGCCCTCGAGTTGGATGCGGACTGGGAGCCGGCTAGAGAGGCGCTGCAAACGGTTCGAGCGCAGATCAAACAACGGTCCTTCGAGATGCGCATGACCGAGGGCTTCAACGCGCTCGCGAGCGGCGACTTCGATTCGGCGCGGGCCGCGTTCAACGCGGCGAAGCTCATCGATCCGCAGTCGCGGGAACCGAGCGACGGTCTGCTCCAGGTCGACCAGGAGGTGCGCCTGTTCCGCATTCGCGAGATGGAACAGGAGGCGCTGGCAGAGGAGCAGAGCGAACAGTGGGAAGCCGCCGTATCGACCTACGAGGCGCTGCTCGAGGTCGACGGCGATCTCGAGTTCGCCAAAGAGGGTCTGTCGCGCGCCAACGCGCGCGCCGCTGTGCATCGCAGCATCCAGGGCTACGTCGACGATCCGGACGGGTTGAGCGATCCGGCCACGATGCAGCGCGCCACGCAGTTGTTGCTCGACGTCTCGCGTATGGATCCGATGGGTCCGCGCCTCACGGACCACAAAGAAGAGCTATCGAGGCTGCTCAAGCGCGCGGCCACTCCCTTGACGGTGAAGCTGGTGTCCGACAATGCGACCGAAGTGTCGGTGTACAGAGTCGGCAAGCTCGGCAGTTTCGCGACGAGAGAATTGAGCCTTCGACCCGGAAGCTACGTCGCTATCGGCATCCGGCCCGGGTATCGCGATGTTCGCCGCGAGTTCCGCGTCGCACCCGAGATCGAGCAGCAGCCGATCGTAGTGCAATGCGAGGAACCGATTTGAGTGTTGATGCCGTCGTCGTTCGAGACAGCGAAGGGGAGCGCCGACTAGCGCTCGCCGATCTGCCCGTTCGTCTGGGCACCGGCATCGACTGCGAGATTCGCCTGCCGGGCCCGGCCAGCAGCGCCGCCGCGTTGCTCGACGAGTTGGACGGCGAGCCGTTTCTGCAGCCGATCGGCAGCAGTGCGATGACCGTCAACGGCGAGCCCTTGACGAGCTCGCGGCGACTCGCCGACGGCGACGAGCTCGGCTTCTACGGCAGCCGCATCGGCGTCCGAGTCTCGGACCGCACGTTGCAGCTCGACGTCCGCTTGGAAGACAGCGCCTACATCACCCGGCCGCCGGAGGCGCCGGGCGCGGACGGCGGCGATGCCGAGACGATCGCACCGACCGCGTTTCGCCGCGCCGCCGCGGTCGCTCAGGTGGAGGCTCCGCGCAGCGGACTTCGCTGGCAGGCGGCCGTCGGCGTCGGCATCGCCGCGCTGGGCGTGCTGTCCTACCTGCTGTTCACGTCGAAGTCGATTCAGTTCGACGTCCAGCCGGCCGGCGCCGACGAGCTCGAGATCCGCGGTGGCTGGTTCAGGCTCCCGTTCGCCGACCGGGTGCTGCTGCGCGAGGGCCGCTATACCGTGGAGGTCAGCAAGGAGGGCTATTACGACATCGCCCAGAGCTTCGACGTGGACGAAACGCCGAGCCGCACGGTCGTCATCGAGATGCGGAAGCTGCCCGGCTTTCTGACGGTGGTGACCGATCCGGCGGTCGAGGCGCTGGTCACGATTGACGATACGATCATCGGACAGGCGCCGTTCGGACCGATCGAGCTCGAACCCGGCACGCACTCGATCGCGGTGACTGCGGATCGCTACCTGGGGTTCGCCGACAAGCTGCCGGTGGATGGGCTGGGTCGGCAGGACGTGATGGACGTCCAGCTCGTGCCGCAGTGGGCCGCCGTCGAGATCTCGTCCGAGCCGGACGACGCGATCGTGTACCGCGGCGAGTCCGAGCTCGGCCGCACGCCGATCAGGCTCGAGCTCATGGAGGGAACGCACGAGCTCTCCGTCGTGCGCGAGGGATTCAAAGCCTGGGACGGCGTGATCGAGGCACGCGCAAACGTAGATCAGGTGCTACCCACGATTCGCCTAGAGCCGGCGAACGCCCAGCTGACCGTCAACAGCATTCCGCGCGGCGCCAACGTTACGGTGAACGGTCGTTACCGCGGCCAGTCGCCGATAAAGCTCGCGCTGTCGCCGGGCGTCGATTATCGCATCGGCTTGTCGAAGGCCGGGTATGGGCGGGCAGTACGACAGGTCCGTTTGCAGGCGGCGGCCTCGGAATCAATCACGGTCGACCTGTCGGCGCGCACCGGCAAAGTCACGATCGCGGCAACGCCGGAGGATGCGCAAATCCTCATCGACGGCCGCGTGCGCGGACGCGGCACGATGACGTTGGACCTTTCGTCTGCGCCGCATCAGCTCGAGGTGCGTAAGGAGGGGTACCAGAGCTTCATACGCAGCGTCACACCGCGGCCCGGCTATCCGCAGACGATTCCCGTCCGGCTCTTGAGTAATGAAGAGGCGCGCCTGCGCAGCGTCTCGGCGTCGATCACGACCTCGCAGGGGCAGGTCTTGCGCCGAGTCGAGCCCGGCAGCTTCACGATGGGCGCGTCGCGGCGCGAGCAGGGTCGGCGCGCCAACGAAGTCATCGTGCCGGTGCAGCTGACGAAGCCTTATTTCATCGGCGTCAAGGAAGTCACGAATCGCGAGTTTCTGCGTTTCCGCGAACAGCACGACTCGGGGGCGAGTGTGCATGTGTCTCTAGCCGGCAACGACAATCCGGTCGTCAACGTCACATGGGCGGATGCGGTCGAATACTGCAATTGGCTGAGCGCGCAGGAGGGGCTGACCCCGGCCTACGAGAAACGCTTCGAAAAATGGGAACCCGTCAGGCCGACTCCGGACGGCTACCGGCTGCCGACGGAGGCGGAATGGGTCTGGGCAATCCGCTACATGGGACGGACGAAGGCGCCACGTTTTCCGTGGGGCGATCGTCTGCCGCCGAATAAGGACAGCGGCAATTACGCTGATCAATCGGCGCAGGAGCTGGTGCCGACGGTATTGCCCGGCTACAACGACGGCTACGCATCGACGGCGCCGGTCGGATCCTTCGAACCGAACGCGCTCGGTATCTACGACGGCGGCGGGAATGTTGCCGAATGGGTGCAGGACTACTATTCTGTGCCGCAGCCTGGGCAGGCAACCCCGGTGGTCGATCCGACCGGCCCGCGGCGTGGCGCCCAACACGTCATCAGGGGATCCAGTTGGCGGCACGCGGGCGTGACCGAGCTCCGTGGCAGCTATCGCGACTTCGGCAGCGGCGGTCGAGTAGACGTGGGGTTCCGGATCGCTCGCAATGCCGAATGATGTAATTTTTTCATCTCGTCGAGGTCTAAACGGCTACGTTTCGAACTATCCGAGGTCAATCATGCGGAGACTCGTTATCCTGATCGTCGGTTTGCCGATTCTGGCGCTGTGGCTGCCCGCCGCGGCTCAGCAGACCGCCGAGCCGGACACCGCACCGGCGGCCGCGGTCGAGGAAGACTCGGATGCCGACGACGAAGCGGCTGCCGACGAGGTCGACGACTCCGACCTCGACCTGCAGACGTACGAGGAAGACGAGGACGATTTCGTTCCCACTGAAGAGATTCCCGCCGACGAGGCGATCCCGTTCCCGACCGACATCTGACTGCCGGTCCGATTCGGACCGACGGGCGCCCGTCCCGAGAAGTAAGCGATGAAGCATAGAAACATCCCGATCGAATTCGTCTATCAGCTGTTTGCGCTGATCATCTCCGTGATCGTCGTGCACGCCGTGTACGTGTCCATAGTGCGACCTAACGCCGCGGAGGTGCTGGCGCAGCAAGCTATCGAAGCTGAGCAGAATCCGGACTACGTCAGGGAGCGCTCGACCTGGGTGCTGATCAAGGACTTCGAGCAGGAGGCTTGCTTCATCCTGATGATCTGGGCGCTTGCCATCATGGGCTACAAAGCGAAATTGATCGTCGAGGAGAGGAGGCTGCTGGAGGTGGATCTGGTGCCGATCGCCGAAGGGATGCGAATACTACCCGAGGATACGCGTGAGTTCGCGCGTCAGGTGCAGGCACTGCCCGAGAAAGAACAGGATATGGTGCTGCCGCGGGCGATTCTGAGCGCTCTGCGTCGCTTCAGCACCACCCGCAATATTCAAGACGTGTCGAGCAGTACGCATACGATCTTCGAATCGGAGGCGGAGCGTCTCGAATCCGAGCTGTCGATGATTCGCTACATATCCTGGGCAATTCCGTCGATCGGCTTCATCGGCACCGTGCGCGGTATCGGCGAGGCGCTGGCGCAAGCGGACAAAGCGGTGCAGGGCGACATCGCGGGCGTGACGCAGAGTCTCGGCGTCGCCTTCAACTCGACGTTCATCGCGCTACTGATCAGCATTATTTTGATGTTCCTCGTGTATCAGCTGCAGCTACTCCAAGAACGGCTGGTGTTCGACAGCGAGAACTACACCAACGACAAGCTGATCAGACACATGAAGTCGGACTGAAATCGGTGAGAGGGTATCGCACGGGACGATTCGATTGACATGGCGCGGCTGGCACTACATCTCAACGACGCAGGCATCACGCTGCTCGACGAGCGGCAAATCATCTACCGTGAGCCCGGCTTCGCCTTGCTCGACGCCGACTCGCTGGTCACCGGCAACGCCGCCTTCCAACGGGCTCGCATCAACCCTCGGGACATCCAGCACCGCTACTGGTCGAAGCTTTCGACCGCACCGCTCAGCGACCGCCGTTTCGAGCACCTGACGTCTGCCGATCTGGCCAGCCGCCAGCTCGAGCAGCTCTGGCAGCGTGCCGGGAGCGGGGAGTTGATCATCGCGGTTCCGTCGTCGATGGGGGCGGGCGAGCTGGGTCTTTTGCTCGGCATTGCCGGTGAGCTGGAGATTGCCGTGACGGCGCTGATCGACGCCGCGGTCGCGGCGACGCGGCGCGAATACCGCAATGCGGTGCCGGCGCACATCGACATGGGCCTGCACACCACCACCATCACGCGGCTTGCGCAGCCGGGACGGGTACAGGTGGAGCGGTCGGAGGTGCTGGATGAGTGCGGTGTGTACGGCCTCTACGACGCCTGGTTGAACGTCGTCTCGGAGGCATTCGTCAAGCAATCACGCTTCGATCCGCTGCACACCGCGGAGACGGAGCAGATGCTGTTGAACCAGCTCGGCGCTTGGCTGGCGCTGGCGTCGCGTCAGGACGCGGTATCGCTCGAGCTCAGCTACGCCAACATGACGCACCGCGCAGAGATCGAATCCTTGAGTCTGATCGGTGCGGCGGCGCCGTTCTATCAGCTCATCGCGAGCAAGCTCAGGGCGGTCTATCGCGCCGGCGAGACTCCGGCGCTGCAGGTCACCGACAGAGTCGCGCGCCTACCGGGATTGACGGAGATGTTGAAGGCACGGGTCGGCGGCGAGGTCTTCGCACTCGAGCCGGGGGCGACGGCACGCGGTGCGCTCGCGCGCGGCTCCGACCTGGCGGCTGACGGTAGCGGCATCAGCCTGCGTCGGCAGCTACCGTGGGACCAGTCGCCGTTCGAGGTCGAATCGACCGAAGCGGATCACGCCGGCGGCGGCATCCCCACGCATCTGCTATTTCGGAATACGGCCTATGCGATCGGGGATTCGCCGCTCGTCATCGGCTCGCAGGCTGCAGACAGCGGCCGCAACCTCGCCCTCGATTCCGACATGCCCGGCGTGTCCCGACGGCATTGCTCCTTGTCGCGGCAGGACGGCCGGTGTGTGGTGGAAGACTCGAGTCGCTATGGAACCTTCCTCAACGGTCACCGCATCAACGGCGCTACCGTGTTACAGGTCGGCGACACGCTGCGTATCGGCACGCCCGGTTTCGAATTTCAGCTGATCACGACGGACGAGCATCATGGCGCGTAGACGACGTCGCATGGAAGTGTTCAGCCTGTCGTTTCTCGACTGCATGAGCTGCGGCTTCGGGGCGGTGATCTTGTTCTTCATGATCATCAACTCACAGGTCACGCGCACGACCGACGCCCCACCCAAGGAGCTGCAAGGGGAAACGACGCGGCTCGAGTTCGAGATCCTGGAGCAGCGCAAGAATCTCGTGCTGGCGATAAATACGATGGAGGAGCTCGAGGACGAGCGGGCGAAAGCGGCCGACGAGATCGCGATGATCATCGCGCTGCTCGAGAAGCTCAAGGCGG
>JBFGFX010000137.1:0-9420 GCA_041579335.1 Woeseiaceae bacterium | reverse complement strand
TTGCCAAGGTGCCGCAATCCGAGAGTCACATCACGATCGAGTCGCGGGAGCCTGCGGTCGAGTACTACGTTATTCAGTCCGGCGACACGCTGGGTGCGCTCGCCAAGAAATACTACGGCAATGCGTCGAGCTATCCGCGCATCTTCGAGGCCAATCGGGGAATCATCGAGGACCCGAACAAGATTTTCGTGGGCCAGAAGATCCGTATTCCGCTGAGCTAAATCCCACCGCACACGGCTCGCGGCCCGCCAGGCGGCCGCAGCCCGAAGGAGACAAACATGTCATCAATTCTCGAAATGGTACGCGCAAGGCTCGACGACGCGTCGATTGATACGATCGGCGGCCAGATTGGTCAGGATCGGCGCACGACCACGGAGGCGATCGATTCGGCCCTGCCGATGCTGGTCGGCGCGCTGAGCCGCAGCGCCCACAAGGACGGCGCTGCGGGTCTGAACCGCGCCTTGGACCGCAAACACGACGGCAGCGTCCTCGACGATGTGGCCGCCTACGTCGGATCGGGTGATCGCTCCGACGGTGACGGTATTCTCGGGCACGTGCTCGGCTCCCATCGCGACGCGGCGGCCAAGATGCTCGGCGCCTCGTCCGGCATCGACCGGGATCAGGCGTCCTCGCTGATGGCAACGCTGGCGCCGCTCATTCTCGGCGCCGTCGGCAAAGCAAAGCGGGAAAGCAAGCTCGGCGCGGGGGATCTGACCCACATGCTCAGCAGCGAGGAGCAAGATCTCAAGCGCCGTGCACCGAACATGATGAGCGCGGTATGGGGCCTGCTCGACACGGATGGCGACGGCGATACGGACCTCGCAGATCTCGTGCAGCACGGCAAGAAGGGGCTGGGCAAGTTCTTCCGTCGGTGAGGATCGGGTGACCCGAGCATTGTGAACATTTGTGACGAGATCGGAAACGTTCGGCGTCGTTGACCTAGACTGCGCGCCGTCGAACGTGATCACGCTAACTGGAGTAATGAACATGGCAAAGAGTATCGAACAAATCGAAGGCATCGGGCCGAAATTCGGCACCGCACTACGGGCCGCCGGCATCAAGACCGTCGACGACCTGCTCAAGGCGGGCGCGGACAAGAAATCTCGCGGTTCGCTGGCGGAGAAGACCGGCATCAGCGAGGTGCGAATCCTGAAGTGCGTCAACATGGCGGATCTGTTCCGGATCAACGGTGTCGCCAGCCAGTATGCGGAGCTGTTGGAATGCGCCGGCGTCGACACCGTAAAGGAGCTTCAGCATCGTAACGCCGAGAACCTGGCCGCAAAGATGGCCGAGGTCAACGACGACAAGAAGCTCGTGCGGCGCACGCCCTCCGTGACGGTCGTGAATGACTGGATCTCGCAGGCCAAGAAGCTGCCGGCCAAAGTGAGTTATTGAAGGCACACGACCGCGATGGGCGCCGCAAGGCCGCGGGCAAGCAGATGGAATACTGGCTCGAGAAACTCAGAAAGGGTGGTTAGCGTCGGCGTCGTTTTCTGCGCGCGGCCGTCGACATAATCACGTAGAGATAACAGAATGAAGACCAAGACAAACTTGTGTGTGGCGTTCGTGTGTATTGTGATGGCCGGCTGCAGCGAAGGCGGTGAGCCTGCCGCCGCACAGACACAGGAGCTGTTCGCCGACGACACGGCTACACTGAATCTTGATCGCTTCGTGGACGAGCTGCGCGAGGAACGCAGGCGAGTCGAGCGACATCCGAGAAGGCGCTCGAGCCGATAGTCGGCGAGCCGACACGGCGGTCAGACGTGCGAGCTGCTACGCTTATGACTGGACGGCAAATGGCGGAGAAACCGGACAACCCGAACACCCTCGCGGATCCGTTCGCGCGCCAGCTCATGACGCGGTACCTCGAGCGGCGGCAGTCGGATCTGGCCACGCTACGAGAAGCGCTCGCGGACAAGGATTTCGAGGCCGTGCGACTGGCTGGACACAACATGTTCGGCTCCGGCGCCGCCTACGGATTCACCGGCATAACGGCGCTCGGGGCGAGACTGGAGAAAGCCGCCGATGCGCGCCAGGTCGAGGCGATCCGGGGATTGATCGACGAGCTGGAAACTTTTATCAATCAACAGCATGCAAGCTAGTGGGCGCGGCGACACGCGGCCCCGGCGGCACTTTAAATAATCCCGTGCCGTTGCCGCTCGAGGCGCCGATACAGATATAATCGGCGCCCTCGGCGCGGTCTACGACTACAAGAAACTCGCGCCGCGATCACTGATTCAGACATGCGCTTCATCTCAGCGTCGTACGGGAGGACAGATGCGAGTCGCCATCCTCGAGGACGATCCGGATCAAGCGGACCTGGTCCGACTTTGGCTAGAGGACGCCGGGTACACGATATTTTGCTTCGCCGACAGCGCGAGCTTTCTGCGCGCGGTTCGACGCGAGAGCTTCGATCTCTATTTGCTCGACTGGGTGTTGCCCGACCTCAGCGGTCTCGCCGTCCTCGGAAAATTGCGCAAAGAGTTGGCCGACTTCACGCCGGCGATCGTAACGACGGTCAAGGACGAAGAGCGCAGCATCGTCAGCGCGCTGGAGACGGGTGCCGACGACTACCTTGTCAAGCCGGTTCGCCGCGCCGAACTGGTGGCACGCGTGCAGGCGATGCTGCGACGCGCTGCCGGCACCAAGCCTGGTGACGATCAGCTGGTCGCCGCACCGTACATTTTGGACACGGACAAGAAAACCGTGTCGTTGCATGGCGAGCAGATTGCGCTGACGAACAGGGAGTTCGATCTCGCACTTTTCTTCTTCCGCAACGTCGGCAAGATGATGTCCCGTAGCCACATACTCGAGGAGATATGGGGCATCGACAACAGCGGTATCTCGACCCGCACGGTAGACACTCACGTGAGCCGCCTGCGCAAGAAACTCAGGCTGAACGAAGGGAGCGGATGGCGGTTGTCGTCCATCTATCAGCACGGATATCGAATCGAGAAGGTCGACCCCGAGAAGGCCGAGCCGATGAGAGCGGCTGGTCGGCATACATAATCCGGAGACAAGAGGGCATGGCTAGAAAGCAGAACTCGAAACATGACGCGTCGAGCTCGGGGGTGGGCGAGATGGATGGAAACGTCGACAAGATCCGCGAGATTCTGTTCGGCGGACAGATGCGCGACTATGAGCAGCGCTTCGCTGATCTGGAGAAACGCCTGACTCTGCAGATCGATCGGCTGTCGAACGATTTCGACAAGCGCATGGAGCGTCTGAACACTTTCGCGAGACGCGAGATCGACAAGCTGTCGGAGCATTTGAAAGCCGAGCGTAAGGAGCGGATCGCCGAGGGCAAACAGGGAACCAAAGATCTCGAGGGCTTTACGCATCAGGTCGAGGCCTGGTTCGGCGAAGTCGAAGAGCAATTCGAATCGGAGACCAAAGATCTGCGCGCCATCTTGCAGGAGCAGAGCGAGGAGCTGTCGGCGTTGATCGCCGAGACGCGCGATTCACTCGGCGAGTCGCTTGCGCAGGAAACCCGTGATCTGGCGAACAAGACAGTTGCGCCTGAGGATCTCGCCGGTCTCTTGACCGAGGTGGCGTTGCGCCTCAAGAAGGATTTCAAGCTGCCGAAAGCGTAGCTCCAGGCAGCAAGCGCTATCACGATGAGTGAACTCGACGAACTCAAGCGGCTGCTGTTCGGCGCTGAGAAGCAGGCGCTCGATACGATAATGAACCGGGTCGAGCGCCGCGAGACGCGTGCGGTCGACGTCGCGGACATCCTGCCCGAGGCGATCCATCAGAGTCACCAGCGAGGCTGCGATCTGGCCGACTCGCTAAAGGCGCCGGTCACCGAGTGTCTGCGCGAGGCGATTCGCGAAGACCCGCAGAGCTACGGCGACGCGTTGTATCCGGTCATGGGACCGGCGATACGCAAATCGATCACCCAGGCCTTGCGCACGCTGGCGCAGCAGATCAACGAGGCGGTCGAACAAAGCCTGACGCCGAAAGGCCTCAAGTGGCGTTTCCACGCCTGGCGCGCAGGCGTCCCGTTCGGCGAGTTCGTCATGCAGAAGACGCTTCTTTACCGCGTGGAGCAGGCGTATCTCATCAGCCGCGACAACGGCCTACTCGTCAGCCACGTGCATCACGAGGAGGCGAGGATCAAAGACAGCGACGCGGTTTCGGCGATGTTCACCGCGATACAGGACTTCGTCAAGGAGTCGTTCTCTCCGGATCGGACCGGCCGTCTCGAGTCCGCCGACATGGGCGAGTTCACGCTATGGGCGGTTCACGGACCGCATGCGCTCTTGGTTTGCGTCATACGCGGCGTGCCGCCCAGGGCGCTGCGCGGCGAGCTTAGCGCCGTCCTCGAGCGGATTCATTTCCGCCACGGCGACGCGCTCAAAGCGTATGCGGGCGATACGGGATCGCTCGCCGGCGTCGACGAGGAGCTCGCGGCGTGCCTGCGCTTCGAAGCGCGGCAGCGAGACGACCGCCCCGAGCGCAAGGTCCCGCTGCCGCTGTTGATCCTGCTGACGCTCGCCGGCGCCGCGCTGGTCTATGTCTCGAGCGCTCAATGGCTGTTGTCGAGGAAGGCGGCAGAGCTCGGTGCCGCGCTCGAGTCGACGCCGGGTTTCTACGTTGCCGGAGTCGAGCCCGCAGACGGGCGGCTGGTCGTCCACGGCTTGCGTGATCCGATCGCTCCGTCCGTCGCGGCCGTGGCCGAGTCGATCGGCGTGAGCGCCCAGGAGGTGTCTTCCGCGATGCGGCCCTTCCAATCGCTCGAGCCCGAAATCCTCACGGAACGGGCGGCGCGAGTCTTCGGTCGTCCGGACGGCGTGGTATTCAGCATGCACGATTCGACTCTGGTGGTGGCCGGCCCGGCGCCGGTCGAATGGCAGCAGACGGTCCGCAGCGGCGTTGCCGCGGTCGGCGGAATCACCGGCGTGGAGTTTCGACCGTCGGCCGACGATCGTATCCGTATCACCCGGGAGTTCCTGCGGCCGCCCGGGAGCGTGCGCATCGAGGGCGGAGACGACGGCGTGTCGCTCAGCGGTTCTGCGCCCTCCGAGTGGGTCGACGAGGCCGCAGCGCGGCTCGCCGCGGCGGAGCTGCCCTGGCTCGTCGATACCAGCGAACTGGTTGGCGCTGATCGCGAGCGGCCCGCGCCAGACGTTGCCGAATTGAACGGCTCGAGCTTCTTTTTCACCAACGGGACGCGCATGACCGAAGACGGTGCGGCCGCGCTGGCCGAGTTCGCCGACCGGCTCGCCGCACTGCGGGAGCGAGCCGCGCGCGAGGACTTGAGCGTTGTCGTCACGCTCACGGGGTTCACCGACGGCGTCGGCGATCAGGCGATCAATGAGGCGCTCGCCGATCGCCGCACGCAGATCGTCGAGGCGGCCATCCTCGATGCCGGTCACGCCCCGGAGGCCCTGAAGACGCGCCGCGAGACCGCAGGGGGCGAAGGCGTCGCCGATCCGGCGCTGCGGCGCGTGACCGCTCAGGTCGAGCTCGTCGAGCCGCCTATCGCACAATGACGTCGATCACCAGCAAGATCTGTGTCGTCGGCGACTTCGCGGTGGGAAAGACCAGCGTCGTCGAGCGGTTCGTCAACAACCATTTCTCCGACAAGTACCTGACGACCGTCGGCGTCAAGATCGATACGAAAGAGGTAACGCTGCCGCAGTATGAGCTCACGCGAAAGCTGGTGATTTGGGATGTCGCCGGCACGGATCGCTTTGGCGCGGTCGAGTACGCCTACCTGCGAGGAGCATCCGGCTACCTGTTCGTCGCCGACGGCACTCGACCCGTGACGCTGAAGGCCGCGCATGACCTACACGATCAGATCTCGCAGCGCTACGGAGCGGCACCCAGTGTGCTGCTTATCAACAAGCACGATCTGTCGACCCAATGGGACGTGTCGCCGGCCCGGATCGAGTCGCTCGGCGACACGCACGACGAGGTGTATTTGACAAGCGCGAAGACTGGCGAGAACGTCGAAGCGGCGCTAAGCCGACTCGCGGAGCTGATCACGGACCGTGAGCTCAAAGGCTAGCGATGGAGCTGCCCGAGCCGGTCCTGGAGCATCTGCGGCGCGACTACGTCATTCGGACGCGCCCATTCTGTTTTCTGATCGATAGCAACTTCGTGCTGCTCGAGGCATGGGGCGACGCGAGCTGGTGCGCTTTGGACAACCTCGAACCCGGTGCGTGCATGCTGGATCAAGCCCCCTACCTGTACGGCAGCATCGGCGACGAGCCTCGCAGCATCGACTTCGTATCGATCGGCGCTGGCGCGGTCGCCCACGTGCACATCATCCCGCAGGCGGACAAGTGGTACGTGGCCCTGCTCGACGCGAGCGCGGAGCACGACTCGCTACAGCGCAAGCAGCAGGCCGTCAACGAGCTGCGCCTGCTGCACGCGAGCCAGCAGAAGCTGATCGCGCGACAGCGGGACCTGATCAGCGAGCTCGTAGAAGCGAAGGCCGAGCTGGATCATCATCGGCGCGAAGCAGAACGCGGCAGCGCCGCCAAGGGTCGCTTCATCGCGATGATGTCGCACGAGTTTCGCACACCCCTGGCGTCGATCATCAACTACGCGGAGCTGGCGCTCGAGGAAGGCGTCGCCGTCAATGACGTTCGCAAGAGCCTGGAGGCCATCACGCGGTCCGGGCGCCACCTGACGGCGCTCGTCGAGGCAGTCCTCGACGAAGCGCGACTCGAGGCCGGGCAGATCACGTTGCGGGAACGCGATTTCAGCCTCTACGAGCTCGTCGACGACCTGTCTGCCATGATGGCGCCGCTGGCTGCGGAGAAAGCGCTGTCCTACGCTGCGCTCGTCGATCCGGACGTTCCCGAACGCATTCGGGCCGACGACGTGTGTCTGCGACAGATACTCGTCAACCTGCTCGGCAACGCCGTCAAGTACACCGAGGAAGGCGCCATTCGCCTGACGATCACGTATAACGACGAGCGCCTGCTCGCCACGGTCACCGACACCGGGCCCGGGATCGGGCCCGAGGACCAAGAGCGGGTGTTCAAAGCCTTCGAACGCGGCGAGCATGGCGGCGGGTCCGGCGCAGGTCTCGGGTTGACGATCACGCTGCGGTTGGCACAGCTCATGGGCGGCGAGGTGACGCTGGACTCGATTCCGGGTCAAGGGTGCACCGTAGGCGTACACGTGCCCGTGGCTCGGCCGGAAACGGCCGACGACGTCGCCGCACGCGTGTTCCCCGCGCCGTCGGAAGACAATCTCGCGACCAGGCCGACCAGCGTGTTGATCTGCGATGACGACGAGGACATGCGGGCACTGGTGGAGTACTACCTGCACCGCGCCGGCTACGGCCTGATCACGACCGCGGACGGCAGGGAAGCCGTCGAGAAAGCCCTCGCCTACCGGCCCGATCTGGTGCTGATGGACGTCAACGTGCCCGGCGTCAGCGGCATCGACGCTGCGAAGACGCTGCGGATGCAGGGATACGCAGGTCCGATAGTCGCCCTAACCGCGTCCCGGCTTTCCGAAGAGGACGCCGCCCGTTTCTCGCTGTGCTTTCGCAAGCCGGCGCCGATGCAGGAGCTGCTCGGCCAGATCAAACGCCTCACTCACGGCGACTGACGACGACCTCGCGGCCGCGGGCGGCAATTGTTAACGATTGTTGCGGATCACGCGGCCATTCTATCCAGCGGTTAAAATTGCGCCTCAACTGTTTGGCGTGAGGACGCGGGTTCTCGCGCGTTCGTAATGGGGAAGAATAATGCTTCAAGAATTCAAAAAATTTGCCATGCGCGGCAACGTCGTCGACATGGCCGTTGGCATCATCATCGGCGGTGCGTTCGGCAAGATCGTCAGCTCGCTCGTCAACGACATCATCATGCCACCGATCGGCATGCTCATGGGGAACGTCGATTTCAGCCAGCTGTTTATCGACCTTAGCGGCACAGATCCCGCATCACTGGCGGCGGCCAAAGAAGCTGGGGCAGCTACGATCAACTACGGCATGTTCATCAACACTGTGCTCGACTTCGTGATCGTCGCATTCGCGATCTTCATGGTCATTCGCGGCATGAACAAGATGAAGAAGAAAGAGGAAGAGAAGCCTGCGGAGCCACCGAAGCCCTCGGCGGAAGTGCAGCTCTTGACGGAGATCCGCGATTCGCTGCAATCGCGCGGCTGATTCTAACGCGGCTTGGGCAAACCAAAGCCCCGCCTCCAGGCGGGGCTTTTTTGTGCGCGCGCGAGACGCAGACGCACGTGCGTTTTCTTGTGCTGTTGACGGCAACCTGCCTATCACAGATCATGCAAGACATCGGCGTAGATACAAGAACGATCAATAACGCAGTCGGAGCTGCGCCGGGGCCATCCCCATGAGCGAGACGTCCGAAGAGTTTGCGACTGAGCCGGTCCCCGAGGGTCGGACCGTGCCGTGGGTTCGGGTCGGGCTGATCAGCGCGATGGTCGCGTTCTCGTTACCGACGTTCGTCGCGGGTATCGAGGTAGCGACCGTTGTCGACGGCAGTACCGCGTTGTTGGCGATCCTGGCGGGCAACCTGCTGCTGTCTTTCATCGGCGCAATCTGCGGCTCGATCGGCGCGCGCACCCGTCTGAGCTCCTACATGCTGACGCGGATCGCGTTCGGCACGAGGGGCGCCGCCGTCGTGAACTTGGCGTTCGCCGTCTCGCTGCTCGGCTGGTTCGGTGTCAACATCGACCTGTTCAGCGGCGCGGTGCTGCGGCTCGTTCGCGACGTCTTGGACGTTACCGTCGCGAGTTGGGTGGTGGAGCTCGGCGCCGGCATCGTCATGACGACGACGACGATCTACGGCTTTCGCGCCATCAATACCCTATCGATGCTGCTGGTGCCAGTACTGATGGTAGTCACCGCGATGCTCATTGCGACTGCGCTCGGCGTCCGGCCGCTCGCGGATACGATGGCGATGGCGGACGCCTCGGAGCTGACCTTTGGTGCGGCGATGTCGTCCATCGTGGGCGCCGTGATTATCGGCGCGATCATCCTGCCCGATATCACACGCTTCATTCGCGAGTGGCACGGCGGTATCTACACGGCCGTGTTGTCGTATTTCGTGATCGGCTCGATCGTCCAGGGCGCCGGTGGGCTTGCCGCGATCGCGTTCGGCAACGACGATCTACTGGATGTCATGATCGTGATCGGCCTGAGCTGGGCGGCGTTTGCGATCGTCATCGCGGGAAGCTGGATACTGAACTCGCTGAATCTCTACAGCACGACCCTGAGCATCGAAGCGACGCTGCCGAGGCTCGAGAACAGGCTGCTGATCGTCGTGCTGGGCGCGCTCGGCACGATCGCGGCGTTCTTCAACATCCTCGACTACTTCCTGACGTTTCTTTTCTATCTGGCTATAGTGTTTGCACCGGTTGCCGGGGTCATCGCCGTCGACTACATGCTGGTGCGACGGGACGCCTATCACGAGGCACGGCTGGCGAGCG
>JBFGFX010000136.1:0-9424 GCA_041579335.1 Woeseiaceae bacterium | reverse complement strand
GGCTCCTACAGTGAATGGGTAGGAGCCCGCTCTGGCGAGCGACCGATTCACGTAGGAGCCCGCCCCGGCGGGCGACCGATTCACGTAGGAGCCCGCCCTGGCGGGCGACCGGTTCACGTAGGACGCCTGCCCCGGCGAGCGACCGATTCAAGTAGGAGCCCGCCCTGGCGGGCGACCCCGAGGTGCGTGACCGCTTAGCACTGCAAACAACGGTCACAACGAGAACTGGGCCGTCCTTTCCGATACTCCGACTCGTTATAATCGTACCGGTGATTGCGGTAGTCTTGCTCTACGGAGGGGCCCGTCATGCAGAAGCCGCCGATTCCGCCGGACGAAACCAAGCGTCTGATGAGCCTGCACTCGCTGCGGCTCTTGGATTCCGGCCCGGAGGACCGCTTCGACCGGATCACGCGGATGGCCAAGCGTCTGCTGGAGGTCGACATCTGCCTCGTCAGCCTGGTCGATTCCGACCGCCAGTGGTTCAAGTCGAGACAAGGCCTGGATGCCTGCGAGACGCCGCGAGAGATCTCTTTTTGCGGTCACGCTATCGCGGAGGAACGCCTGTTCGTCGTCGAGGATGCCCACAGCGATCCCCGCTTCGCCGATAATCCGCTGGTGACCGAAGATCCGCGTATTCGCTTCTACGCCGGGCATCCGATCCACAGCCCGAGCGGATTGCGCATCGGCACGTTTTGCGTCATCGATCGCATGCCGCGAACCCTGTCGAGCGCCGACGAGGAAACGCTGAAGGACTTCGCGTCGCTGGTCGACGACGAGCTCGCGTCCGACTCGAAGATCAACATCGACGAACTGACGAACATCGCGAACCGTCGCGGTTTCAAGATGGTAGCCAGTCACCTGATTCCGTTGTGCGTCCGCAATGATCTCGACGTCGAGCTCTTGTTCTTCGACCTCGACGACTTCAAAGCGATTAACGACAAGTACGGTCATGAGCGCGGTGACGAGGCGCTGCGGTTCTTTGCCAAGCTGTTGCTGAAGAGCTTTCGCGAGGCGGACGTCGTCGCCAGGCTCGGCGGCGACGAGTTTGTCGTATTGATGGCGGGTGAGCGTTTGGCTGTTGATCGTGCGCTGCAGCGGATGAACAATGTTGCCAACGAGGCGAAACAGCCACGTATGAGCGACGTGCGATGGAGCGCGGGACGAATAAGATTCGATCCCGAGCGACACAAGGATATCGACGACGTGCTGCGTGACGCCGATTCGCGCATGTACGAAAACAAGACGGCGAGACGCACTTCAACGCGCTGATGGCAACGGCGTCGAGGCATGTCAAGAACAGCTCCTCGCGCGGTCAGCACAGGAGTCAACAACAAAGGGTTATTGCCTTTGGATCCCGCGGCGCATTAAGCTGACACGAGCCTTGGCGGATCGGCGGGTCGAACGGGAGGACAGCGCATGAATTACAAGGACAAAACCTTCGAGAACGAGCGGGTAGAGCTCGGCGGCAACATCTTTCACAACTGCGTGTTCAAGAACTGCGAGCTCGTGTTCGACGGTCATCGGTCGCCCACATTCTCTGACAACGAGTTCATCGACTCGGTGTTCGTATTCACGGAGCACGCGCTCCGCACGCTGTATTTTCTCGCCAACATCTATCACGCAGGGGACGGGGGCCAGCAGGTGATCGAGCAGACGTTTCAGGATGTGCGAGACGGCGCTTTCCATGGCCGCGAGGCGCGCACCATCGCGCCACCGACGGTGGATCACAGCCTACACTGAAAACGACGGCGCGCACGCTCGTCCGCGCCGCGGCGACACGCTAGTTTGTAGGAGCCCGCCCTGGCGGGCGACCAGTTGCCGGGTCGCGCGACAGGACGCGCTCCTACGGGTTCCCACCACGGTTGTGTTGATTATTGGGTATCTTCGGTGGCCATGTAACGATGGGGGAAGACCGTTGTGGGTGTCTGGGACCAGAATCGTGCCGTCACGCGATCCGCCAGCGAGCGGCCCGCGCGCAACCATCCCGATCTCTTTTCCGACAGCCGATCGACGTTTCGTGCAGCAGCCTTGAGCGACGCTGCCCATCGCATGCGTATACCCATCGTCGAAAGCCTCCGCTCATCCCAGCTCACACGAAAGGCTACACGAATCGTCACAGGTCCGGCGGAACGGTTACGATTTGTTACACGGCGTCCGCTCGCTCCAAGTGCGCGTCGCGAAAAGGCGGACCGCACGTGTTTCCGTTTGTATCGGCTTGTAATCCTTCGTCGCGGCGCAGCTGGCGCGCGGTATCATCGTGCGCAGTTTGGCGTCGTCGCGCACGGATCGTTGAGCGATCTCACGGCCGAACGGTTGCCGTGATGCCTGGTGACCAGACCTAGGAGATCCGATTTTGTCCAATCACGATGAAGAGCTCGAAAGCGTCGACGCATTCATGGAGTGGGTCGAAGCACGGCATCCTGGAGAGGCGGAATATCACCAGGCCGTTCGCGGCGTGGCCTGCCACGTGCTCGACATGGCGAGAGACGACGCCGACCTCCGCGAGCAGCGAGTGCTGCAGCGCCTGACCGAGCCCGATCGCACGTTGAGCTTTCGCGTCGTCTGGGAAGACGACCAGGGGCGAATCGAGATCAATCGCGGCTACAGGGTTCAGCACAGCAACGCGATCGGGCCATACAAAGGTGGGCTCCGTTTCGATCCGAGCGTCACGCCCGCCGTGCTCAAGTTTCTCGCCTTCGAGCAGCTATTCAAGAACAGCCTGACGGGTCTGAATCTGGGCGCGGGGAAAGGGGGTGCCGACTTCGATCCTCGCGGGCGATCGAGCCGTGAGGTGATGCGCTTCTGTCACGCGTTCATGACCGAGCTCCACCGGCACATCGGCCAGCTTACCGACGTGCCCGCCGGCGATATCGGGGTGGGGTCGCGCGAGATCGGCTTCCTGTTCGGCCAATACAAACGTCTAGAGAATCAATTTGCCGGTGCGATCACCGGCAAAGCGGTGGGCGCGGGCGGCAGCCGCATGCGTCAGGAGGCGACGGGCTACGGCGCCGTCTACTTCCTCTGCTCGATGTTGGCCGAAGCCGGTGAGGAGCTCGATGGCCGGCGGGTCGCGATCTCCGGGGCCGGCAACGTGGCGCTGCACGCCGCGATCAAGGCGCAGGAGCTCGGTGCGGTGGTAACGACGCTCTCGAACCGGGCGGGCTACATCCTGAAACCCGACGGATTCGGCGCCAACGACATCGAGCGGATCCGGGCCGACTATCCGGCAGACCGCGACCTCGAGGCGGTCGGCGATAGCGTCGGCGCGGAGTGGGTCGAAGGGAAGAAGCCCTGGGAGACCGAATGTCAAATCGCGATTCCGTCGGCGACGCAAAACGAGCTCGACGAGGACGACGCGCGGCATCTGGCCGACGGCGGCTGCTCGATCGTCATAGAAGGCGCGAACATGCCACTGACGTCGGCCGCGGAATCGGTGCTCGACGAGGCCCGCGTGCAGATCGCGCCCGGCAAGGCTGCCAACGCCGGCGGCGTCGCGGTGTCCGGATTCGAGATGTCGCAGAATCGGCTGGGCCAGACCTGGTCTGCCGAGCGGCTGGACGAGGACCTGCGCGAGACCATGAAAGCCATCTACGAGAAGGCACAGGAGCACGGCAAGATCGAGGGCCGGATCGACCTGCGTCGTGGCGCCGATCGCGCGGGCTTCGAGCGGGTGGCCAAGGCCGTGCTGTCCTTCGGCGCAATGTAAGCACGGTGTCGACGCCGTCGCCCAAAGGCGTGTATCGATTCACGTCGATCGCGCGTCCGCTGGACCCCCGTTACCCGACGAACCTCGCGGTGCTCGTGCTGGTGCCGCTCGTGGGCGCGCTCGCCGCGGGAGTTCGGCTGTATCGGGACGGCGGCGAGGTGCTGCCGTATGCCGTCACGGCGATGCTGGTAGCGATCGTCGCCTGGGCTCTGACACGGGAGCTCGCCCCGGACGACGATCGGACCGCGTTCGTCGCCATGGCGCTCGCGCTGGCCGCTCTGTTCTTCGTGGAGGCAGGATCGGTGCTGATTCTGTTCGTCGCGCTGCTGCTGGTCCGGATCGTGAACCGGTCGACCGGTCTGCCCGCGCGCTCGTTCGACTCGGCCTCGGTCGCAGGCTTGACGATCTGGGCGGCGTTCACTCTCGGTCAGCCGCTGCTGTCTCTCGTCGGCGCGCTCGCGTTTGCCGCGGATGCGCTGCTCGAGGACGGCCGCCGCTGGCAGCTTGCGCCCGCAGCTGCTTGCTTCGCGGCGTTCGCCATGATCTCGCTGACGGAGCCTTTCCCGGTCGCTGCGAATCTTGCGGCCGGCGAATGGGCGTTCGTCGCCGTCGTTGCTTCGGCGTACGTCTTGGCGACGCTCGGCATCAAGCACGTTCGATCCGTCGGTGACGTCGCCGGTGCGCCGCTATCGCCCATGCGCGTGCGCATCGGAATGGCGATCGGTCTGCTGGTGGCCGCCCAGTCGCTCGTCGCGGATGGCGGGGCGGCGCTCAGCGATTCGCCGCTATGGGCGTGCCTCGTCGCGGTGCCGCTCGGCGCGGGCGTCGCGTCGAGGCTGAAACGGACCTCAGGCCAGCCCGACTCTATGTAAAGAACCGCTGTCGCCGGCCGATAACCGAGGGGAGAGACCGGGCTGTGGACCCGCGTAGGCACTGGTCTCACGGGGATCGCTGCTAGGTAAGGCCGGCCACCATGCAAGGAACCTACAATCTCGCGCTCGTCGGACTGTCTTACATCGTCGCCGTCGCGGCGTCGTACACCGCGCTCGAGCTGTCGCGGCGCGTTTCGCACTCGAAGGGCTCCGCCGCCACGGCGTGGCTCGCGGCGGGCGCGTTCTCGATGGGCGTCGGCATCTGGACGATGCACTTCATCGGCATGCTCGCGTTCAGCTTGCCGATGGAGTTCGGCTACGACGTCGGCATCACGGTGCTGTCGCTGCTCGTCGGCATCGGAGCCTCGGCGTTCGCCATTTTCGTCGCCTCGCGCAGGCACAACAACCTCTGGAAGATCGGCCTGTCCGGGCTGCTGCTAGGCGCCGGCATCGCCTCGATGCACTACACCGGCATGGCCGCGATGGAGATGGAGGCGGCCATCGTCTACGACGTGCGCATCGTCGCGATCTCAGTGGCGATCGCCGTCGTCGCGGCATGCGCGGCACTTTGGATCATGTTCACGCTGATCGAGACGCAGAGCCGCTACCTCGGGCTGATGAAGCTCGGCGCGGGCCTGATCATGGGCATCGCGATCTGCGGCATGCATTACACGGGCATGGCAGCCGCGAGCTACGAGCCGATGATGGCATCGGCAACCGCGAGCACTCCGGGCGACAACACATGGCTCGCTGCCACGATGGCCGGCATGGCGCTCATGATCCTGGGCTTCACGCACCTGACGATCTTCTTCGATCGCCGCCTGCGCATGGAGCAGGAGCACAGCGAGAAAGCCGAGCAGGAGAAGGTCCGCTTGAGCGAAGTGCTCGACGGCTCGTCGAACGAGATCTATTTCTTCGATTCCGAATCTCACCGCTTCATCAACTTCAACCGCGGCGCGCTCGATAACCTCGGCTACACGGCCGAGGAGCTCAAGGCGATGACGCCGCTGGAACTGAAGCCGGATTTCACCGTCGCATCGTTCAACGAGATGCTGCGACCACTGCGCGAGGGAGAAAAAAAGGAACAGCTGTTCGAAACCCGTCACCGCCGCAAGGACGGCTCCGAGTACTTCGTTCAGGTACATATGCAGATGTCGCGAATTACGGAGCCGCCGCTGTTCGTCGCGATCATCACGGACGTCACCGAGCGCCGGGACCTCGAGTCGCAGCTGATGCAGGCAAAGAAGATGGAGTCGATCGGCCAGCTCGCCGCCGGCATCGCGCACGAGATCAACACGCCGGCGCAGTTCGTCGGCGACAACACCCGATTCGTGCAGGACGCGTTCAAAGACCTGATCGAGCTGAACGCGAACTTCCAGAGGCTGTATGCGGCGGCCAAAGACGACGCCGTCACGCCGGAGCTCTTGGACGAGGTCGCCGCGTCGATGGAGGCTGCGGACGTGGAGTTCCTGTCGGACGAGGTGCCGACGGCGATCGACCAGTCACTCGACGGTATCTCGCGCATCTCGAACATCGTGCGCGCGATGAAGGAGTTCTCGCACCCGGGCGGCAAGGACTTCGAGACGACCGATCTGAACAACGCGATCACGAACACGATCACGGTTGCATCGAACGAGTGGAAATACCTGGCCGACGTCGAGACCGATCTCGCCGACGATCTGCCGTCGGTCATGTGCTTTCAGCAGGAGATCAATCAGGTCATTCTGAATCTGATCGTGAACGCCGCGCACGCAATCGAGTCGGGGCGTGGCGAAGGCTCCGACGAGAAAGGCGTCATCCACATCGCGACGCGCGCCGGTAGCGACGATGTCGAGATCACGATATCGGACACGGGTTGTGGCATTCCCGATGAGATCATCGATCGCGTCTTCGACCCGTTCTTCACGACCAAGGAGGTCGGCAAGGGCACCGGCCAGGGCCTCGCGATGGCGTACAAGACGATCGTCGACAAGCATCGGGGGACGCTGTCCATGGATTCCAAGGTCGGCGAGGGCACGACGTTCACGATCCGCTTACCGATTACGGCAAAAGCCATTCGCGAGGAGGAGGCAGCCTGATGCGTGTGCTTTTCGTGGATGACGAACCGAACATCTTGAGCGGCCTACGTCGTATCCTGCGGCCGCTGCGCAACGAGTGGCAGATGGAGTTCTGCGAGACGGGCAAGGACGCACTTGCGGCGCTCGATAAGGACGCCTGCGACGTCATCGTCAGCGATATGAAGATGCCGGGCATGGACGGCGCCGAGTTCCTGACGGCGGTCAGGGAGCGATTTCCGGATTCGATTCGCATCGCGCTGTCGGGGGAGACGGATTCGCACATGATCTACCGCTGCGTGCAGAACGCCCACCAGTACCTGGCGAAGCCCTGCGACGCAGACCTCTTGACCGGTACCGTCAGGCGCGCCTTCTCGCTGCGCGATCTGGTGCAGGACGACGGTCTGCAGAGCATCATCGCGGACATGACCACGCTTCCGAGCCTGCCGGAGAGCTACAACGAGATCATGCAGGAGCTGCAGTCGGAGGATCCGTCGCTCGATAAGATCGGCAAGATCATCGAGACCGACATCGCGATGTCAGCGAAGTTGCTGCAGATCGTGAACTCGGCTTTTTTCGGCCTCGTGCGACACGTGTCGTCGCCGGCAGAAGCCGCGATGTTCCTCGGCGTCGACGTTATCAAGTCGCTCGTGCTGACGACCGGCGTCTTCTCGCAGTTCGACGAGACCAAGGTCGACACGGCGGCGATGACCGCGATCTGGAATCACAGCATTCGCGTCGGCGCCGTGGCGAAGCAGATCATGATGCAGGCGTCGGGCGACAAGCTGCTTGCCGACTACGCAATGATGGGCGGCCTGCTGTCGAACGTCGGTAAGCTCGTCATCGCCTGCAACTTCCCGGACAAGTTCGCGCAGATCGGGGCACGCATTGCCGCTAACGGGCAGGGCGAGCTCGACGTCGACATCGAGACAGAGCTGCTCGGCCACAGCCACTGCGAGATCGGCGCGTACTTGTTGTGTCTGTGGGGCCTGCCGAATCCGGTCATCGAGTGCGTCGCCTATCACCACCGGCCGGCAGACTGCGTCGAGGGGGGCTTTTCGCCGCTCACGGCCGTGCACATCGCGACGGCCATCGTCGATGCCGGCGACGACGACGAGCTGCCGGGGATCGATCACGACTACGTCGAACGCCTCAACCTGACCGAGAAGGTACCGGGCTGGGTGAGCCACAGCCGTGACATGGATGCACGTGACGCGGAGGACGCCTAGCCATGAAGAAAAAGGTGCTGTTCGTCGACGACGAGCCGAACGTGCTGCAGTCGATCCGCCGCAGCCTGCGCAAGGAGTTCGACATCGATACCGCCGAAGGCGGCGAAGAGGCGCTGGGCAAGCTCTGCGCGAACGGCTGTTATGCCGTGATCGTCTCGGACATGCGCATGCCGGGCATGAACGGCGTCGAGTTTCTGTCGCAGGCGAAACAGCAGTTCCCCGACGCCGTGCGCATGATGCTGACGGGTAACGCGGACCAGCAGACCGCGGTCGACGCCGTGAATCACGGCGACATCTTCCGCTTCATGAACAAGCCGTGCGCGCCGGAAGAGCTCGCGAGCGCCGTACGCAGCGGGTTGCGACAGCACGAGCTGATCACCGCCGAGCGGGAGCTGCTCGAAGAGACCTTGCGCGGCAGCATCGACGCGCTCGCGAGCGTGCTGTCGCTTTCGAACCCGGAAGTGTTCGGCAGCACCTGCCGCTACAAAAACCGTGTCCAGAAACTCGCCGAGCGGCTCGGACTCGATGACGTCTGGCTGTACGAGAGCGCCGCGATGCTGTGCAAGATGGGCTGCGTCGCGATCTCGGAGGACCTGGTGCGCCGCAAGGTCGGCGGCCATAAGCTCGCCGATGACGAGTACGCCGAGTTCGCCGAGCATGCGGCGATCGGCGCCGACCTCGTGAAGAACATCCCGCGCATGGAAAACGTGGCCGAGGCGATCCGCTATCAGGAAAAGAGTTTCGACGGCTCAGGTTTTCCGAAGGACTCCGTCAAGGGCGAGAGCATCCCGCTCGGCGCGCGCCTCCTGAAAGTCGTGCTCGACTTCGACGCGATCGAGGCATCCGGCGCGCGGATCGAGGACGCACTCGAGCGGCTGAAGGCACGGCAGGTCCGCTACGATCCGAAGGTGCTCGCCGCGTTCGAGCAGTCGATGCAGCAGGACCTGACGCTCGGCACCGTCAGCGTGTCGCTCATGAAGCTCGACGATTCGATGATCCTTGCCGAAGACCTGACAACGGCGGACGGGCTCTTGTTGATTGCTAAGGGCCAGGAGACGACGCTGTCCGTGCGGCGCCACCTGCAAAAATTTCGCGACAAGGGCCTCATCGGCGGCGCGGTGGTCGTGCAGGTGCCCGGGGCCTGACGGCTGGTTCCAAAAGAAGCAGGCTCACGCGCGGGCAAAAAACGTCGAAAATTCTTACATAATAGAAGACCTGGATCTTTGGCCTACTCCTAAGATGCTGAAAAGGTTAGA
Source organism: Woeseiaceae bacterium (assembly GCA_041579335.1). Taxonomy (GTDB): domain Bacteria; phylum Pseudomonadota; class Gammaproteobacteria; order Steroidobacterales; family Woeseiaceae; genus JBFGFX01. Next base: position 307 of record JBFGFX010000136.1, on the reverse strand, counting down.
TAACTGAATTCGGTCCGAAAATTGCAGCTGAAAAAAGAAGAACAGCTTTCGAAAGTACGCATCACAAGTCAATCTCGGTCTCGCTGAAGTGCCGAGAGCGTAGCGGAGGAGATCCCAATGATAAGAAAATCCTTGTCGCTGAAAAAAATTGTTGGCGTCGGAATGCTGACGGTATTGTCGTTTACGGCGCCTACTGCGAACGCCGTGCTAATTGACTTTACCGGGGGAACTGTGACGTTTAATGGTGGTGGCACGGCAACCACCGATCTCAGTAACACGTATTTTGATGTTCTTAGTTATGAAGAGG
>JBFGFX010000135.1:0-9492 GCA_041579335.1 Woeseiaceae bacterium | reverse complement strand
GGTAATGGGCCGTGATAGGATGCGTGCCCTGATCGGCTGGTTCGCCGGGATGCCGTCCGCCGCCGTACGCATCTGGCTCGCGTTCGGGCTCGCGTTCGGCGGGTTTCTGGTATACGGCGTTCTGTAGCGCAGGCCGCCATCTCACTCGGGCACGGCACGACACGGCTCAAACCCGTCGGAGAAAGCCGCGTCCGGCGTTACGCCACACTAAAGAGGATCTTCGATGAAGAAGCTTGGCCTTCACCTGCTCGCGTCGCTGTGCGTCCTTACGGTCGCGTGCGGGAGCGACGCGGGTCGCGAGCCGGCGGCTTCGCTCGACTATCCGGAAACAGCGACGGTCGATCAAGTCGACGATTACCACGGCACCAAGATCGCCGATCCTTATCGCTGGCTCGAAGACGACGTCCGCGAGAGCGAAGCGGTCAAGAATTGGGTCGACGCCCAGAATGCAGTCACGTTCGCCTACCTCGCGACGATTCCCGAGCGCGAGCGCATCGGCAGGCGCATGAAAGAGCTTTGGGATTACGAGCGCTACTACCTGCCGCGGAAGGAGGGCGAACGCTACTTCTACGAGTACAACAACGGACTGCAGAACCAGGAAGTGGTCCTCACGATGACGGAGCTCGATGCCGAGCCGGAGCTCCTGATCGATCCCAACGGCTGGTCCGATGACGGCACCATCGCGCTCGCGTCCTACTTTCCGAGCCCGGACGGCAGCCTCGTTGCCTATCTCATCCAGGACGGCGGCTCCGACTGGCGCGAGGCCCGGGTGCTCGACGTGGATACCGGTGAGTTGCTGGAGGATCATCTCGAGTGGCTCAAGTTCACCGCGCTGTCCTGGGCCGGCGACGGTTCCGGGTTCTACTACAGCCGCTATCCGGCAACGACCGATGCCGACAAATACCAGTCGCTCAACAAGAACATGACCGTGTACTTCCATCGTGTGGGCACGCCGCAGGACGAGGATACGATCGTGTACGCGCGTCCTGACCACCCCGACTGGGGACCGCGGGCACAGGTAACGGACGACGGCAGGCACCTCGTGATCACGATATCGATCGGCACAGACGACCGTTATCAGATCGTTTATCAGGACCTGACCGACGCCGATGCACGGCCGGTTACGATCATTGAAGGCTTCGACCACGACTACACGCTGATCGGAAGCATCGGCAGCGAGCTCGTTTTCCGCACCAACAACGGCGCGCCGAGGAATCGGCTCATCGCCATCGACCCTTCCAGACCCGAGCCTCAGCATTGGCGCGAGATCATCGCCGAGGCGGAGGACGTGCTGAGCGACGCGAGCCTCGTTGGCGGTCGTATCATCGCACAGTACATGCAGGATGCCTGGTCGGTGGTGAAGATCGTCGATCTGGAGGGCGCCCCGATCGGCTCGGTGGAGCTGCCCGGCATCGGCACCGCCCGGGGATTCGACGGCAAACTCGATGATCCGGAGACGTTCTTCAGCTATACGAGCTTCAATTCGCCGAGCACCGTCAACCGCCTCGATGTGAGCAGCGGTGAGGTCGAGGTCTTCAAAGCGCCCGAGGTCCCGTTCAATCCGGACGACTACGTCGTCGATCAGGTGTTCTTCGAGTCAAAGGACGGCGCGCGCGTGCCGATGTTCATTGCACATCACCGGGAGGTCCTTCCCGACGGCAACCGTCCCACGCTGCTGTACGGCTACGGCGGCTTCAACATCTCGCAGCGTCCGGCGTTCTCCGTGACGCGCCTTGCGTGGATGGAGATGGGCGGCATCTACGCGGTCGCCAATCTACGCGGTGGGGGTGAGTACGGGGCCGAATGGCACAAAGCCGGCACGAAGCTCGACAAACAAAACGTCTTCGACGATTTCATCGCGGCTGCCGAGTATCTCATCGAGAACGACTACACGAACCCCGGCAGGCTGGCGATCTTCGGCGGCAGCAACGGCGGCCTGCTCGTCGGTGCCGTGACCAATCAGCGGCCCGACCTCATCGGCGCGGCGATCCCGGCGGTCGGCGTCATGGACATGCTGCGTTTCCATCGCTTCACGGCGGGCCGCTTCTGGGTCGACGATTACGGGTCTTCGGACGACCCGGAGGAATTCGAGGCGCTGTATGCCTATTCGCCGTACCACAACGTCAAAGAAGGCACCGACTACCCGGCGATCCTCGTGACCACGGCGGACACCGACGACCGGGTCGTCCCCGGCCACAGCTTCAAATACGCGGCGGCGCTACAGAAAGCGCAGGCCGGCGATGCGCCGGTGCTGATTCGCATCGAGACGCGGGCAGGGCACGGCGCCGGTATGCCGACCGAAAAGGTGATCGAGGACTACGCCGATCGCTGGGCGTTTCTCGTCAAGAACTTACGTATGCGGCTCCCGGAAGGCTACGGCGTGCCGAGCGGCGACTGACGAGACGCGCGGGCTCAGCCGAGCTCGGCCCGCACGGCGTCGGCCATCTCGCCCATGGAGAAGAACTGAAAATCGACTTTCGGACGCTCCTCGAGGCGGGCGGTGGCGCCCCAGCCGCCGGACTCGGATAGACGCTGGCGGTCGATCCATGCGTTGGCGATACCGAACTGATTCGCGGGCCGATGATCGTGGAACAGGCTCTGCGCCGTGTGCAGCAAGTCGCGCTTCTCGAGCCCGTGGTCTTCCTGGAGATGCTCGATCAGGTATTCGAAGTTCGCCGCCGCCGGCTTATAGGAGCCGATATCTTCCGCTGTATAGATCGCGTCGAACTCCACGCCGAGCTTGCGGTTGGATGCGGCGAATCCCGCGCGGCTCACGTTGGACAGGACGACGAGCTTGTAGCGGGTCTTCAGGTAACGCAGCGCATCGGCGGTGTCGCGAAATGCCGGCCAGTGGGGAATCGAGCCGCCGAAGTCGAGATCGAGCTCGTCGCTCGATTCCAATCCCAATTCTGCGGCCAGCGTGCCGTGTAACCGTGACAGCAGCTCGGTGTAAAGCATGCTCGGCGTCGTGGTCTCGAGCTCGTGCTCGATCTTCGCGTAGGCTTCGAGCGCCCGGCGGCGGGAGACGTCGCATCCCGGATTCGCCATGATGAGCGGCTGGAGCGCATCCCAGATACCCGTTTCCCAGTCGATCAAGGTGCCGTAGCAGTCGAAGGTCAGTGCTTTGTAGACGGTAAGGCGAGCGGACATGGTGCGAGGCTCTCTCAAGGTCGGGCGCGAATTATGCCACGGTGTCGAAAAAGATACGCTCGTCTCAAACTCGACACCGGCACTGCGCTATCATCCGTCGCTTCGTGTGCTCGAATTCGACAGTTAAGTATCGACGGTATGTGCCGCTCCCGATGATGTTCCGCCCAGCCCGACTGATTCTGCTGCTACTCGTATCGACGGCGTCTGCAGACGCATTGCACGATCACGACAACGGGCCGTTCAGCGGCATATTCGGCTTGCCCGACAGCACCGAGGGCGGGGCACTCGTTCCTGCCGGCAGCCAGTCATGGAGCTTCGTCATGCTGATGTCGAGCCACTCGGTCGTCGAGGCGGGTCAAGGCGAGTCCCTTGTGCTGGACGGCGAGACGACGCGCATCGAGCTCGCCTGGCGACGCGGCTTGAGCTCGCGAGTCGAGATCGGCTTCGAATTGCCCTACGTCTGGCACGACCCGGGCGGTCTCGATTCCATCGTCGATGCCTGGCACGCCGTGTTCGGATTACCCGAGGGCCCGCGGGCATCGCGGCCGAAGGACATGCTGGAGTTCCGCTACCGAGATCCGCAGGGGATACGATTCGATCTCGCCGACGGCGCGAGCGGCGTCGGCGATGCGCGGCTGTTCGCAGGCTGGCAAATCGGCGGCAGTCGACATTTTCAGACCGCGCTGCGCTTCGGCGTGAAGTTACCGACGGGTAACAGCAGCGAGCTGCTCGGAAGCGGCGGCACCGACCTGAGCTTAGGTATCGCCGGCGATGGCCGTCCTTTGTGGGGTAGCGACAAACTGAGCGGCTTCTACCGGCTGAGCGCCGTGCATCTCGGCGAGCCGGATCTGCTGGCGGAGCGGTACAACGCGTTCATCGGCCACGCGGCGTTCGGCTTGGGATACGCCGTCATCCCGGGCTTCGAGCTGCGGCTGCAGGGCGCTTTCCGCAGCCCGCTGTACGATTCGGCCATCGACAACCTGGGCAAGCCGTCGGCGGCGCTTCTCCTCGGCGGCAATTTCGCGCTGACCGACCGTTTGCTGCTGAGCCTCGCGGTCGGAGAAGACCTCGTGGTGAAAACCGCGCCCGACGTCTCGTTCCAGTTGGCGATCCGGTATCGCCCGAATTAAATGCCGGTACCGGATAAATCCGGTACCGGCTCCTCCGTCAGAAGTGTCCGGTGTCCACGTCCTGACAGAATCGAATCAGGCCCTCGAAATATAACTCGGCGTCGTCATACTGCGCCAGGTGGCTGCCGTCCGGACAGTACAGATAGCTGCCATTCTGCACTTCGCCTGCCATCCATTCCAGATGGGCGGGATCCATGGTGTCGTGCCGCGCGCCGATCGCGAGCGTCGGCACCCCGATTCGCCTGAGGTCCCGGGTGCGATCCCATTCGGCGAGCAGGCCACTGGCGCCGAGCTCGCTCGGCCCCTGCATCGGGACGTACACGTCTGCGTTCAGATGCTCGAAGGTTCGGATCACGGGCTCGGGCCATTCGTCGGCCGGCATACGCAGCACGTGCTCGACATAGTGATGCTCCATCAGCAGTTCCATGTACCTCGGGTTCTCGTAGTCCCCGGACGCCTCGAGCTCCTTGATCTCGGCCAGGACCGACGCATCCATCGCCGGCATCAGCTCGTTCTCTGCGTACTCGTTGTATGCCGGGATGCTGGCCATCATGTTGGAGATGATCAGCGCCTTGAGGCATTCCTGATATTTCAATGCGTACTCGATGCCGAGTATGCCGCCCCACGACTGGCCCCACAGATAGAAATTGTTGCGATCCAACTTCAGCGTCTGACGAACCTGCTCTACTTCCTCGACGAATCGGGGCACGGTGTACAGGTCGGCATGGTCCGGCTGATCGCTGTAATAGGATCCGAGTTGGTCGTAGTAGTAGTATTCGATGCCTGCACGCGGGAAGAAGCTGTCGAAGATCTCCAGGTATTCGTGGCTCGCACCCGGCCCGCCATGCAGCAACAACACCTTGATTGTCGGGTGATTTCCCACCCGTTTCGTCCATACCTTGAAGGTGCCTCGCGGCGTCTCGATCGGAACCATCTTGACGCCGCCGCTCAAGACGTCGTCTCGGCCCGTGTTGTCGAAATAGTCCACTGTCACCTCCGTGCCGCGGCGACTCCTCCGAGTGGTCGGCGGACAGACTGTCCTGCAAGACCGGCGGAATCGTCGATGTGGCGAGCCAGCTGCGAGCGTGAGGTTATCCTAGGAATAGTAGTCCAGATCACTCGTCCGCGATACGGCTCACCATGGCGACGGGCTCGTCTTTTCTGACCGGCGGCGTGCCGATCACATAGTTGACTACGCCCGCAAACGGCGCGCGTATGACGTCGATCTCCTCACCGAAGACGTCGGTGAGGGTGCCGATACGGCCGCCAGCTGCAATCGCGTAGCCGTCGCGGACCTCGGCGCGGAAGAGCCCGTTTTCGGGGCTGCGGATGACCGTGTAGTCGGTCAGCCAGACGATGTGGTCGTTCGAGCGGGCGTCACCCGGATACATCTTGAGGCGTCGAAGGACGTTCCAGACGCCGTTTTCCGCCATCGCGATCCAACGCTCGTCGTTCGAGCCGAGCTGCCCGGTCTCGGTCGTAATGGCGGGAACCCCCCGCGTCAGCGCGGTCTGATCCGTGTACAGCGAGTCATCCGGATCGCGCAGCGGCGCGGCGTCGATCACGATGTGATCGAGGCCGAAGGCAATGGCGAGCTCTCGGGAGCGAGCATCGAGCTCTGCGACTCCCGTCTTCGGCATGTACACGAACGGCCGCAGCGCCTCGTTGCCGTCGCCGCCGTGCAGGTCGATCAGGTAATCGGCGCGCTCGATGACCTCCGTCGTGATCACATGGGCAATGCGCTCGCTCTGGGTACCGTCCGGGCTGCCCGGGTACGCGCGGTTCAGATTCTTGCCATCGATCGGGCTGTAGTAGATCGTGCGCCGGAAGAACGACGGCGGATTGGCGATGTGCACGAGGACGACCGTGCCCTTGAGCCGCCTCGGGTCTATGGCCTTGCGCACCCGCTGCAGCGCCGTAATCGGCGGGTACTCGTAGCCGTGAGTGCCGGCGATCAGGACCAACACCGGACCTGCCGCCGAACCATTCACGATTGTTACGGGAATCTCGACGCCGCCGTCGCCCCGATCGGGCACGCTCAACATGCCGGACCGCTTCTCGCCGACAGCGGCGCTGAGCGCACCGACCGAGAACTCTCGATTTTGGGCCGTCGCGGCGGCGGCGCATGTCAATAAGAACAAGGTCGTCCAGCGGAGGATGCGTGCAGTCATTGGCGGTTTCCGTCAATCGTGGTCCGTAGCTTAAGCCGCTTTGCGCGTCAGATAGCCCCGCAACGCGTCGAGCGCTTCGTGCATGTTGCGTCGGCCGTAACCGATGCGAAAGCGGTCGTCGGGTGATGGGCCGTACGCCGACTGGTAGACGCTGGCCGGAAGCAACAGCACGCCGGTTTCGTCGACCAGCCGATCGCAGAACGTCTCCACGCCGTCGGCGCCCAGATAACGCGGGTAGCCGATGCAGCCGCCGTCCGGTATCCGCCACTCGAACACGTCGGGGAACTCGCCGAAGAACTCGTTCAGCGTGCTCAGATTGTCTGCGACGATGCCGCGGTTGCGCTCGAGAATCGTGTCACGAGCATTGAGCGCGATCACGGCGAGCGCCTCGCTCGGCGCCGAGTTGCAGATCGACAAATAGTGCTTGACGCGCTCCATCCTCGACAGCACCTTGCGGTCCCTCGTCGCAATCCAGCCGATTCTGAGACCCGGCAGTCCGTACGACTTCGACAGCACGTTCAGCGACAGGCCTTTCTCGTAGACGTCGGCGACCTGCGGCAGCCGCATCGTTTCGTTCCGTTCGATCAAGCGGTAGACCTCGTCGCTGAAGAGGTATATGCCGCGTTCTCGTGCGATGTCCACCAGTGCCGCGAGGTCGTCCCGCGGTATGATCTTGCCGGTCGGATTGTGCGGAAAATTGATCGAGATCAGCCGCGTGTTGGGCCGCAGAGCGGCGCGTACGCGATCGAGATCGAGATGCCAGTCGTTGTCCGGATCCAACGCAATGCCGCTCACGTCGCAGATGGCACCCGGCAACGTCTCGGCAGACTGATAGTTCGGCGTCACGACGATCGCGTGATCGTCGGGCTGCAAAAGCACCTGCATCGCAGCGAAGATGCCTTCCTCTGCGCCGGCGAATGCGAGCACGTCCTCATTCGAGATGCTGTCGTAGGTGGCAGCGATTGCCGCCCGCAACGCCGGCGTGCCGAACGTCTCGATGTAGCCGAGCGTCAGCCCGTCCCATCGCGCGCGGTCCTCGGCGCTGGCCAGCGCGAGCAGCTCGTTGACGGACATCGATTCCATGTCCGATGCGCACAGGTGATACCGCGCCGTGAATTCCCAGCGCGAGAAGTACCTTTCGAGTTTGAAGTCGGGCAGAGTGGCCACGAAAGACGCTCCCGGCGAATTATGTGAAAGAAATGCCCCGCGCTGCGACGGCCGGCGTCTTTTATTTCACGACTCGTCAAAGCTGTCCACAGCGCCTCAAAGCGCTGCGGCTCGCGTGACGGCGACGGCTGCGGCAACCAGCTGAGCCCGTGTAGCGGAATCTACCTACGAATTAGTGGTTGACGGTGGCCCACCATTGAGATAATTTGTCCCAACTATGGACGCTGTCAAGAACAGTGCACTAAGCGCGTTCCGCCTTCTGTTTCGCCCGGTCGCTCGCATCCTGTTGCGCGCCGGCGTCAACTGGAAGGAACTCGCCGAGGTCGGCAAGGCGACCTATGTCGAGGTCGCGAGCGCCGATTTCGGAATTCGCGGCCGGCCGACAAACGTGTCCCGGGTTGCCATTCTAACCGGATTTACGCGCCGCGAGGTACGCCGCCTGCGCAACCTGCTCGAACAGGAGAGCCCGGAGGTCTTCGAGCGCATGAACTACGCCACCCGGGTCCTGTCGGGGTGGTTCCAGGACCGGGACTACACCGACGCCTCCGGCAATCCGCTGGCGTTGCCCGCGTCCGGCGGCAACCCGTCCTTCGAATCGCTGTGCGATCGATACTCAGGCGACGTGCCGGCGACGACGATGCTGAAGGAGCTCAAGCACGTCGGCTCCGTCGACGAGGACGGTGACGGCAAGCTCGTCGCCAAATCTCGCTACTACATGCCGGTCCTGATGGATCCGGAGCAGATGCTGCGCTCCGGCAGCGTGCTCGCGGACATCGGCCGCACGGTAGCCTACAACCTGCATCGCGGCGAAAAAGACCCGAGTCGCTTCGAGCGACGGGCAAGCAACACTCGCATTCCGTTAGAGGTAGTTCCCGAGTTCCGGGAATTCTTGGAGAAAGAAGGTCAGGCGTTCTTGGAGGCCGTCGATGCTTGGCTTACCGAGCATGAAGGGTCGGAAGAGAATACATCGGGCAGTGTGCGCTTGGGTCTTGGCGCCTACTGGATTGAAGAGAAACTGGATCAGAGGGAAGAGTCATGAAACCGACTACGTGTCTGCTGGTGATCGGCAGCGCATTCGTTGTCGCCTGCGGCGGCGGCAGCAAGGTCGCCGGTATCGACGGCGGCGGAAATCCGGCGCCGGTCGCAAGCGACATCACGTCCCAGGGTCGGATAACGGGGTTCGGCAGCGTCATTGTCAACGGCGTGCGCTACGACACCAGCGGAGCGGCAATCACGATCGACGGTAATCCGGGGATCGAGTCGGATCTGGCCGTGGGCCAGATCGTGCTCGTCCAGGGCACCCTGAACAGCGACCGCGTGACGGGAACGGCCGACAGCGTCGACTTCGACGACGCTGTCGAGGGGCCGATCGAGTCGATCGACCTCGGCACGGACCGCATGGTGGTGCTGGGTCAGACCGTGCTCGTCGATGCAAACACGTCCTTCGAGGACGACATCAATCCGGCGTCGCTGGATGGACTCAGTGCCGGCCAGATCGTCGAAGTCTCCGGCAACCTCGACGCCGACGACAACATCGTTGCCGCTCACATAAAGCTCGAGGATCCGGGCGACGAGTTCGAGGTCACGGGCTTCGCTACGAGCGTCGACACCGGCACGATGAGCCTGACGATCAAGGACCTCATCGTCGACTACAGCAATGTGCTGGTCCTCGACGACTTCCCGAACGGTGAGCCGGAGATCGGACAGCTCGTTGAGGCCAAAGGGAGCGATCTCGGGCCCACGGGCGAGCTGATGGCCACCGAGCTCGAGTTCAAGGGCAACGACCTGGACCTCGAGGACGGCGACGACGTCGAGATCGAGGGCTTCATCACGCGCTTCGACTCGGCGACCGATTTCGACGTGAGCAGTTTTCC
>JBFGFX010000134.1:0-9608 GCA_041579335.1 Woeseiaceae bacterium | reverse complement strand
GCCGGGATGAACGCCTGGCTCGCCGAGATGCGCGGGACACCGGAGGCGCTGACCCCCACGCAGTTCATCGACCTGGGTTTCCTGCCCGAGGACTGGGACGCCTACGACGTGGCGATGATCTTCATCGGCACGATGAACAACCGCTACGGCGACTTCAACACCGAGCTCGAGAACTCAGCGATTCTGCACACGCTGACCGAGCTGCACGGCGAGGCGGCCGCCAGCGAGCTTTTCGATCTGTTGAACCCGCGCTTCACCGACGATGCGCCGACGACGATTCCGCGACGGGACTGGTCTCGGCAGGCCGCCGACGTGCTCGATGCCGCGGCCGCGATCGACGCGCCGACGCCGGGCGCGACGGCGGCGAGCGCCGTAATCTCCGGCATGAGCAACGTCTATCTGCTCGGCAGGGACAAGGTCGCCGGCGCGGGTTCCATACTGGTCAACGGGCCGCAGTTCGGCTGGTTCAATCCGTCCTACGTCTATTCCGTCGGGATGCACGGCGCCGGCATCGACGTCGTGGGTAACTCGCCGTTCGGCTATCCGATGGTGATGTTCGGCCACAGCGCGACGATCGCCTGGGGCAGCACCTGGGGCGCGAGCGACATCGTCGATATCTACGCCGAACGGCTCGCGGACGACGACCCGGGCCGATACCTATATAAAGGCGAGTACGTCGCGTTCACCCACCGCACCGAGCGCATCGCCGTCAAGGACAGCGACGACGTCGAGCACGACGTCTACCGCTCGGTCCACGGGCCGATCATCCGCGTCGAGCCCGACACAGGCTTAGCCTACGCGAAGCATCGCGCCTGGGATGGACGCGAGCTCGAGACCCTGCTCGCCTGGCTGTACGCCACCTGGGCCCATGATTTCGCGAGTTGGAAAGCGCAGGCCGAGAAATCGGCGCTCAACGTCAACATGTACTATGCCGACGTCGACGGCAATATCGGCTACTTCCACGGCGGCCGGTTTCCGCGCCGCGTCGCAGGGCACGACAATCGCTTCCCGGCGAGCGGCGACGGCAGCATGGACTGGCAGGGTCGTCAGGCGGTCGACGTCGCCAATCCGCACGTCGAAAACCCTGCTTCGGGCTACCTGGCGAACTGGAACAACAAGCCGGGTCACGGCGCCATGAATCCGGACTTCTTCTTCTACAGCTGGTCGACCGCGGACCGCGTCGACATACTCCACGAGGCGCTGTCGTCGAAAGACGAGTTCACGCCGGACGAGGCCTGGGCGCTGCTCGAGCCGAGCTCCTACGCGGACGTCAATGCGCCGTACTTGCTGCCGGTAATCGATGCGGCGGTACGGTCGGCCGGCGATCCGGCGCTCGACGAAGCGAACGCGATCCTTAAGGCCTGGAACCGGCAGTCTCGAGACGCGGACGGCGACGGCTTTTACGACGAGGCCGCAACCGCGATTTTCAGGACCTTCCTCGGGGCCCTGATTCACGAGGTGTTGGCGGACGACTTAGGCGCCGCACTACCGCACTTCGCGGCCACCGGTTATCCTACCGCTGACACGCCGACTGGCGCCGGCACCAACATCCAGGTCGCGGTGAAGGCGATCGTCGAGGCGCTCGAAGGTCAGGCCCGTTTCGATGTCTTCAACGGCGAGGCGGCGGCGGAGGTCGTCGCGGCGGCGTTGCGCGATACGGTCGAAGAGCTGGCGGCAGGAGGCGTGGCGCTCGAGGCGCTGCGCCTGCCGGTGGCGACTCGCCCGTTCCTGACCCGCAATTTCTTAGGCGTGCCGCAGGCCGGTGACGACGAGCTCTTGGTCGCACCGATTGAACAGAATCGCGGCACCGAGAACAACATGATCGTCATGCGGCCGAATGCGATCGAGGGCTACGAGGTCACGCCGCCCGGGCAGAGCGGCTTCGTCGCGCCGGACGGCACGAGAGGCGCGCACTACGACGATCAGCTCGAGTTGTATTACAGTTTCGGTCGTAAGCGCACGTGGTTCTATGCGGACGACGTCGAGGCGCATGCGACGAGCGAGACCGTCCTGACCTACTGAGCGGAGGGCATTGTGGTTAACCGAGTCCCGAATCCGGACGAGCTGGAGCCCATCGAGAAAGCCAGCGTCGACGAGCTCAGGAGCCTGCAGCTCGAACGCCTCAAGTGGTCGATCGGTCACGCGTTCGCGAACGTGGCGCCGTATCGTGTGAAATGCGAGGCGGCCGGCGTCACGCCCGCCGACCTCGAGTCCCTCGAGGACCTTGCGCGGTTCCCGTTCACGGTCAAGGACGATCTTCGTCAAGCCTATCCGTTCGGCATGTTTGCCGTGCCAGAGCGGGACGTCGTTCGGATACACGCATCGAGCGGCACTACCGGCAAGCCGACCGTGGTCGGCTATACGAAGAACGACATCGACATGTGGGCGACGGTCGCCGCACGCTCGATCCGCGCGAGCGGCGGCGGACCGGGCGACAAGATACACATCGCCTACGGGTACGGCCTGTTCACCGGCGGGCTCGGTGCGCACTACGGGGCGGAAAAGCTGGGCGCGATGGTGATTCCGATGTCGGGCGGACAGACGCCCAAGCAGGTGCAGTTGATCCAGGACTTCGAGCCCGACATCATCATGTGCACGCCGTCCTACATGCTGAACATCGCCGACGAGTTCGAGCGCCAGGGGCTCGATCCGACCCGCTCCTCGCTCGACGTCGGCATATTCGGTGCGGAGCCGTGGGGCGAGACGATGCGTAAGGAGCTCGAGGCGCGCTGCGGGCTCGACGCCGTGGACATCTACGGCCTGTCCGAAGTGATCGGTCCGGGAGTGGCCAGCGAGTGCATCGAGACCAAAGACGGTCCGGTGATCTGGGAGGATCATTTCTATCCGGAGATCATCGACTCCGAGTCCGGCGAGCCGGTGGCCGACGGCGAGCTGGGCGAGCTCGTTTTTACGTCGCTGACGAAAGAGGCGCTGCCGATCATTCGCTACCGGACCCGCGATCTGACCCGGCTCTTGCCCGGCACCGCGCGCACGATGCGGCGCATGGACAAGATCACCGGCCGCAGCGACGACATGCTGATCATCCGCGGAGTCAACGTATTCCCGACCCAGATCGAGGAGCGGGTCTTGAAGCAGCCCGGGCTCGCGCCGCACTATCAGCTCAGGGTGACGCGAGAGGGGCAGCTCGACGTGCTCACGGTGCTGGTCGAACGATCGGCCGACTCGCCGCCGGAGAATGCCGCAAAAGTCGCCGACGCGCTGAAGAAGGACATCAAGGACTACGTCGGCGTCAGCAGCCGAATCGAAGTGCACGAGCCGGGTGAGATCGCACGCTCCGAGGGTAAGGCCGTGCGCGTCATCGACGAACGCAAGATGTAGAGACAGGATCGATCGCGTGGTCGAACGTTCCTTCAGACGAGAGGTCGAGAAACTTCGCTTACGAGCGGGCGAGGAATTCGCCGGCGAGGGCATCCTGGCGATCACGAAGGCGCTGTTGCAGTCCGGCGTCGCGTATGTCGGCGGCTATCAGGGCTCGCCGATCTCGCACCTGATGGACGTGTTGTCGGATGCCCAGGACATCCTCGCCGAGCTGGGCGTCCATTTCGAATCGAGCGCGAACGAGGCGGCCGCTGCAGCCATGGCGGCGGCGTCGGTCAATTATCCGCTGCGGGGAGCGGTCACGTTCAAGTCGACGGTTGGCACCAACGTGGCCAGCGACGCGCTGGCGAACCTCGCGTCGGGCGGTGTGACCGGTGGCGTCGTGGTGATCGTCGGCGAAGACTACGGCGAGGGCTCCAGCATCATGCAGGAGCGAACGCACGCGTTCGCAATGAAGAGCCAGATGTGGCTCTTGGATCCGCGTCCGAATGTCCCGAGTATCGTGGCGGCGGTGGAGCGCGCCTTCGAGCTGTCAGAGGCGAGCAACACCCCGGTGTTCCTGCAGATGCGCGTACGCTCGTGTCACGTGCACGGCCACTTCGTTGCGAAAGACAACCGGCCGCCGGAGATGTCGCTCAAAGAGGCGATGGAGAATCCGCGCCGCGACTTGAATCGGATCGTGTTGCCTCCTGCGTCGTTTCTGCACGAGCATGAGAAAGTCAACCAACGCTGGCCGGCTGCGGTCGAGTTCATCAAGGCGCACGCGCTGAACGAGCGCTTCGAGGGCGAGCGCGACGACCTCGGGATCATTGTCCAAGGCGGGTTGTACAATTCGCTCTTGCGCACGATGGAGCGTCTGAATCTCGCCGACGCTTTCGGTGCGGCGCAGATACCCATCTATGTCATGAACGTCGCGTATCCGCTGATCGACGACGAGGTCGTGTCCTTCTGTCGCGGCAAGAGGGCCGTGCTGCTCGTCGAGGAGGGACAGCCCAACTACATCGAGCAGGCGATCAACAGCGTGCTGCGCAATTCGGACTGCGCCACCCGGCTCGAGGGCAAGGGCGTTTTTCCCATGGCCGGCGAATACACGAGCCAGGTGCTCAGGAGCGGCGTGGTCGCGTTCATGCAGCGGCACGATCCCGGCTACGTCGCACCTGACAATCCGATGCGGCTCGTAGCGAAATTCGTCGAGCGCATCGACGGCTACGTGCCGCCGCGGCCGCCCGGACTGTGCACGGGCTGCCCCGAGCGGCCGGTGTTCGCAAGCCTCAAGCTGTTGCAGCAGGAGCTCGGCGAATTCCACGTAAGCGCGGACATCGGCTGTCACCTGTTCTCCATCCTGCCGCCGTTCGACATCGGCAATACGACGATGGGCTACGGGCTCGGCGCGGCCGGGGCGTCGGCCTTCAACACCGACAGCGACCGACCGGCGATTGCGATCATGGGCGACGGCGGCTTCTGGCACAACGGCTTGACGAGCGGCATCGGCAACGCCGTGTACAACAAGAGCGACGGGCTGACGATCGTCGTCGACAACAACTATTCGGCCGCGACCGGCGGACAGGATCTGCTGTCGAGCAAGACGGCGTCCACCAGCCGCAGCACTCAGCATCCGATCGAGAAAGCGGCGCAGGGCGTCGGCGTCAAGTGGACCCGCACCGTCAGGACTTACGACATCGGCGAGATGCGCAAAGCGCTGAAGGAAGCGGTGACGAAAAAGGGCACCGGCCCGAAGGTGCTGGTCGCACAGTCGGAGTGCATGCTGAATCGGCAGCGGCGCGAGAAGCCACAGGTGAGCGCGGCGATCGCTGGCGGCGAGCGCATCGTAGAAGAGCGCTTCGGCGTCGATGAAGACACCTGCACCGGCGATCATGCCTGCATTCGCCTGAGCGGATGTCCTTCTCTGACGGTCAAACCCAATCCCGATCCGCTCAAACGCCAGCCGATCTCCTTCGTCGACAACAGCTGCGTGGGGTGCGGCAACTGCGGCGAGGTGGCACATGAAGCGGTACTGTGTCCGTCTTTCTACAAAGCCGAGATCGTCTTCAATCCGAGTCGCGTCGATCGCCTGCTATGGCGGCTGCGGCAGGGATTCATCGGCTGGCTCCAGGGGCGCGCCGATCGGCGCCGGCTCGAGACGGCGTAGTCGTGGACAGCCGCCAACGACCACTGTCGATCGCAATGCTGGCCCTGGGCGGTCAGGGTGGCGGCGTGCTGACCAAATGGCTCGTCGACACCGCGGAGGCGAACGGCTATCTCGCTCAGTCGACCTACATCGCCGGCGTCGCGCAGCGCACCGGAGCCACCGTCTACTGCATCGAGATGTTTCCGGCAGACGTCGCCGCTTCGATCGGCAAGCAACCCGTATTCACGCCGTACCCGATTCCCGGAGACGTCGACCTCGTCATCGCCGGCGAGATGGCGGAGACCGGACGCGCGATCGAAAAAGGCTTCGTCACGCCGAACGTCACGACATTGATCGCAAGCAGCCACCGTGTGTATTCGGTGGCCGAGAAATCGGCGATGGGGGACGGGATACTCGACCAATCGATCGTGGCGGAGGTCGCCGCGAGCGCGTCGAAGCGCTTCGTCTGTTTCGACATGCAGGCGGCCGCGGACGAGGCGGGCAGCGTGATTAGCTCGGTGCTGCTCGGCGCCATCGCGGCAACCGGCGCGCTGCCGTTCGATCGCGGCGCCTTCGAAGCGACGATCCGAGGCTCGGGACGCGCGGTCGAGGCCAACCTACGAGGGTTTGCACTGGGTTTCGAGGGCGCGAGCCGCGACACGCCCTTAGCGGCGGCGCCGGCCGAAGAGCTGCCCATGGCCACTCCCGAGGGCGTGAATGGCGAGGCGCTCGCTGCGCGCATCGCGGCCGAGCTGCCGAAAAGCGTGCAGGCGATCGCGTTGCTCGGGGCGCTGCGTGCCCTCGACTATCAGGATGCGAGCTACGCCGATTCCTATCTCGACCGGGTCCGCGATATCGCGAGTGTCGACGCCGATGCGGGTGGCGAGCATCGGGCGTTTGCGCTGACGGCGGAAGTGGCCCGTCAGCTCGCGCTGCAGATGTGCTACGAGGATACGATACGGGTCGCCGACTTGAAGACCCGCCGTGATCGAATGCGACGGGTGCGCGAGCAGCTCGCCGTGCATGAGGATCAGCCGGTCAGAGTCGTCGAGTACTTTCACCCGCGCCTCGAGGAAGTCTGCGACACGCTACCTGCGGCGCTCGGCGGCTTCGTGTCGCGATCGAGCGGTGTGCAGAAACTTCTGGCGCCGTTTTTCCGCAAAGGCCGCACCGTGGCGACGACGAGCATCGGCGGTTTCCTGCTGCTCTATCTGCTCGCGAAACTGCAACGCTTCAGGCGCGGCACGTTTCGCTTCGGTCGGCAGCAGGCGTTCATTCGCGAGTGGCTGGATCGCATCGCTGCCGCGGCGCACGAGGACTACGATTACGCGCTGTCGATCGCGCATTGCATCGAGATCGTCAAGGGTTATGGAGATACCTATGCGCGAGGCTTGAGCCGTTACCGATCCATGATCGACGCCGTCGGCAGGGCGGCGACGAGCGACAGGGCACAGACCGTTCGCCGGCTGCACCGCGCCGCGCTCGCCGACGAACAGGGACGAGCCTTCTCCGATGCCCTGCTCGAGCTTGAGGCGGCACGATGAGCGCTCTTGCCGGCCGGCACGCGGTCGTCACGGGCGGCGGCAGCGGCATCGGCGCCGCGACGGCGCGCGCGCTGGCCGAGGCGGGTGCCCGGATTACGCTGATCGGCCGGACTCCGGAGAAGATAGCGACGATAGCCGAGGCGCTCGGCGGCGGCCACCAGGCGGCCGACGTCGCCGATGCCGCGCAGGTTGCCGCCGCGTTTGCGGCCGCAGTCGACGCCGGCGGACCCGTTGACGTGCTGATCAACAACGCGGGCGCCGCGGAGGCGATGCCGTTCACGAAGATGACCGCCGAGCTGTGGGAGCGGATGCTCGCCGTGAACCTGTCCGGCGTCTACCACTGCACGCGGGCGGTCATTCCAGGTATGGCGAAAGCCCGCTGGGGGCGCATCGTCAACGTTGCTAGCACCGCGGCGCTCACGGGCTACGCGTACGTTTCCGCGTACTGCGCCGCCAAACACGGCGTCCTCGGGTTGACCCGCTCGCTCGCGCTCGAGTTCGCCGCCAAAGGCATCACCGTCAACGCGGTCTGCCCTGGATATACCGACACCGACATAGTGGCACGCGCGGTCGACAACATCGTCGAGTCGACCGGCCGCAGCACGGAAGAGGCCCGCGCCGAGCTCGTCAAGGCAAACCCGCAGGGTCGACTGATCCGACCACAGGAAGTCGCCGATGCGGTCCTCTGGCTGTGCCAGCAGGAGTCCGTCAACGGCCAGGCAATCGCCGTGGACGGCGGCGAAGTGATGTGAGGAGACGATGATGCCGGAACATTTTCTTTGGCGGCTCGATGACGACGGCGTCGCGGTCGTGACGTTGAATCGACCCGAGCGCAAGAATCCGCTGACGTTCGAGTCCTACGCCGAGCTCAGGGACGCGTTTCGCGGCCTGATCGGGGACGGCGACGTCAAAGCGGTCGTCATTACCGGCGCCGGCGACAACTTCTGCTCGGGCGGTGACGTGCACGACATCATCGGGCCATTGACGAAGATGGACATGAGCGGTCTGTTGCGGTTCACGCGCATGACCGGCGACTTGGTCAAAGCGATCAGGGGTTGCCCACAGCCGGTCTTAAGCGCCGTCGACGGCGTCTGCGCCGGGGCAGGCGCCGCGATCGCGATGGCGAGCGATCTGCGCTACGCGACGCCGCGGGCGAAGACCGCCTTCCTGTTCACGCGTGTCGGACTGGCGGGCGCGGACATGGGCGCGTGCGCCATTCTGCCGCGTCTGATCGGGCAGGGCCGTGCGTCGGAGCTCCTGTTCACCGGCCGCTCCATGAGTGCCGAGGAGGGCGAGCGCTGGGGATTCTTCAACGCGTTGTTCGAGCCGGCGGCGCTCCTCGACAACGCGATCGCGTCCGCGGCCAGGCTCGCAGCCGGCCCGAATTTCGCGCACGGAATCACCAAGAATCAGCTGAACGTCGAATGGGACATGTCGCTCGACGCGGCTATCGAGGCGGAAGCGCAGGCGCAGGCGATCTGCATGCAGACGCGCGACTTCGAGCGCGCCTATCGGGCGTTCGTCAGCAAAAAGAAGCCGGAGTTTCAGGGCGACTAGACCATGGGTGACAAGAGCTATCTCGATTGGCCGTTCCTCGAGGAACCCCACCGCGAACTCAAACAGGCGCTGGACGACTGGTGTCGGGGATATGCGTTCGGCCATGGCGATGATGTCGACGCGACCTGCCGGCAGCTGGTCGCGGACTTAGGCGCAGCCGGCTGGCTCCGCCACTCCGTCCCGGCCGCCTGGGGCGGCGCTGCCGAGAAGCTCGACGTGCGCAGTCTGGCGCTCATCCGCGAGACGTTGGCCTATCATTCTGGGCTCGCCGATTTCTCGTTCGCGATGCAGGGACTCGGCAGCGGCGCGATATCGCTTTTCGGTAACGACGAGCAGCGCAGTCGGTACCTGCCCGCGGTCGGGGCCGGCGACGCGATTGCGGCATTCGCGCTGTCGGAAGCGGAGGCGGGCTCGGACGTCGCGGCTTTGGCGGCCCGCGCCCAAGCACACGGCGACGAGTACGTGCTGAACGGCGAGAAGACCTGGATTTCGAACGGCGGCATCGCGGATTTCTACTGCGTGTTCGCTCGCACTGGCGACGAGCCCGGCGCCCGCGGGCTCGGGGCGTTTATCGTCGACGCGTCGAATCCGGGCATTCGGATCGCCGAGCGGATCGAGACGATCGCACCGCATCCGCTGGCGCGCATCGCGCTCGAAGACTGCCGCGTCGCCTCCGCGGCGCGGCTCGGCGAGCCGGGCGAAGGCTTCAAGATCGCGATGGCTACGCTGGACGTCTTTCGCACGACCGTCGGCGCCGCCGCGCTGGGTTTCGCGCGCCGCGCGCTGGACGAGGCGCTCGAGCACACGAGCGAACGCCAGCTGTTCGGTGCTCCGCTCGCCGCGCTGCAGATGACCGAGGGGGCCATTGCCGACATGGCGACGGCGATCGACGCCAGCGCGCTGCTCGTGTATCGGTCGGCCTGGGCGAAAGACCGTCGCCAAGACCGGGTAACCCGCGAAGCCGCCATGGCGAAGCTTTTCGCGACGGAAGCCGCACAGACGATCATCGACCGCACGGTGCAGCTGTTCGGCGGCCGCGG
>JBFGFX010000133.1:0-9664 GCA_041579335.1 Woeseiaceae bacterium | reverse complement strand
GCCTCCTCCGGCGCTACGACCACGCAGTTCAAGAAGGCGGTCTTGAGTCTCACCGTGACTCCCCAGATTACGCCCGACAACAACATCATCATGGATCTGCGCGTCAGCAAGGACAACGTCGGCGAGCTCGTCGCGAGCGCCACCGGCGGTTTCGTGCCGAGCATCGATACCCGCGCGGTCGAGACGCAGGTGCTGGTCAACGACGGCCAGACGGTCGTCTTGGGCGGCATCTACGAGACCGAGCGGCGCGAGACGCTGACCAAGGTGCCGTGGCTCGGCGACATCCCGGGCGTCGGCGCGCTGTTCCGCTCGCGGCAGAATCTGTCCGAGAAGGCCGAGCTTCTGATCTTCGTCACGCCGAGGATCCTGACCGAAGGCTCCAGCGTTCTCTAAAGGACGTCGGGCCCTCTCAGAGTAAGGACCAAGCAAGGGGTTGAGGATTCAACCCCTTGTGTTTCTCTGTCTTCCGAAACCGATAGACCAATTCACATCGCCAGAACCGTCGCATGAGTCGTCGTCCCAACAACCTGTTTCTCGTCGGACCGATGGGTGCAGGCAAGTCAGCCGTCGGCCGCCAGCTCTCGCGGATGCTGCATCTGTCGTTCGTCGACTCGGACGACGAGATAGAGTCGCGCACCGGGGTCGACATCGGCTTCATCTTCGAGAAGGAGGGCGAGGCCGGATTCCGCCAGCGCGAGTCGAAGATCATCGACGAGCTGTCCCAGAGGCAGGGCCTCGTGCTCGCCACCGGCGGGGGCGCCGTCATCGACGAACAGACTCGCCGCCGGCTCGGCGCCCGCGGCTTCGTCGTGTATCTGCAGACGAGCGTCGATCAGCAGCTCGAACGCACGCGCCGCGGCCGCGACCGGCCGCTCCTGGCTGCCAGCAATCCCCGTGACGTGCTCGAGAAACTGATGGTCGCGCGCGATCCCCTCTACCGGGAAATCGCCGACTTGGTGGTCGACACCGACGGCCGCCGGGTCAACGCGGTCGCCAAGCAGATCGTCGAGGCGTTCTAACGCATCGATGACTCGTAAGAGCCCGTCCTGACGGGCGACCCGTAAACAGGTAATCTGTGTCCTAGTGATTTCGGGGCCGGGGAACGTGTTCGCGGGAAATAAAGCGGACCGCTGCGAGCCATTCCCCCAAACAGTTCCCCCTGATCCGTAATGGCCAGCGCTGTAGTTTCAATATTGTCGAAGAGCCGCACCTTGACCGTACACACCACCATCGACGTCGAGCTCGGGCCTCGCAGCTATCCGATTGTCATTGGCAGCAAGCTCCTGAGCGGCGGCTTCGACCTGGCGGTGCACGTGCGCGGCACGGACTGCGTCGTGGTCAGCAACGACACCGTCGCGCCGCTCTACCTCGACGCGTTGATGGCCTGTCTGGCCGGCAAGCAGGTGCACTCGGTCAGCCTGCCCGACGGGGAAGCGCACAAGACCCTCGACTCGGTCTGCGCCGTCATCGACGAGCTGGTGGCGTGCGGCGCGGGTCGCGACACCATCGTGGTGGCACTCGGGGGCGGCGTCGTCGGCGACATCGCCGGCTACGCCGCTGCCTGCTACATGCGCGGCGTCTCCTTCATTCAGGTCCCGACCACGCTGCTGGCTCAGGTCGACTCTTCGGTCGGCGGCAAGACGGGCGTGAATCATCCGGGCGGCAAGAACCTGATCGGTGCTTTCCATCAGCCGAAGCTCGTGCTGATCGACACGGACACGCTCGCCACCCTGCCGGACCGGGAGCTCAAGGCGGGACTGGCCGAAGTCATCAAGCACGGCGCGATCGTCGACGAGGAATACCTTGCGTGGTTGGAACACAACATGGCCAAGCTCCTCGATCGGGACCCGGAGTCGCTCGCCTACGCGATCGGACGATCGTGCGAGATCAAGGCGGCCGTCGTGGCCGAGGACGAGCGCGAGCACGGCAGGCGCGCCCTCTTGAATTTCGGTCATACGTTCGGCCACGCCATCGAGAACTGCGCGGGCTACGGGGAGTGGCTGCACGGCGAGGCGGTAGCGGCGGGTATGGTCATGGCCGCCGAGCTGAGCGAGCTGCGCGAACAGGACAGGGATCGCCTGCGGCGCCTCATCGAGGCGGCGGGCCTGCCGACCGCTCCCGCAAGGCAGGACGCGGCCAAGCTGCGCGCAGCGATGCAGCTCGACAAGAAAGTCCGCAACAAGCGCCTGCGATTCGTGCTGCTGGAGTCACTCGGTCGTGCGTATCTTTGCGACGATGTTCCGGAGGATCGCTTGGCGGCGGTGCTCGAAGGAGAGGGTCGCTCAAGCCGATGACCGGCACGGAACGGCCTCTGGCGCCCTACGCGGCCCACGAATCACGGAGCAGAGGACGCCGTTATGCCGAAGCCGCGTCGCCTTATCGCGGCGAGTTTCAGCGCGATCGCGATCGGATCGTACACTCGACGGCGTTCCGCCGGCTGGTGTACAAGACGCAGGTCTTCGTCAATCACGAGGGCGATCTGTACCGAACCCGACTGACGCACTCGCTGGAGGTGGCGCAGATCGCGCGGACGGTAGCGCGGGCGCTCGATCTGAACGAATCGTTGGTCGAAGCCATCTCGCTCGCGCACGATTTGGGACACACACCGTTCGGGCATGCCGGTCAGGACTCCCTTAACAGCTGCATGCGAGATTTCGGCGGCTTCGAACACAATCTGCAGTCACTCAGGGTCGTCGACCATCTCGAAGCGAAGTACGCGGAATTTCCCGGATTGAATCTGACCTTCGAGACCCGCGAAGGCATACTCAAACACTGCTCCGCCCGGAACGCGCGCGAGCTCGGCGACGTCGGTGAGCGCTTCCTCGAACGCCGCGAAGCGGGGCTGGAGGCGCAGATCGCAAACATCGCCGACGCAATCGCGTACAACAATCACGACGTCGACGACGGTATCCGCGCTGGCCTGTTGACGCCCGAGCAGCTCACCGCCGAGCCGATCTTCGCCGTACAGTTCCATCGTGTTCGCGAACGCTATCCCGAAATCGAAGATCGGCGCTTCGTCTACGAGATCATCCGCCGCATGATCGACGGCGTCGTCAGCGATTTGATCGAGGCGACTCGCTCGAGGCTCGCCGAGCTGGCGCCGGAGACCATCGACGACGTCCGCGCGCACGGTCGCGTGCTGGTGGGGTTCAGCGACGAAGTCAACGAGCAGCACGTGTCGCTCAAGCGCTTCCTGATGAGGAATCTTTACAGGCACGAGAAGGTTCGTGAGATGACCGATCGTGCCCGGCACATGGTCGAGACCTTATTCGAGCGGTACATGGCCGACCTCGAGCAGATGCCCGAGGAATTCTCCAAGGCCGCCGCCGGCGGGGACGAGGCGGGCAAAGCGAGGGTGGTCGCCGACTATGTCGCCGGCATGACCGATCGCTTCGCGATCAAGGAGTACGAACGATTGACGTAGGAGCCCGTCCGACCGCCAGCGATGGCGGGAGTGCAGGTTACGCAGGAGCATTCACCTGCCCGACGGGCGACCGTTCAATGCCGCATGCATCGCGACCAAACCCCCCGCGTTCGAGGCAATGATATGATTTCTGCCCATTCCTAGCCATGAGGCGCTTGACTCTTTGATCGACAAGACCATCCCAACCCGCGACCGGCTGATATTCGCGATGGACGTGCCGGACTGCAGCCGGGCGCGCTCGCTCGCCGAGGAATTGGGCGACGCCGTGTCGTTCTACAAGCTCGGCTTGGAGCTGATGATGACCGGCGAGTATTTCGAGCTCATGGACTGGATGCTCGAGCGGGACAAGAAGGTGTTCGCGGACCTTAAGTTCTTCGACATACCGGCGACCGTCGGCGCGGCGGTACGACAGCTGAAAAACCGCGGCGCGAGCTTCGTGACCGTGCATGGTAACCAGTCGATCATGGAAGCCGCGGCGGCCAACAAAGGCGATCGCCTCAAGGTGCTTGCAGTGACGGTGCTCACCAGTCTCGACCGTGGCGATCTCGACGACCTCGGTTTCGACTGTGACGTGGAGGCGCTGGTGTTGTCGCGTGCTAAGCGGGCGCTGGAGTCGGGTTGTGACGGCGTGATCTCGTCGGGGCTCGAGGCACCCAAGCTTAGAGAGCACATCGATCGGAAACTGCTCGTGATCACGCCCGGCATACGACCGGTAGACAACAAGCCCACGGGTGATCAGAAGCGCGTCGTCAGCGTCGAGCAGGCGTTCGATAACGGCGCCGATTACATCGTCGTCGGTCGCCCCATACGCGACGCGGAACGCCCGCGGGAGGCGGCCGCGGCCATCCAAGAAACGATAGCGGCCCGGTTCTAAGGCGCCTTTGTCTACCGAGCTGAAGAACGATCTGCTCATTCGCGCGCTGCTCAGGCAGCCGGTGCCACGCACGCCGCTGTGGATCATGCGCCAGGCCGGCCGTTACCTGCCCGAATACCGACAGGTGCGCGAGCAGGCCGGCGACTTCATGAGTCTGTGTCGAAATCCCGAGCTCGCCTGCGAGGTCACGCTGCAGCCGCTCAGGCGCTACCGGCTTGACGCGGCGATTTTGTTTTCCGACATCCTGACGATCCCGGACGCGATGGGCCTCGGTCTCTACTTCGAGACCGGCGAGGGTCCGCGCTTCGAGCGGCCCGTCAATACGGCGGCCGCCATCAAGAAGCTTGCCGCGCCCGACGTTGCCGACAAGCTCGGCTACGTCTTCGACGCGGTGTCGCTCATCCGCCGCGAGCTCGGCGGTCGAGTGCCCTTGATCGGTTTCGCCGGCAGCCCGTGGACGGTCGGCACCTACATGGTCGAAGGGCGCTCGAGCCGCGATTTCGCTACGATCAAAGCGCTGGCCGCAGACGAGCCGCGTCTGCTCGACGGTCTGCTCGGCACGGTGGCGAAAACGACGACCGAGTACCTGAACGCGCAGGTCGAATCCGGCGCGCAGGTGCTGATGATCTTCGACACCTGGGGGTCCGCGCTCGAGGCCGACGACTATCGGCGTGTCTCGCTGGCGCACATGCAGGCGATTCTCGACGAGCTGATCCGCGAGCGCGACGGTCAGCGGATCCCGGTGATCTTGTTCACGAAAGGTGCCGGCCCGCTGCTGGCCGATATGGCCGAGACCGGCTGCGACGCGCTCGGCGTCGATTGGACCACCGATCTCGCGGCCGCACGCGGCTACACCGATGACAAGGTGGCGCTGCAGGGCAATCTGAATCCGGCGACTCTGCGCGAAGCCCCCGAAGCGATCGAGCGCGGCGTCGCCGAGGTGCTGGCGAGCTACGGCCGCGGACCGGGACACGTGCTCAACCTGGGCCACGGCATCACCCCGGACATCGATCCCGACAGCGTCAGCGTCCTCGTCGACGCCGTGCACTTCCTGAGCCCCCAATACCACGCCTAATTCCGTTTACGGCGCCACGCCGCGACTGCTTGTAGGAGCCCGCCCCGGCGGGCGACATCTATCATCTTCGTCGATCCGTCCGCAGACCTGCGTCGCCCGTCAGGCATGTGAATGCTCCTGCGTCACCTGCACTCCCGCCATCTTTGGCGGTCGGACGGGCCCCTACGGATGCATTGTTAGCGGTCGGGCCGTCTGGTTGCGATCGTCACGCCTTGGCTTTGGCGATCTCTTCCTCGCGCAGTGCGCGGCGCAGGATCTTGCCGACGTTGGTCTTCGGCAGCTCGTCGCGAAATTCGATTTCTTTCGGTACTTTGTAGGCCGTCAGGTTTTTCCGGCAGTGGTTCAGAATAACCTCCTCGGTCACCGAATCGTCGGTACGCACAACGAACAGCTTGACGATCTCGCCGGATTTGGCGTCGGGCTTGCCGACGGCAGCCGCTTCCAGCACGCTGTCCAACTGCACGACCACGCCCTCGATCTCGTTCGGGTAGACGTTGAAAGCAGACACCAGGATCATGTCTTTCTTGCGATCTTCGATGAACACGTAGCCGCGTTCATCCATCCGCCCGATGTCGCCGGTGCGCAGCCAGCCGCCGGGAAGCATGACTGCGGCGGTCTCGTCGGGCCGTTGCCAGTAGCCCTCCATCACCTGGGGCCCGCGGATGCAGATCTCGCCGACCTCGCCGATCGGTAGCGCATTGCCGTCGTCGTCGCAGATCATGACGTCGGTGGAGGGTATGGGCAAACCGACCGAACCGGTGAAGTTGGTCTCGCCGAGCGGCGTCACGACGGCGGACGGCGAGGTCTCGGTCAGGCCGTAGCCCTGCATGATGTGCTGACCGGTGATGTCGTGCCATTGCTTGGAGACTGCCTCCTGAACCGCCGCGCCGCCGCCGATCGTCAACCTCAGCGACTTGAAGTCGAGATCGGTGAAACCCGGCGTGTTCAACAACCCGGCGAACAAGGTGTTGACGCCTGTGATGTAGTTGAATTGATGCTCTTTGAGCTCCTTCACGAACGCCGGCATGTCTTTCGGGTTGGTGATGAGCACGTTCTCTCCTCCCTGCACCATCATCGAAAGGCAATTACTTTGCAGAGAGAAGATGTGATAGAGCGGCAGCGCCGTGATCGCGCAGATCTGTTCCAGGCCGTCATAGGCATCGAGTTGCCATGCCCGGGCCTGATGGACGTTGCAGACCATGTTGCGGTGGCTGAGCATGGCGCCTTTCGATACGCCGGTCGTTCCGCCCGTGTACTGCAGGAACGCGATGTCCGCGAATCCGAGCTCGATCGGTTTGAGCGTCTTGCCGGAGCCGGCAGCCAACGCCTGTTTGAAGGTGATGCTGGCTCGGAGCGAATACGGCGGCACCGCTTTCTTCACGTACCGGAGCACGAAGTTGACGATCGGCCCTTTGGGAAATTTCAGTAGATCGCCGACGCCGGTCGTTATGACTTTCTCGATGCTGGTATTGTCGATGACCTCGGCGAGCGTGTGCGCGAAGTTCTCGAGGATGACGATACATTTTGCGCCGGAGTCTTTGAGCTGATGCTCGAGCTCGCGCGCGGTGTACATCGGATTGACGTTGACGACCACGAGACCGGCGCGGAAGGCACCGCACATCGCTATCGGGTACTGCAGCAGGTTCGGCAGCATGATTGCCACTCGCTCGCCTTTGATCAGGCCGAGGTCGTTCTGCAGGAAGCACGCGAACTTGAGCGATAGGCTGTCGAGCTCGCGGTAGGTCAGGCTCGTGCCCATGTTGGAAAAAGCGCTTCGCTCGGGGAACTCGGCCATGGGGTATTCGAGCATGTCCCGAACCGACTGGAACGGAGGCGTCGGAATCTCCTCCGGCACGCCCTCCGGGTACGACTTGAGCCAAGGTTTTTCCACGCGCACTGGGTCTCCCGCTGCCTTACCGCCGCCGGGGCGCGGCGTCCGATTACCGACTTTCTAGTGTACTCTGTAGCGCATTGGAAATGATCGGCCAGGCGTTATCGAGCAGGATCGGTTGCGCTTTCGCATTCGGATGAATGCCGTCGTCCTGCATCAGCTCGTCGTTCAAGGCGATGCCTTCCATGAAGAACTCGATCCACGGCACGTCGTGCTCGGCGGCCAGCTCGCGATAGACGTTCTCGAAGGCCTGCGTGTAACGCGGTCCGTAATTCGTAGGGATGCGGATGCCCAAGAGAACCACCGCGGCGCCCGATTGTCGCGCCGTCCGGATGATCTCGAGCAGGTTGTCCTTGATCCGCGCGGGCGGGAACCCGCGCAGCCCGTCGTTGCCGCCGAGCTCCAGGATGACGAGCTCGGGCTCGAAGCTTTCCAGCGCCGTCGAGATCCGGGTGGCGCCCCCCTCGGTCGTTTCGCCGCTGATACTGGCGTTCACCACGCGATGTTCGTACCCTTCCAGGGCCAGCCGGGATTGCAACAAAGCGGGCCAGGATTGGTCCACGTCAATGCCGAATCCGGCGCTCAAACTATCGCCGAATACCAGCACGGCCGGACCTTCCCCTGTCGGGACGGCGGCCGCCAACGGAAACTGCAGCACGAGAAATAAGGTCAAAAAGCTTCGCATGTCGATCGATTCAGCAAACGCACGGACGGTTCTTGCCACGGAGCAGGTCACCAAGCAGGTTAGCAGCCCCGAAGGGACTCTGACCATTCTTGCGGATGTCAGTTTCGCTGTCGAGCGCGGCGAATCGGTCGCCGTCGTCGGCCCGTCGGGCGCCGGGAAGTCGACCCTGCTTGCGCTCCTCGCCGGCCTCGATCTGCCGACGAGCGGCCGCGTCTGGCTAGACGGCCAGAGCCTGACGGAGCTCGATGAAGACGGCCGCGCCCAGGTGCGTGCCGCGAGCGTCGGCTTCGTGTTTCAGTCCTTCCATCTCGTGCCGTCGCTGAATGCCCTGGAGAACGTTATGTTGCCCCTGGAGCTGGCCGGCAGTGCATCGCCGCGCGCGACCGCACTCACGATTCTCGAACAGGTCGGGCTCAAAGAGCGCGTCAGCCATTACCCGGCGCAGCTCTCTGGCGGTGAGAAGCAGCGCGTCGCCATCGCACGCGCATTCGCGACCGAGCCGGCGGTGCTGTTTGCGGACGAGCCGACCGGCAATCTCGATGCCCGCACCGGCGAGAACATCATGAACATCATGTTCGAGCTGAATCGTGACTCGTCGACGACGCTCGTGCTGGTGACCCACGATCGCTCGCTCGCGGAACGCTGCGATCGAGAAATCCGGCTCGACGCGGGCAGGCTCATCGCCGACACCGGGGGAGCCCGATGAGCGCCCCCGGAGCGACGCCGTGAAAGCGGCACTGTACGCGCTGCGCAGCTTCGGCCGCGAGATTCGCTCGGGCGAGCTCGTCGTTCTATTGGCGGCCGTCGCGCTCGCGGTGGCGGCGCTGACCGCGGTCGGCTTCCTGACCGACCGTATCGGCAAGGCGGTGGCGCGCCAGGCGAACGAGGTGCTCGCCGCCGACCTGAGGCTGCGCTCACCCGACCCGATACCGGAGCGCTGGCGGCGGATGGCGACGGACTACGGCCTCGCTAGTGCGGAGACGCAGAGGTTTCCGAGCGTCATCTTCGCCGGCGAAGAGAGCTCGCTCGCGACCGTCAAGGGCGTCAGCGACAACTACCCGCTGCGCGGCCGCGTGCGCATCGCCGAGCGGCTCTTCGGCGAGCAGCGGGAGGTCGATTACATCCCGCCACCGGGGACGGTGTGGGCCGACGGGGCGCTGATGGCGCGGCTCAACGTCAGCGTCGGCGACGTCGTGTCCGTCGGCGAGGCCGACCTGACGATCGACGCGGTGCTGACCTATCGGCCGGACCAGTCCATCGGCTTCGCATCGCTCGCGCCGTCCGTGCTCGTCAACCTCGAGGACATGCCGGCGACCGGCCTGATCAACGAGGGCAGCCGCGTCAGCTACGCGCTGCTGGTCGCCGGCGACGAAGCCGCGGTCGACGAGTTCTACGAGGCGGTCGAAGACGAGCTGCCGGAATCCGTCCGCGTTCGGAACCGCGAGGATTCGAGCGAGAGGGCGAGCAACGCGGCCGATCGCGCGCAGCGCTTCTTGTCACTGACCGCGGTCATCAGCGTCCTCTTAAGCGCGGTCGCGATCGCGATGTCGGCGAGGCGCTTCGCGCAGCGGCGCATGGACACGGTGGCTTTGATGAAAGCCTTGGGCGCGAGCCAACGATTCGTGATCTCCGCCGCGTCGGTACAGCTCGTGTTGCTCGGGCTCATCGGCGTCGCGCTGGGCAGCGCGGTCGGTTTCGGCGTCGAGTTCGTCGTG
>JBFGFX010000132.1:0-9748 GCA_041579335.1 Woeseiaceae bacterium | reverse complement strand
TTCGGCTACGAGAAGCTGATCGAAGGCGACAGCTTCATCAGCGAGCTCGGCGGCGCGGCCAAGCGCAAAGAGTCGCTTTTCGGCCTCATTCAATCGGTCGTGGCGTTACGGGATCGCTTTGGCAAGGTGTACGTCAACGTCGGCCAGCCGATCCTGATCGAGGACGTGCTCGATGGACGAAAGCCCGATTGGCGTGACGGTGCGCGCGACGCCGACGAGCGCCCGCCGTGGATCAACGAGGTCATCGACGAGCTCGGCGAGCGCATCATGGAAGAGATTAACTCGGCCGCGGCCGTGACGCCGATCAGCCTGCTCGCGATGGTCTTGTTGGCGACGCCCAAGCAGACCATGGGTTTCGCGGAGCTCAACCGCCAGCTCAAACTGTGCGTGGAGCTGCTTCTGCGTTTCGAGTGTTCGGATTCGGTCACGATTCCAGACCTGTCGCCCGAGGACATCGTCCGCCACGGCGTCGAGCTGGGCGTCATCCGCATCACCGAGCACCCGCTCGGCGACGTCGTGCACATGGACGAGCACAACGCCGTGCTGATGACCTACTTCCGCAACAACATCCTGCATCTGTTCGCGATGCCGGCGTCGATCGCCTGCTGCTTCATCCAGGGGCGGCAGCTCGAGCACGGCGAGCTGCAGCGCCTAATGCGGCTCATCTATCCGTTCATGAAAAAGGAGCTGTGTCTTAAATGGGATGCGGCCGACATAGACGCCGTGACCACCGCCGCCATCGAGGCGCTGCTCGACCTCGAGATCCTGGCGCGCGGTCGTAGCAAGAAGATCCTCGTGCGGCCGCCGGCGGGTTCGGCCAAGGCCTACCAACTCTTGATGCTGGGGCAGTCGATGGTGCCGATGCTGCAGCGCTTCTATCTGGTCATCGCGCAGCTCGTAAAAAACGGCTCCGGCACGCTGTCGCGCACGGATCTGGAGCAGCTCTGCCAGAAGAGCGCGGAGCGGCTGTCGATGATCTACGGATTGCACTCACCGGACTTCTTCGATCGCGCGCTGTTTCAGGACTTCATCAGCGAGCTCAGGCAGGTGGAGGTGCTGCGCCGCAACGGCCAGGGTAAGCTGGAGTTCGACGAGGACATCACCGACATCGGCGAAGATGCGCGCCTCGTGCTCGGCGAGGAGATCCGGCATAGTATTCTCTCGCTCACGTTCGCCGACGATGCGGACGCCGCGTAAGCAAGAACACCCAATGCCCCACGTCGTCTCTTTCTATCGCTTCGTCGATCTCGCGGATCCTTACGCGTTGCGCGCACGCCTGAAGCGCGCTTGCGAGGAGCGAGGCCTGCTCGGCACCGTGTTGCTCGCGCCCGAGGGGATCAACGGCACCCTGGCGGGCGCCGCCGCTGACCTGCGCGCGTTGCTCGCCTGGCTTCAGGAGGCGGTACCCCTCGACCAGGCGCTCGACGGCCGCTGGACCGAGGCGGCCGAGGCGCCGTTCCGCCGCCTGCGGGTCAAGGTGAAAAAAGAGATCGTCGCGCTCGGCCGACCCGACGTGCGCCCGCACGGCACCGGGCGGCACGTGTCACCCGCGGAATGGAACGAGCTCATCGGCCGCCCCGATACCCTGCTCATCGACACGCGCAATCGCTACGAGGTCGAGGTCGGCACCTTTCCGAATGCCGTCGATCCCGGCACGGACAGCTTCCGCGAGTTCCCCCGCTTCGCCGAGGCCCTGCCGGCCTCCGATCGCGATCGGCCAGTGGCGATGTTCTGCACCGGCGGCATCCGCTGCGAGAAGGCGGCGGCGCTGCTCGAGGAGCTGGGCTTTACACACGTGCACCAGCTTGCGGGCGGCGTCCTCAACTATCTCGAGACGGTCGGCGCCGACGACAACCGCTGGCGCGGCGAGTGCTTCGTCTTCGATACCCGGATCGCGGTGGATCGCGATCTGGCCGAGGGCGGATACGTCCAATGCCACGCCTGCCGGCGGCCGCTGTCCCGCGCAGACCTCGAGTCGCCCGATTATCGCGAGGGCGTTTCCTGCCCCAAGTGTATCGATGCCCTGAAGCCCGCACGCGCAGAGCGGCTGGAGGAACGGCGCAGGCAGGTCGAGCTGGCCGAGGGGCGCGGCGAGACCCATATCGGTACGCGCGCATCCGGCAAGCCCTGACGGCTGTTGCGCGGTACGAGCGGCGCGCTGCGCGACCGTTGTAGATGAGGATGAGAATCGTTATCATCTTCTGCCTTTTTCAGCGGTTTCCCCCTATGACCCTGGCAGAGCTCGAGCCCGGCAATCGCTATCGCGTCAAAGCGGTCGACTGCGCCGATCCGGCTGTCCAGCGCCTGATGGTGCTGGGCTTGGTCGAGGGCGCGGAAATCGAGCTTGCTAGCACGGCGATCGGCGGCGACCCGCTCGAATTCCATCTCATGGGCAACGCGATTTCGCTGCGCCGCGACCACGCCGACCGGTTCACCGTCAGCCCGATCGAATAAGCGTTGTCCAAGTCTTCCGTAACTCGAATTGCGGCGGATCGGATCCCCGTTCGCCGGCACGCGTCGACCTCGATTGCGGTCGTCGGCAATCCGAACAGCGGCAAGAGCACCGTCTTCAACCGGCTCACCGGACTGCGGCAGAGGACCGCCAACTATCCGGGGGTCACGGTCGAGCGCCACACTGGCACGGTGCGCCTAACCGACGGGGCCCTCGAGCTGATCGACCTGCCCGGCACCTTCGCGCTGAGCGCGTATTCTCTCGAGGAGCGGATCGCCGTCGATGTCGTGCTCGGCCGCATGCCGGGCACGCCACGTCCGGTCGGGGTGCTTGCGGTCGTGAGTGCGACGCACCTGTATCAGGGCCTTTATTTGCTCCAGCAGCTCATGGCGCTCGGTCTGCCGATCGTCGTCGCGCTGACGATGATCGATGCGGCCGAGACGGCAGGTATCCGCGTCGACGTTCGGGCCCTCGAGCGGCTTCTGGGTGGCGTGACCGTGTGTCCGGTGGTCCCGACGACCGGGCAGGGCATGGACGCCCTCAGGGCAGCGCTCGGTTCGCTGCCCGAGGCTCAGGCGCCCGACCCCGCCCTGTTCTGGAGCGAGCTCGACACCGCGGTGACGGCGCTCGGCGCCGACCTGCCGGCGGAGATCACGCGGACCGAGGTCGAGCGGGCGTTGATCGACGAGCCGGGCGCGTTGGCCGAGCACGTCGCCGGGTTGCTAGGGCCGGACGGAGCGGCGAGGCTCGAGCGGATTCGCCGCGAGCTGTTCGAGGACCGGCCGCCGCTCGCCGAGGAGGCGCGACGCCGCTACGGCTGGGTCCGGCAGGTGCTGGACGAGGTACGCACCGAGGCGCCGCCTCTGCGCACCTGGATGTCAGGAATCACCGACTGGGTGAATCGGCCGGTGCCCGGAACGATCGGGCTGTTCCTGGTCATGGGACTCGTGTTTCAGGCGGTGTTCGCCTGGGCGACGCCGCTCATGGATCTGATCGACGCGGCGGCGACGGGCCTCGGCGCCTACGTGCTCGCGACCCTGCCCGCGGGGGCGCTGGCGAGTCTCGTCGCCGATGGCGTGATCGCCGGGGTCGGCAGCGTCGTCGTGTTTCTTCCGCAGATATTGATCCTGTTCCTGTTCATCATCGTGCTGGAGGACTCCGGCTATCTGGCGCGTGCCGCCTACCTCATGGACCGTGCGATGCGCTCGGTCGGGCTGTCCGGGCAGTCGGTGATACCGATGATCTCGAGTTTCGCCTGCGCGGTGCCCGGCATCATGGCCACTCGGGTCATCCCGAATCGCCGTGACCGCATCGCCACGATCCTGGCCGCACCGTTCATGACGTGCTCCGCGAGGCTGCCGGTCTATGCGCTCCTGATCGCGGCGTTCGTGCCCGCGGCTTCCGTTGGGTTCATGAACCTGCAGGGTCTGGTGCTGCTCGGCCTCTATCTCTTAGGGATAGTGGCCGGCCTGCTCACGGCGCTCTTGCTGCGGAAGACGGCCCTGCACGGCCCGAAGCCCTCGTTCGCGCTGATGCTGCCGGCCTTCCGCCGTCCGAATCTGCGCACCGTCGCAATCCAGCTCTTGAGCCGCGCCAAGGTGTTTTTGTACCGCGCCGGCACGGTCATCTTCTCGGTCGCGATCATCGTCTGGGCGCTGGCGTATTTCCCGCACTCCGACGAAATCGCCGCCGAGCAGGCCGCGAACCAGGTGCAGCTCGAAGCGCGCTTCAGCGGCGCGGAGCTCGAGGACGCGTTGGCCGCGCTCGACAACGCCGCGGCGGCGGCTCAGCTCGAGCAGAGCTGGCTCGGCCGCATCGGCAAATCGGTCGAGCCGCTGTTCCGCCCGCTCGGCTGGGATTGGAAAGTATCGGCCGCCGTTATTGCCGGTTTTCCGGCCAGGGAGGTCGTCGTCGCCGTCTTAGGGACGATCTATGCGGTGGGCGACGAAGCCGACGAGGACTCGCTGACCGAGCGGCTGCGAAGCGCCACTTGGCCGGACGGCCGGACGGTGTTCACGCTGCCGATGGTGATCGGCCTCTTGATCTTCTACGCCTGCTGCCTGCAGTGCGCCGCTACCCTGGCCGTCATCCGACGGGAGACCAACAGCGTTCGCTGGCCGGTGTTCGCCTGGGTTTACATGACCTCGCTCGGCTACTTGGGCGCGTTCACGGCCTACCAGCTCGGCTAGGCGTCCATGTCGGGGATGAGCTCGCTCTCGAGCCGCGCGATCATGTCTTTGAGGATCAAACGCCGCTTCTTGAGCCGGCGAATGCGTAGCTGATCGACCAGAGGATCGCCTGACAGCCGGTCGATCAAGTCATCGAGGTCGCGATGGCTGATGCGAAGCTCCCGTAGCCGGGTCAGATCTTTGAATGATTCAGTATCGACTTTGTCGTTCATCGTCGCGGGCGAATCGATTGACCGCCGTCTGATGGCATCCCGATATGATAACAGCCGGCGCAGGCCGTGGGCGTCATGCGGCGTCCCGTGCAAGCCCGACCCAGTCGATATCCCGCGGCCCGACGACCAGGAAATGGGGATTCAGGATCTCCTTTTTTTCGTTATACGTCATGGGCTTACCGTCTAGCGTGAGGACCTCGCCACCGGCCTGCTCGACCACCGCTTGCGCTGCCGCCGTGTCCCACTCCGAGGTCGGTCCGAGGCGCGGATACACGTCGGCCGATCCCTCGGCCACGTAGCAGAACTTGAGCGAGCTGCCGACCGGATGCAGCTCGAAGTTTCCGAGGCGCTCTAGAAACGCATTCAGGCTGTCGCCGCGGTGCGAACGGCTGCCGACGACCCGCACCGGGCGCTCGCTCTCGACCGCCACCGCGATGCGTTCCGCCGCCCCGTCGGGTCCGCGCCGCTCGGCGCCGTAGCCCTCGCAGCCGATGTACGCGGTTCGCGCGACCGGCACATAGACGCAGCCGAGCACCGGCCGGTTGTCGCGAATCAGCGCAACGTTGACCGTGAACTCGCCGTTGCGATTGACGAATTCCTTGGTGCCGTCGAGCGGGTCGATCAGCCAGAATGTCCGCCAACGCGCTCGCTCTCCGAACTCCGGCAGCCCCGATTCTTCGGAGATCATCGGCAGATCGGGCGTCAGCTCCTTCAGACCCGCGGTCAGGATGCGGTGCGAAGCGAGGTCGGCTTCGGTCAGCGGCGAGCGATCGTCCTTTCGCTCGACGTCGAAGTCGGTCTCGTAGACGTCTAGGATCGCCGACCCGGCCTTCTGACAGAGTGCGACGAGCGGGTCGATTAGGGGCAGCAGGTCCATGAGGGTCGGGAGTATACGGTAATACCGGGTTACAATTAGACGCCATGACCGAGACGAGACCGCCGCGGACGTTGCTAGGGCAGTGCGAGACGCTGATGCTCGACATGGACGGCACGCTCTTGGACCTCGCCTACGACAATTACATGTGGCTCACACGGGTTCCGCAGGCTTACGCGGAGCGCCACGAGTTGACGGAAAACGAGGCGCGACAGGCGCTCTTCGCATTGTACGAGCGCCTCAAGGGTACCCTGGACTGGTACTGCCTCGACCACTGGAGCGATCGGCTCGGCGTCGACGTTCTGGCGCTGCATCGCGAGCACCGCGCCCGCATCGACTACCTGCCGGGCGCCGAGCGTCTGCTCGAGACCGTCGCGGCGGCCCGCGTGCGCGTGCTGCTCGTTACGAATAGCCATCGGCAGACGCTGTCGTTGAAGTCCGAGATGACCGGGCTCGACGGCTACTTCGACGAGATCTACACGTCGCACGAGCTGGGCTATGCGAAGGAGGAGCGGTCGTTCTGGGAGGCGATCGAGAGCGCGGAGCGTTTCGATCCCGACAAGACGGTGTTCGTGGACGACACGGCGTCGGTGCTCGAGAGCGCCCGCGGCTACGGTTTGCGTCGCCTGCTGCATGTGACTCGCCCGGACACCGGCCGTCCGGCTCGTCGCCATCCGGACTTCTTGGGAATCGAGTCGGTGGCCGAGCTCGTGCCCGAACGCGGCTAGTCCGATTTCTGCCGGGTCTTGCGGCCGCGGTCGCGGCCGGAGCGCGGCGGCCGGCGCCCACCGCGGCGCGGTCCGCCGGGCGGCCCCTTCCTCTTGCGCGGCGCCGGCTTCTTGAGTTCCGGCAGCAGCTCGGGATCGTATTTCGCCACCGGAATCTTGTGACCGATGAAGTCCTCGATGTCCGGCAGCGACATCGCGTAGGTCTCGCAGCCGAAGCTGATGGCGTCGCCGGCGGCGCCCGCGCGCGCGGTTCGGCCGATGCGGTGCACGTAGTCTTCGGCGTCCTGCGGTAGGTCGTAGTTGATGATGTATTGCACGTCCGGGATATGCAGCCCGCGCGATGCAACGTCGGTGCCGATCAGGACCGGCAGCTCGCCTTTCTGAAACCTGAGCAGCATGCTGAGGCGCTTTTTCTGCGGCACGTCCCCGGAGATCGCCATCGCGTCGATCTCGTTCGCCTGCAGATAGGCCTGGATGCGCTCGGCCTCGCGCTTCGTGTTGACGAACACCATGATCCGGCCCTCGCCCATCTCGCGGATCAGCCCCACCAAGAGCGGAATCTTCTCCTCGTTAGACGGGAAGAAGATCGCCTGGCGCACGCGATCCGCGGTCACCTTGTCAGGCTCGATGCGTATCAGCTCGGGTTCGTTCATGTGCTCGTACGCGAGCTCCATGACGCGATGAGACAGCGTGGCCGAGAACAGCATGTTCAGTCGCTTGTCCGGCGGCGGCAGGCGGCGCAGCAGATAGCGAATGTCCTTGATGAACCCCAAGTCGAACATCCGATCGGCCTCGTCGAGGATCGCAACTTCCACCTCGCTCAACTTGAAGACGCGCTGTTTGAAGTAGTCGATGATGCGCCCCGGGGTACCGATCAGCACGTCGACGCCGGCCGCAAGTTGCCGCCGCTGCTTTTCATAATCCGTGCCGCCGAAGGCGAGGCCGATCGTGAGCCCCGTATGCTTGCCGAGCAGTTCGGCGTCGTTGGCGATCTGCACGGCCAGTTCGCGGGTCGGCGCGAGTGCGAAGATCCGCGGTTGGCGCGGCTCGGACGGCTCGCGAGACGAGGTCAGGATGCGCTGATAGGCGGCGATCAGAAACGCCGCCGTCTTGCCGGTGCCGGTCTGCGCCTGGCCGGCGACGTCGCGTGCCGCCAGCGCGATCGGCAGGGCGACGGCCTGGATCGGGGTACAGAACTCGAAGCCCGCCTCGCGGATACCTGCACGGACGTCGTCGTGCAGCTCGAGCGCGTCGAATCTGAGATCGCTCAGGTGGTTATCGGTCATGGCCGGTCGAGAAAATGTGAGTCAGAGGCTTGCAAAATCCGTCGCGAACGGGTCAAATTGGGCGATATCGACGCGACCTTCGTCGCACCTGCCACTCGCCATCTACGAATTCCACGAGAAGCCGCGATAAAGCTGCGACATATTGCCTGATTGAAGAGGCAGCGTCATCCACTTTGCAATGTCCGTTCGACCACCGTGATCGGAACGGGCGATGCCAAACTCAAAGCGCAACCTGAAATTCGGAGGTAGAAGCCGGTGAGCGCGAATATCGTCTACACCAACGATGACAAATTCGAAGAGGACGTGCTGAAGTCCGAAAAGCCGGTGCTCCTCGACTTCTGGGCGGAGTGGTGCGGCCCCTGCAAGATGATTGAGCCGCTGTTGAACGAGGTCGCCGAGCAGTATGCGGATCGCATGACGGTGGCCAAGCTGAACATCGACGAAAATCCGAACACCCCACCGAAATTCGGTATCCGCAGCATCCCGACATTGATGCTGTTCAAAGACGGCGCCGTCCAGGCGCAGAAACTGGGCACTATGTCCAAATCTCAACTAACCGAGTTCTTGGAATCTAATCTGTGAGAGGCTACTTGGGTAATCAGACACGCAGCCGACCGAAGCAGTCGGCTAAATCAAAAAGCTCCGGTGGCCAGGGCGGCCGTCGGCGTCGGCGTAAACGCGAACCGGACGAGTATCCGGACGATGATGGCAGTCTGGAGGTGATCTCACCCGATCAGCTCGAGCTCAGCAAGAACGCGATGAATCTGACCGAGCTCAAGTACCGCCCGGCGTCGGAACTGGTCGAGATGGGCGAGAAGATGGGCCTCGAGAATTTGGCCCGCTCGCGCAAGCAGGACATCATCTTCTCCATACTGAAGGAACACGCGAAGCAGGGCGAAGACATCTACGGTGACGGGGTGTTGGAGATCCTGCAGGACGGCTTCGGTTTCCTGCGTTCGGCGGACAGTTCCTACCTCGCGGGTCCGGACGATATCTACGTCAGCCCGAGCCAGATCCGCCGCTTCAACCTGCGTACGGGCGACACCGTCTCCGGTTTGATCCGGCCGCCCAAAGACGGCGAGCGTTATTTCGCGCTGCTCAACGTCGGCGAGATCAATTTCGACGCGCCCGAGAATGCGCGCAGCAAGGTGCTGTTCGAGAATCTGACGCCGCTACATCCGCGGGAGCGTCTGGTGCTCGAGCAGGGTAACGGCAGCACCGAGGATCTGACGGCACGCGTCATCGACATGGTCGCGCCGATCGGCAAAGGCCAGCGCGGCCTGATCGTCTCGCCGCCGAAGGCCGGCAAGACGATGCTGCTGCAGAACATCGCCTCCGCGATGTCTGCGAACAATCCGGACGTCGTGCTCATCGTGCTGCTCATCGACGAACGGCCCGAGGAGGTAACGGAAATGGCGCGAACTGTGCGCGGCGAAGTCGTGTCATCGACGTTCGACGAACCGGCGAGCCGCCACGTGCAGGTCGCCGAGATGGTGATCGAGAAGGCCAAGCGCCTGGTCGAACACAAGAAAGACGTGGTGATCCTACTCGATTCGATCACAAGACTTGGGCGTGCCTATAACACGGTTGTGCCGTCCTCTGGCAAGGTGCTGACCGGCGGCGTCGACGCCAACGCGCTGCAGCGCCCCAAGCGTTTCTTCGGCGCGGCGCGGAACATTGAGGAGGGCGGCTCGCTCACCATCATCGCGACCGCGCTGATCGACACCGGAAGCCGGATGGACGAAGTGATCTTCGAGGAGTTCAAGGGCACCGGTAACTCCGAGATTGTGCTCGACCGCAAGGTAGCAGACAAGCGGGTGTTCCCGGCGATGGACATCCTGAAGTCTGGCACCCGGAAGGAGGACCTGCTGGTCGAGAAGACCGACCTGCAGAAGACCTACGTGCTGCGCCGGATCCTGAACCCGATGGGCACCACCGACGCCATTGAGTTCCTGATCTCGAAGCTGAAGCAGACGAAGAGCAACGCCGAGTTCTTCGATTCGATGA
>JBFGFX010000131.1:0-9788 GCA_041579335.1 Woeseiaceae bacterium | reverse complement strand
GTCAACGTGCGCTTCGGTATTCATCCGGTCGCCGGCCGCATGCCGGGCCATATGAACGTGTTACTGGCCGAAGCCAAGGTGCCCTATGACATCGTCTTCGAGATGGACGA
Source organism: Woeseiaceae bacterium (assembly GCA_041579335.1). Taxonomy (GTDB): domain Bacteria; phylum Pseudomonadota; class Gammaproteobacteria; order Steroidobacterales; family Woeseiaceae; genus JBFGFX01. Next base: position 9,678 of record JBFGFX010000131.1, on the reverse strand, counting down.
AATCAACGACGACTTCCCGAACGTCGATGTGTCGGTCGTCATCGGTGCCAATGACATCGTCAACCCGTCGGCGCAGGAGGTTCCCGACAGCCCCATCGCGGGTATGCCGGTCCTGGAGGTGTGGAAAGGCGCCGTGACGATCGTCCTGAAACGCAGCATGGCGACGGGCTATGCCGGTGTGCAAAATCCGCTGTTCTTCAAGCAGAACACCCGCATGTTGTTCGGCGATGCCAAGGAGAGCCTGGACGCCGTGTTCAAGGCCTTGTAGCGCGGACATAATGTCGATACGGGGAACCGGCGCGCATTCACGAAACCGACCCCAGCCCAGAACGGCACGGCACAGGAATGCCGGCCCAATCCTTGAGCGGATTATTTGATTTTTGTCGCCTGTGCGGCACACTAGCGTCTTGAGAGGAATAGAGATGCTGCTGGGCACCGCTTCCAACCTGTCGCAACAGGTCTTGAGGACCGATGTTGCGGGAATGCCACTCGAATGGATCGACTACCGCGAGGCGGTCCGACTCTATCATTGCGAGCAGGTCGCCTACGCCTGCGGTACTCGGCTGTACACGGTTTTCGGCGGCTTGAGTGCGCTCTCCGGTCGCCGCAGCATGATCGACGTCAGCTCGATCATCGCGACCCATGGCACCGGGCAGGGACTCGCGTTCGTGCGGGACAAATACGTGCCGCCGCTGAACAATCGCACGCTGTTCAAGCGGGATGCCAACCTGTGCCTGTACTGCGCGATGCGGTTTCAGACTCGCGACCTGACCCGCGACCACATCACACCGCTGTCTCACGGCGGCGGCGACGTGTGGAACAACGTGGCGACCGCGTGCCGGCGCTGTAACAACCACAAGGGCGGACGGACGCCGGAACAGGCAGGGATGCAGCTCATCGCCGTGCCGTTTACGCCGACCTACGCCGAGTACATCTACCTCAAAGGGCGCCGCGTGCTCGCCGACCAGATGCAGTATCTGCTTGCGCACATACCGCGAACGAGCCCGCTGCACGCGCGACTCTCCGACCACCTGGCGGACGGCGAGAACCTATTCGACGAGGCGCTGGCCTGACTCGCCGATGCAATACCTGATCGACGCGAGTGTGTACGTATTCCGGGCGTACTACTCGATACCCGGGGACATGGTCGATGATCAGGGTAATCCCATCAACGCGCTTTGGGGCTTCTGCCGTTTCCTCACAGACTTCCTCGAGCGGGTCAGACCCGAGTTCTTGGCCGTGCTCTGGGACGAGAGCCTGACGACCTCGTTCCGCAACGAGATCTATCCCGAATACAAAGCCACTCGCGAGCCGGCGCCGGAGGAATTGAAGAGACAGATCGCCCAGTGTCGGCAGTTTACTCGCGCGCTGGGGCTCGCCGAGTTCGCGCATCCCAACTACGAGGCCGACGACCTGATTGGCACACTGGTCACGCGTGGACGGGCGGACGGTATTCCATCGACCATCGTGACGCGGGACAAGGATCTGGCTCAGCTCGTCGATAAGGACGACGTCTTCTGGGACTTCGCAGGCAAAGGGCGCATCACCTACGACCAGATCCCGGAGTTCTTCGGCGTTTGGCCGGAGCAAATCGCGGACTTCCTGGCGTTGGCCGGTGACAGCGTCGACAACATTCCCGGGGTGCCGGGCGTCGGCAAGAAGACCGCATCCGCGCTGCTCGAGCATTTCGGCAGCTTGGACGACGTCTACGCGAACCTCGATCGGGTCCACGAGGTCAACGTCCGCGGCGCGAAAACGCTCGGCGCGAAGCTCGAAGCGCACAAGGACGCCGCCATGTTGGCGCGCAGGCTCACCGCCATCGCCTGCGATGCGCCGCTCGACTGTGCGGCGGTGCGGCTGCATCTCGAACGCCCGGATCTCGGCGCGATCAACGCACTGTGCGATGCGGTCGGCTTCGGCACGGCGCTGCGCCGTCAGGCCGAGCGAATCAGCGATCTGCACTGAGCGCTGCCGACGTCCATGCCGAACTGGCAAAGGCTTCGCGCTTCGCTGCTCGACGCCGGGCTCGATCTGACCGAACCGATCAGACCGCGCGCCGTCGGTGGCGGAGACATCAACGCGGCCTGGCGCGTGGAAACCGACAGCGGTCGCGTGTTTTTGAAGACCGGCAGCGCCGATGCACTCGAGATGTTCGCCGCCGAAGCGGAGGGCCTCGAGACGCTTTCCGGCGCGAACGCCGTGCGCGTGCCCGCGGTGCTCGCCTACGGGGCCTGCGGTGCGGACAGCTTCCTGGCGCTCGAGTGGATCGACTTCGAGGGGCATGGAGCCGCATCCACCGATCGACTGCTCGGGGTCAAGCTCGCGGCGCAGCACCGCGTGTTCGCGGATGCGCACGGCTGGCATCGCGACAACACGATCGGGTCGACGCCGCAGATCAACACCTGGACCGACGACTGGACGGCGTTTTACCGCGAGCACCGACTGAGGTTTCAGCTCGAGCTCGCCAAAGACCGGGGCTATCGCGGCGCGCTTGAGGCGCTCGGTGATGAGCTCGAGGAACGGCTCCCCGCGCTGATCGGTGAGCACGAGCCCGAGCCGTCGCTGCTCCACGGCGACCTCTGGGGCGGTAATCACGCGTCCGCCGGCGGCGAGCCCGTGATCTTCGATCCGGCCGTCTACTACGGTGACCGCGAAACCGATCTGGCGATGACGCGGCTATTCGGCGGTTTTTCGCACGCGTTCTACGAGGCCTACGAGCTGGCCTGGCCGCTGCGCGAAGGGCACGAGCGGCGGCTCGGCCTCTATCAGCTCTATCATGTCTTGAATCACCTGAACCTGTTCGGACGCGGCTATCTGGGACGGGCCGAGACGCTCATGCGGGAAGCGATCGCGGCGGCGAGCTAGCCGCATCGTCGTCTGCCGGACCGGCTAGTGCGCGCGATTCGGCGGCTCCTCCGATTCGTCGACCTCGTACGCCTCGCCGAGAAAGTCTTCCTCGAACGCGTAGAGCCGCGTGCCCTCCGGCGCCTCGATCACGCAGAACGCACCTTCGTAGCCGGGATACTTTTCGCTTCTTAAGCCGTGCCGCTCGATCGTGTCCCACAGCGCGTCTTTGTTCGGGCACTTGAAACAGAGTGCCGGGCTTTTCAGTGCGATGCTCTCACTCAAACCTAGCTGCATGCCGCCGGCGTCGAAACGCATGTGCATAGTCGGTTCTTCGCGCAGCTCTAAGATCGCCGGCGCGAGCGGCGCCCAGAAGAATCCGGCCTGCATGACGTCGCGCACCGGCAGGGTCAACTCGATCCAGCGGCCGCAGAGTGAATCCTCGATGTCATCCGGCGGCTGCGAAAAGGTACGCGCTTCGATCATCGAGATCATGTGACCGTCACGGTCCGTAAATCCCAGCTCGTTGAATACGTCCTCGTCGATTTTCAGGAAGGAAAAGTTGTAGCCGTGATCGGACATGGATCTGGCATGGCGTGCCAAATCCTGATGCACGAAGGTCAGCGCTGGCGCGTCGAAGACTCGATCGTGCAGTCCGATGCAGATATCGCCGTCACTGACGACCGCGTACCCGTGCGGCCACACATCGCCGCTTTCGAGCTCCGTGAACCCGAGCGCTTTGTAGAAGCTCAGCGAGTCCAGCACGTCGGGCGTGTGCACGCTGAACTCTAGCCATTTCCCCAGCATGCTAGCGCTCGGCGCCCATTGCCCGAGCCCGGCGCAGGCTCTTGTCGAGCTCGCTCGCGGCTTCGGATGCGCTCCAGTCGGGCGATGCCTCCGGCCATCCTGCGACGTTTTTCTCGATGAGCCGGCTAAGGAAGGCAATGTGGTCGTCACGGGCATTGAGACACGGGACATAGCGAAGCTCGCCGCCGCCTGCCGCGCTGAACGTTTCCGCGCCCGCCATCGCGATTTCCTCGAGGGTCTCGAGGCAATCGACGGAGAACGCCGGGCAGATGACGTCGATGTCGCCGACGCCGTCTTGGCCCCAGGCCTCGAGCGTCTCGTCCGTGTAGGGCTTGAGCCACTCTTCGCGACCGACGCGCGACTGGAAACTCACGTGCCACGAGTCCGCGTCGAGCTCGAGCGCCTCCGCGACCAGCCTCGCGGTCTTCTGGCAATGGCAGTGATACGGATCGCCGGCCAGAAGCGTGCGGCGCGGGACGCCGTGAAAGGAAAACAGCAGGCGTTCGCCGCGGCCGCGCCGGTCCCAGTGATCGCGGATACTGGCGGCGAGCGCCGAGATGTAGCCTTTGGAGTCGTGATAGTGGTTGATGAAACGAAACTCGGGAATCCACCGGCGCCGGCCGACGGCGCGGGTCACTGCTTCGAAAACCGATGCCGTCGTCGTTCCCGAGTACTGCGGGTACATCGGCAGGACCACGATACGACGCACGAAGTTCGCGTGCAGTCGGCCGAGCGCGTCTTCGATCGATGGGCTGCCGTAAGACATCGCGAGCTCGACGTGCACCGCTCCCGAGAGCCGCGCCGACAGTTTGTCGGCCAACGACCGAGTGACGTCGCGCGAGTTCAACAACAGCGGCGATCCCTGCTCCGTCCAGATCTTCTGATACGCCTCGGCCGAGCGTGCGGGGCGAATTCTCAAGATGACCCCGTGGAGAATCGGCCACCAGAGGAGCCGCGGGAGCTCGACGACCCGGGGATCCGACAGGAACTGCGCGAGATAGCGGCGGACGCTTTTTGGCGTCGGTTCATCCGGTGTGCCCAGATTGACCAGGAGGACGCCGAGCGATTCCGGTAGCCCGTGCTCGTACGGGGGCGATGATTCGAACCGAGGCATTGGCAGGGCGTGCAGCTTCCAGCGCAAGTGCTTGACGAACAATACTAAAATGGTCGCGTTGGTGCCACCGGCTGCGTGCTATATTCGCCGAAGCTTTAGGAGATGCGACGATGTCAGACGTAGTCCCGGCCGACCGGCCCAAGCTCGATCGTTGGACTCTGATCCGCGATATCGCAGTGCTGCAGGTCAAGCTCGTCGTCGACGGACTGCGCGATTTTGTCCTGGTGCCGGTGTCGATCGGCGCCGGCATCGTTAGCCTGTTGAAGGCCGACGACGGACCGGGAACGGAGTTCTACGATCTCTTGCGCGCAGGGCGGCGCAGCGAACGTGCCATCAACCTGTTCGGCGCGGCGGAGCGCGTGCACGGTCCGCCGGCGAATGACAAACCGATGCCCGACATCGACGACCTCGTCGCCCGAGTCGAGATCTTCGTCGTCGACGAATACAGGAACGGCGGCATCACCGCGCAGGCGAAAGAGCACGTCGATCAGATCTTAAGTTCGATGCGGCGGCGAGGGGAGGTCGGCCGCCGCAACGGCTGACCGCGGCGCCGCTAGGGGTGCGCGACGTCCCTTCCGCTCAAGAGCTCGTCGAGCGGCGGCGGCGGATGATCCGGACCCATGCGGCCGTCCTTCAGGCGAGCGATGTAATCTTTGTAGGCGCGCATGGCCTGGTAGCCGAATATCCACAGTATCGGCAGGTTCGCATAGATGATGACGCCGAGCCCGATCCCGCTCAGGTTGTCCAGATCGGTGCTGGTCTTGATATGCCCGAGCGTCGCGACGAAAACCAACGCGCAGTAGACCAGCCGGAACGGCATGGCACCTCTCTCACCGGCGATGTAGACGATGCCCTGTTCACCGTAGTAACCCCAGGCGATGATCGTCGACAGCGCGAACGCCCAGGACGCGATCGTGATGAGCCACTTGCCGAGCCCCGGCTGCACCGAGTCGAACGCTTTCGCCGTCAGCGTGGCGCCGACGTACTCGCGATAGAAGCCGCCGCCGACGATGCGCGGCTCGCGATCGCCGCCGAAGCCGTCCCAGGAGATGCGGAAATCCTCGCCGCTCGCCGCGACGGCGCCGTTGATTTTGTGGAAGTTGCGGCCGGTGGTCGGATTCTCGTTAGCTTCGACGATCAACACTACGGCTTCCCCGCCGCGCCAGTCGCCGCTCGCGAGCCGCGTATCGGTGAAGTTCCATAGAGCGCCATCGTTCGATATTCGCGGCGGCTCCCTGAACTCGACGTCCGGCTCGCGATTCCAAATGCCCGTCGATAGGATGATCAACGCCGTGAACGTACAGACGACGATCGTGTCGATGAACGGTTCGAGTCCCGCGACCACGCCCTCGCGAACCGGCTCATCGGTCTTCGCGGCCGAGTGCGCCATCGCCGAGGAACCCTGCCCGGCCTCGTTGGAAAATACGGCGCGCTTCATGCCGAACAGGAACGCGGAGCCCGCGGTGCCGCCGATGAACGCGCCGACGGCGTCGGTGTCCGAGAATGCGGAGGTCACCATGAGCACGAGGAGCTCGGGGATCTGCTCGTAGTTGACGAATAGCACGTAGGATCCGGCGACTATGTACAGGAACACCATAAGCGGGACGAGCGTGCCGGCGACTTTGCCGATGCGCTTGATGCCGCCGATGATGACCGCGCCGACCATAAGCGTCAGAACCAGGCCGCTGATCCACCCGGCGACGCCGAAATACTGATTCGTGATGTCAGCGACGTTCCATGCCTGGAACATGTTGCCGCCGGTCGCCGCCGACAGCATGACACAGACGGAGAATGTCACGCCTAGCGTCTTGCCGAGCCAGGCGAGCTCCGGCTTCAGGCGCTCGAACGCCTTGTCGGCGACCCACATCGGTCCGCCGTGCGGATTGTCGGGATCGTCCGTGTTTCGATACAGCATCGACAGCGTGACTTCGGTCAACTTGATTGCCATTCCGAGGATGCCGACGATCCACATCCAGAACATTGCGCCCGGACCGCCGAGCATGATCGCAAGCGCGACGCCGCCGATGTTGCCGAGGCCGACGGTGCCGGACAGGGCGGCGGACAGCGCCTGGAAATGGTTGATCGCACCGGGATCGTTCGGATCGTCGTAGACGCCGCGGACGACGCGTGAGCCGTGGGTCAGCGCGCGGTACTGGCAGAAGCCGCTCCACACCGTGAACAGCACGCCCGTGCCTGCGATCACGAAGATCCAGGTCTCGTTCCAAAGTACCGCGTTGATGGTCGCCAGGATCTGGCCGAGGTCCCCCATGAGCTACATCATGTCGCCTGCACCGATGCCGCGCAAGCGCCGCCGACCTACGGTCGATCGCGCAAACGGTTCCGGGATCGGTGGCGGTGCTTGGTCAATCGGTGCCTTGGATGGAGCGCTGTAGCTTCTTCGTCAGCTTACCGAACACGAGTCGGTACGATTCTTCGACCAGCGCCTCGAGCTCGGGGGTCGACAGCTCGCACGCGGACGGATCAACCTGTACCCACTTGGCGCGCGCGAGATAAGGTGCCGGCCGGATCCCAGGCAGATCCGTGAGCTCGAGGAAGCGCTCGTCCGCCACCTTGAATGAATAGCTGCCTTGCGGATGGTCGCTTTCGTCGGCGCAAAAAAACATTTTGCCGCCGACCTTGAAGACGAGGTCGTTGTCCCACAAGATTTCTTCGGTCGCGCCGGTGAAAGAGCGGCAGAGCTTCTGTAATCGGCGCTTGGCCGATACCGCCATCAGGCCGCTTCCATGATCGCCGTCACGCCCATGCCACCGGCTGTGCAGACGGAAATCAAGCCGCGGCCCGAGCCGTTCTCGTGCAGGAGCTTGGCCATGGTTGCGATGATGCGTGCACCCGTTGCCGCGAACGGATGGCCGATCGCGATGCTGCCGCCCTTCATGTTCATGCGCGTAAGGTCGATCGGGCCCATGGGTGCGTTACGACCTAGCTTCTCGCGGCAGAACTTGTCCGACTGCCAGGCCATCAGCGTCGCGATCGTCTGCGCGGCGAACGCCTCGTGAATCTCGTAGAAGTCGAAGTCTTGCAGCGTGAGGTCTGCTTCTTTCAGCATCTCGGAGACGGCGTACGCGGGCGCCATCAAGAGCCCGTCCTCATCGATGAAGTTCACGGCAGCGACCTTGCAATGCGTCAGGTAGGCGACGATCTCGAGGTTTTTGAGCTGCGCCCATTCTTCGGAGGCGAGCAGCACGGCCGCGGCGCCATCGGTCAATGGCGTGCTGTTGCCGGCCGTCATCGTGCCGTCTTCGCTCTTGTCGAATACCGGTTTTAACGCGGCGAGCTTCTCGATGGTCGTGTCGCGGCGGATATTGTTGTCTTCCTCGACCTCCATAAACGGCGTAACGAGATCCTCGTAGAAACCCGATTCGTAGGCGGCCGCCGCCTTCACGTGGCTCGCGAGTGCGAGCTGATCCTGATGCTCGCGCAGGACCTCGAACTCCTTCGCGGTGATTTCGGTGCTTTCGCCCATCGTGAGGCCGGTACGCGGTTCGGTGACGCCGGGAAGCTCCGGCTTGAAGTGCCTGGGACGCAGTCGGAACCACGGCAGTATCTTCCCGAACACCGAGCGTGCCCGGTAGGCGCCGAGCAGGATGCGGCGATAGTCGTCCGGATAGACGATCGGCGCGTCGCTGACCGAATCGGTGCCGCCGGCGATGCCCGCCTGGATCTGGCCGAGTGCGATCTTGTTGCCGACGTGAATCGCGGCTTCGATACTGGTCCCGCAGGCCCGCTGCAGGTCCACACCCGGCGTGCGCAAGGACAGCCCGGAGCCTATCACGCATTCACGGGCCAGATTCCAGTCCCTGGAATGCTTGATCACGGCGCCGAGCGCCACGTCACCGAGCGTCTGTCCGCGGAGGTCGTATTTGTTGACGAGCGCGTCCAAGGTCGCCGTCATCATGTCCTGATTGGAGCATTCCCGATAGATCGAATGCGCCCGGCAGAACGGTATCCGAATACCGCCGATGACACCCACTCGAGTTGCTCGCCCGTCGTGCAACATACTCAACTCCCTACCAGGCTCCAAGCGCGCACAACTTTACACCAAAGTGTCGAAGTAGGTTAAGCACGGCGTGATAGAGTCTCGCGATGGAACAGGCGGCCGCGACAGCGAAGTTCACACCGAGCAGTGGACGAGCAGCCGAGTCGCGTTCGATCCTCAGGCTTGCTGGACCGCTGATCATCAACAACCTCTCTATCGCGGGCATGCAGTTCGCCGATGCCGTGATGGCGGGAAGGCTGGGTGCCCGCGAGCTGGCTGCGGTCGCGGTCGGCGGCAGCGTGTGGTTCCTCGGTTTCACTATCTGCCTCGGTTTGATGATGGCGATCTCTCCGATCGCGGCGCGGCACTCAGGCGCCGGCAAACCAGCCCTGATCGGCCGCTACACGCGCCAGGGCCTGTGGCTTTCTGCCGTGCTCGGGCTGACGTTCATCGGTTTGATGCATCTGCTGGCCGAGCCCCTCCTGCTTTTTGTCGGCATCGCGGAGCAGTTTCGCGATCTGACGATCGGCTATGCCAAAGCGATCGTCTTCGGCGCCCCGGCGATCTGCGCATTCCTTGCGTTTCGCTTCACCACCGAAGGGATCGGCGAGACCCGGCCGATCATGTACACCTCGTTGTTCGCGTTCGCCAGCAATGTCTTCTTCAACTGGGTCTTCATGTTCGGCCATCTGGGCGCACCGGCGATGGGCGCGGTGGGCTGCGGGGTGGCGAGCGCCATCACGATGTGGCTCATCATGATCGCGCTCGGCGCTTATCTCTTCTTCGATCGTCGTTACCGGCCGCTCGAGATTTTTGTCCGCATCTCTGCACCTCGGACGCCGGAGCTTAAGGAGATCGTCTCGCTGGGCATGCCGATCTCGATCACGATAACCGCCGAGGCCGGGCTGTTCTCGGC
>JBFGFX010000130.1:0-9810 GCA_041579335.1 Woeseiaceae bacterium | reverse complement strand
CGACGCCTATTTCGACGTTTTCGGGCGGCACGCGACCGACTCGTGCTTGCGCCGCGTCGCCCAGGTCATTCGCCGCTGCCTGCGCCGCGCGAGCGATGTCGCGGCGCGCCTCGAAGGCGAGCGCGGCGGCAAGATCGTCGTCCTGTCGCACGGATCGGACGAGCAGAATCTACGCGAATTCGCACTTCAGATCGCCGCCGCGGTGCGTGAGCTCGGCCTGCACCATCCGCGATCGCGTGTGTCGAAGTTCGTCACGGTGTCATTCGACATCGTCACCTTGAAGCCCGGTGCGAAAGGGCTCACCGCGGCCGAGGTCGTCGACGGGCTACTGACGGACTAGGGGTCGGCGGCCGCGGGCACGGACAGGTCGTCGTCGATCGGATCCTCGGTCTCCTCGACGCGCGTGAGCTTTGCCAGCAGGCCGAACTTCGGGTGATCGAAGTAACGAATGTCGCCGCTCTTGATGATCCGATCTTCGACGATCCGATAGCGAACCGGCGCGTAGACGTCATAGGCCCGGCCGACGTCGCGATAGCCGTCGCCGAGCCGCACATCGCCGAACGTGCGCGTCGGCGCGTCTACCGCGAGGGACGGGGCCTCGAGCCCGACGTCGACAACGAGATGCAGGAAACGACTCAGGTAGAGCTTGAGCTCACCGTCGAGCTCGAGCGGCACCCGCCCCAATCGGCGCAGCGGGATCGGCGGCGTCTCGGCTTGTTCTCGCACGACCTGCGTCCAACCCGACCACAGCACGGGACGATAGGCGTCCAGGCGCAGGAGCTTCTCGTGAATGTCCGACATCTTGCGCTCCTCGGACGTGAGCACCTTGAGTTCGATGTTTCCCAGCCCGACCACTTCCGTCAGTTCTTCGTCGCTTACGCCGGCGTCCGCCGCCGCGACCGTGTCGCCGTATTCGGGAATCGGCGCGTCTACGTCTGAATCGATTTCAGGCGAATCGAAGCCGGCGATTGCCGCGTCGTCGAGCGGTGCTGCAGGCGGCGCCGCGGGCACGAACACCTCTGTCCCGCTCGACACGCTGGCATCGTAGGTGAACAGGATGACCTCGACCGTGTAGCGGCGAAGCTCTTCCTCCGCTTCGATCGTGTCGCCCTCGCGCAGTCCCGGCTGTTGCGCGAAGGCCGTCGCTCCCGTGCCGAGCAGCAGCAGACTCCGCCACACGAGCTCGCACCATTGTCGATAACGCATCATCAGGTTCTCAGAGGTTTTTATGAGTATCTCGGTTCAGCCGGTCATCGCGCGTCGCGGCGGCGCATCGCTCTCGAGTCGGGTCAGGAGCTTCGAGAGCGCGGTCGTTCTCGTCTCCAGGTCGGACAGCTCGCCGCTGAACTGTAGCCGATGCGCGCCGCGCATGCGATAGATATGCCCCTCGTTCTCCACCAGCCGTACGATTGCCATCGGGTCGACACGCGGCCGCTCGCCAAACACGATGTAGCCGCCGGCGTCGGCGACATCGATCTTCTCGATGCCTAGGCTCGCGGCTTTCAGCTTGATGCCGGCGATGCGCAGCAGATTCTTGGCCGCGGCGGGCAACAGCCCGAATCGATCGATCAATTCGACCTTGAGCTCGTCGAGCTCCTGCTCAGAGCCCGCGCTGGCTATGCGCTTGTAGAGGATCAGGCGAAGATGCACGTCCGGCACATAGTCCTCCGGCAAGAGCGCCGGGACGTGCAGATTGATGTCGACGCCGGCATTGAGCGGCGTTTCGAGATCCGGTTCCCGGCCGTTTTTCATCGCCTCGATCGTGCGCGCCAAAAGCTCCATGTACAGCGAGAAACCGATCTCGTGGATCTGTCCGCTCTGCGTATCGCCGAGCAGCTCGCCCGCGCCGCGAATCTCCAGATCGTGCGTCGCCAAAATGAACCCGGAGCCGAGATCGTCGAGCGAATCGATCGCCTCGAGCCGCTTGATCGCATCCGCCGTCATGGCGGCTCGCGGCGGCGCGATCAGGTAGGCGTAGGCGCGGTGATGCGAGCGGCCGACGCGGCCACGCAGCTGGTGCAGCTGGGCGAGGCCGAAGCGGTCGGCCCGGTTGATGACGATCGTGTTCGCCGTCGGCACGTCGATACCGCTCTCGATGATGGTCGTGCAGACCAGCACGTTGAACCGGCGGTGGTAGAAGTCGAGCATCACCTGCTCGAGCTCGCGCTCGGGCATCTGGCCGTGGCCTACGCGGATCGTCGCCTCCGGAACCAGCGATGCGAGCCGTTTCGCGACGTCGTCGATGTTCTGCACCCGATTGTGGACGAAGTACACCTGTCCGCCGCGTTTGATCTCCCGCAGGCAGGCCTCGCGAACCATCACGTCGTTCCACTGACTGACGAAGGTCTTGACCGCCAGACGTCCCGCCGGCGGTGTCGTGATTAGCGACATCTCCCGGAGCCCGCCGAGCGCCATGTTCAAGGTGCGAGGAATCGGTGTCGCGGTCAGCGTCAGCACGTCTACTTGGCTCTTCAACGCTTTGATAGCCTCTTTGTGACGGACGCCGAAGCGATGCTCCTCGTCCACGATAACGAGACCGACGTGGCGCAAATCCTTGATGTGCTGAAGCAGGCGATGCGTGCCGATCACGACGTCCACGGTCCCGGCGCGCAGCCCGCTGACGATCTCGTCGACCGCCTTGCGCGTGCGAAAGCGCGACAGCACTTCGACCTGCACCGGCCAATCCGCGAAGCGGTCTTTGAAGGTCTGACCGTGCTGCTGCGCCAAGAGCGTCGTCGGCACCAGAATCGCGACCTGCTTGCCGGCGTGCACGGCCGCGAACGAGGCGCGCAGTGCGACCTCGGTCTTGCCGAATCCGACGTCGCCGCAGACGATGCGGTCCATCGGCTGATCCGACTTCAGGTCGTCGAGCACGTCGTCGATCGCCCGCAGCTGATCCTCGGTCGGCTCGAACGGGAAGCCGGCCTCGAAATCACGATAGTCGGCCTCCGGCCAACGAAACCGGTGTCCGGGACGCGCGGCGCGGCGCGCATAGATGTCCAAGAGCTCGGCCGCGACGTCGCGAATGCGTTCGATGGCGCGACGTTTCGCTTTGGCCCATTGATCGCTGCCGAGGCGATGCAAAGGCGCGTTTTCCGGCGAAGCACCAGTGTAGCGCGAGATCAGGTCCAGCGCGTGCACCGGCACGTAGAGCTTGTCGCCGTCAGCGTACTCGAGCTGTAGGAACTCGCCGACCTGGCCGCCGGTCTCGAGCTTGACGAGGCCCAGGTAGCGGCCGATGCCGTAGTCGGCGTGCACCACTGGCGAGCCTGCCTGCAGATCGTTCAGCTGGCGGATGATCGTCTCGGGGTCGCGCTCCGCGCGTCGTTGCCGGCTGCGCTGCCGGGGCCGCTCGCCGAACAGCTGATGCTCCGAAATGATGCCGACCCGAGCCTCCGGCAAGAGGACCCCGTCCTCCAGCGGCGCTACCCCGACCGCGAGCCGCTCCGAGCTCTCGAGAAACGCGTCCCAGCTGTCGAGCCGTTCGGCCGCCAGGCCGCGGCCGCGGAGAAAATCGAGCACGGTCTCGCGGCGGCCCGGCGAATCAGAGGTGAACAGAACCCGGCCGTCGAAACCCTCGAGGAACTCAAACAGCGCTGCCGAGGCGTCTTCGTAGCGGGTCTCGATCTTGACCGCCGGCGGTATCCGGGTCGAAGCGTTGAAGGTCCGCGGAGCGTCTTCGAGCGAGTGTGCGCTGTAGCCGACCCGGCAGAAGTCACTCAAGGTGCGCTCGATGTCGCCGGGCGCATGGAAGCTCTCCGCCGGGGTCAGGATCGGTCGCTCCGGGTCGATGCTGCAGATCTCGTAGCGTTCCTCGATCTCGGCCCAGGTCGTCGCCAGAATCTCGGCCAGGTCGGTCGGCGCGACGATCACGCAATCGTCCGGGCAATAGTCGAGAAACGTGGCCGACTGGTCGAAGAACAGCGGCAGGTAGTACTCGATGCCGCCGTGGGCGATGCCGTTCGATTCGTCGCTGTACACCCGCGAGCGCGACGGCTGCCCCTCGAAGCGTTCCCGGTAGCGATGCCTGAAGCCGCGGATGCTGTCCGGATCCAGCGGGATCTCGCTGGCCGGCAGAACCTTCACGGCATCGACCTTGTCCGCGGACACCTGCGACTCGGGATCGAACAAGCGCAGCGAATCGACCTCGTCGTCGAACAGGTCGACCCGCACGGGCGCGCTCGAACCCATCGGAAACACGTCGAACAGCGCGCCGCGCACTGCGAACTCGCCGTGTTCCTGTGCCTGCGGAACCCGCAGGTAGCCGGCCTCGGCTAACCGCTCGACGAACGCGTCGCGGTCGAGGGTCTGACCCACCGCGAGGCTCAACGTCCGCGAGCCGACGTAATGCTGCGGCGGCAACCGCTGCAGCAGCGACGGCGCCGACACGACCACGATCCCGTGCGTCTGTTGCGGCAGTGCGCTGAGCACCCACAGCCGCTGAGAAACGATGTCCTGGTGCGGGGAGAAGCCGTCGTAAGGGAGGGTCTCCCATTCGACGAAGTGCGAGACGGCCAGGTCGCTCGGAGCGAAATAGCGCAGCTCGGCCTCGAGCTGGTCGGCTTCGCGCGGGTCGCGGGCCAGAACGATCAGAGGTTTGTCATGCGCATGGGCGAGCTCGACGAACGCGAGCGCCGCGCTGGCGCCGACCAATCGGCCGATCGAAGCGACACCGCCGCGAGACGGCGGTATGAGTAGTGGAGAAGAGGTCACGAACCGGGCCGCCCAAGAAACGGCCGCCCATTATCGCATACGGGTGCAATTAGAACGATTGTAAGGAGCGGCGTGAGCCGCTATCGGGCGTCGAAGCCCAACCTACCTCTTCGAGACGGCGTGGATCACGCGGTCGTATTCGAAGAACACGACGAAGCCCGGGTAGTGCCAGCGGGTGATCGGCGGATCGCCGACCGCGGACTGGGTAGACTGAGGATTGCCGAACTCGGCCCGGACCCGCTCCTGCGTCATGCCGCGGGTCGGTTTGCCCTGCTGCTCGAAGCGCGCACGGTCCCCGGTGCGCATGTCGAGGTTGTCTCCCTGGGCAAAGGCTACGCCGGCGGCTGCCAGGAGCGCGGCGAAGGTAAACGCGTTGAGTTTGGACATCGGTCTCACTCCAGCTTCGAATGGGTGACTATAGCACCACGGATCCGACCAAAAAACAGTTGCTTAAGGCCGTTTTTGCACACGAGCCTTAGCTGGCTTACGGGCATGGTTCTCACTATCGCCCGCCGCGCGGCCCGGGCCACGGTGCTCCAGTATCCGCTGCCGCCGTGGGTGAGAACGTGATGCAGTTCACATCGGAGGGCACGCGGCGGCGCGGCGCGGGCGCCCGCTCGCTTAAGACCCGGCCGGCCGGGACGGTCATAAGCCGGGGAACGAATATGGTTTAATGCGCCGGATGATCAAAGCGGTCGAACTCTTCGTCGGACTGAGATACCTGCGGGCCAAGCGCCGCACCCGATTCGTCTCTTTCATCACGGGCATTTCTCTGGCCGGCATCGCGCTCGGCGTCGCGGCCCTGATCGTCATTCTGTCGGTCATGAACGGTTTCGAAGGTGAGCTGCGCAGCCGGCTCTTGAGCATGACTGCTCACGGCTTCGTCAGCGGTGATGACGGCAGGGTATCGGACTGGACGCGCCTGCGCGATGCCGTGCTCGCAGAGGACGGCGTGCGGGCGGCTGCGCCGGTCGTCGAGATGGAGGGTATGGTCCGCGCGGGCAGGGAGCTGCGCGGCGTGCTCGTCAACGGCGTCTATCCGGATTTCGAGCAGCCGGTATCCGGGCGCACGATCAATTTCATTGCCGGCGACCTCGGCGTGCTCGCGCCCGGCATGCGCAGCATCGTGCTCGGACGCCTGCTGGCGCTCGATCTCGACGTTCGCTTGGGCGACGGTGTCGTCCTCCTGATTCCCCGACCGAGCGGAGGCGGCGATCTCGAGCCGGTGCTGGAACGGTTCGTCGTGCGTGGCGTTTTCGAAGCGGGCGTTCAGGATCACGACTCGTCCCTGGCGCTGGTACACGCGGAGGACGCCACTCGCATACTGGACTACGACGGCGCGGTCAGCGCCGTGCGCTTCTTGGCCGACGACGTCATGGCAGCGCCGCGCATTGCGGCGCAGCTCCGCGAGCGGCTCGGCGACGGCTTCCAAGTCAGCGACTGGACCGTCGAGAATGCGAGCTATTTTCGCGCCATCCGCTTAGAGAAGATGATGATGTCCTTGATCCTTTCCCTGATCATCGGCGTCGCCGCATTCAACATCGTCGCCAGTCTGGTCATGGTGGTCACCGACAAGACCGGTGAGATCGCGATCCTGCGCACGCTCGGCATGGGTCCGAACGGCGTGGTGCGCGTGTTCTTCATCCAGGGTGCCGTGATCGGCTGGTTCGGCGTGCTGCTCGGGGTCATCGCCGGCATCGTGCTGGCGATCAACGTACCGGTGCTGGCGCCCGCGATCGAGCGGCTGTTCGGCTTTCAAATCATGCCCGGGGACGTGTATTACGTCACGCAGATCCCGTCGATTCTGGAGCTCGAAGACGTGACCCTGATCGCCATCGCCGCGTTCGTGCTGACCTCACTGGCGACGCTGTATCCGGCGCGCCGGGCGGCGCATGTCGAGCCGGCCGCCGCGCTGCGCTACGAGTAGCTTTAATGGGGTCGGCGTTCGAGCTCTGGATCGGCACACGATACGTTCGGGCACGCTCAAGCAATCGATTCGTGTCGTTGATCTCGGCCATCTCGATGTTGGGCATCGCGATTGCGGTGGCGGTGTTGATCATCGTGCTGTCGGTCGTCAACGGTTTCGAACGCGAGCTCCAAGACCGACTGCTCGCCATGTCGGCGCACGCATTGATCGAGTCGCCCGAGGGCGGGATCGCCGACTGGCAGGCGCTGGCCGACGTTGCCGCCGGCAACCCGCGCGTGACCGGCGCTGCACCTTACGTGCAGGGGCAGGGGCTGCTCGTCTTCGGAGAGCGTCTGAGCGGCGCGGAATTTCGCGGCATCGAGCCCACGCTCGAAAACGACGTCTCCGGCGTCGCCGAGCTCTTGTCCGATGGCAGCCTCGAAAGCCTGGCAGCGGGCGCGTTCAACATCGTGCTCGGAATCGAGCTGGCAAATCAGCTGCGCGCATCGCTCGGCGACAAAGTCACGGTCACGCTCGCCCAGGGAATCGTCACACCCGCGGGCATCGTCCCGCGCAGCAAGCGATTCACCGTAAGCGGCATCTACCGCGTCGGCATGTACGAGTTCGATCGGCGCCTGGCGTTCATTCACATCGAAGACGCGCAGCGCCTGTTTCGCACCGGCAATCGAGTGACCGGCGTCCGCCTCGCCGTGGCCGATATCTACGATGCGCCCGTGATCGTGCGCGAGGTCGCTCTCTCGGCCGGCGGCGGCGTTTTGGTCAGCGATTGGACCCGGCGGCATGTCAACTTCTTTCGTTCGATTCAGATCACGAAATCGATCCTGTTCGTGATTCTGCTGATGGTCGTTGCGGTTGCCGCGTTCAACATTGTCTCGACCCTGGTCATGGTAGTGAAGGACAAGCAGGCGGACATCGCCATCTTGAGGACCGCCGGCGCACGGCCGTCCAGCATTCTCAAAGTGTTTATCACACAGGGGTCGATCATCGGCGTGGTCGGTACCGTCTTGGGACTCGTGCTCGGTGTGACGTTCACGCTCAATCTCGAGGCGATCGTCGGCTTCATGGAGGCGGTGTTCGGCATCAAGTTCCTGGCAGCGGACGTGTATTTCATCAGCGACCTGCCGGCGGAGCTACGCACCGCCGACGTCGTGACGATCTGTTCCATCGCACTGTTGTTGGCGCTGCTCGCTACCCTGTATCCGGCCTGGCGCGGCGCGCGCACGATGCCGGCGGAGGCTCTACGCTATGAATGACGGTCCGCCGCCGAACGGCGCGGTGTTGGAATGTCGAGACATCGTGCGCCGTTTCCAGGAAGGCAGCAGCGTGCTCGAGGTGCTATCCGGTGTCGATCTCACGGTGCGAGCGGGCGAACGCGTCGCCATCATCGGCGCATCGGGCTCGGGCAAGACGACGCTGCTGCAGATCATGGGCGGTCTCGACGAGCCGACGTCGGGCGACGTCTACGTCGGCGGGCAGCCTATTGCGCACATCGACGAAGCGGAGAAAGGCATGCTGCGCAATAAGTACCTGGGCTTCGTCTATCAGTTTCACCACCTGTTGCCCGAATTTTCCGCGGAAGAGAACGTCGCGATGCCGCTCATGATTCGCGGCATGCGGCGCGCGGAGGCGCTGGGCGAGGCGAGACGGTTGCTCGAGCGCGTAGGCCTCGGCGAACGCCTGAGCCACAAGCCCGGCGAGCTTTCGGGCGGCGAGCGGCAGCGGGCGGCCGTGGCCCGGGCCCTGATCACGAGGCCCAAGCTGGTGCTGGCGGACGAGCCGACCGGCAATCTCGACGCCGGCAACGGCGCGCAGGTATTGCGCCTGATGCTCGAATTGAATCGTGAGATGCATACGAGCCTGGTTATCGTGACTCACGATCACTCGATCGCATCACAGATGGATCGAGTGTTGACGCTCGAGAACGGCCGCCTGAGCGACTCTTAAGTGACGCCATACGGGCATCAGTCGCCGCGCGTGCGGCTGCGCTTCTCTGCCAGATAGTCGGCAATCGAGGCGCGCCAGATCAGATCCAACGCAATGTAGCCGACCAGCGCCGCCGCGGTGCCGAGCAGCACGCAGCCGAGCATCAACGGTTGCCAGTTGTTGACGAAGCTCTCCTTGAGCCACGCGAACGACATCTCGATGTCGAACGCCCGCGGCGCCCTGCCGAGCAGAAACTGCCCGAGCCGATGCGCGAAGTAATACATCGGACCCATCGTCAACGGATTCGAGACGAAGGTGGCGAGGGCGGCAACGGGAATGTTGACGCGCAGGCCTAAAGCGGCGAACACCGCCCACAGCGGATGTCCCGGAAACGGCATGAACGCGACGAACAGACCGATCGCAAAGGCCGGCACGACCGTGCGCCGGCGTATGCCCCATAGCCTGTGATCGTGCAACAGGTGCTTAAACGGCGCCAGGTACCATTTGCCGCGAATCAGCTCGCGTTTGAGTGCGAATCGCCTAAAAAAACGCCTTGGCATGCGGGTCTGGTTCGGGCTCGATTTGGGCTGACCGGAGCGCGGTCGGGACGCGCATCATACCGGTATTCCACCTGTAAGCCGAACGCCGCCGTTGAAGCACACCAGAGGGACAGTAGTCAGTTCGCCGCTCGTCAAGGCCGCGCTACTCTTGGGCGGCGCTTATGCGATGCTGTTATTTCGCGAGTTGCCCGCGGAGCGCTGGTGGATCGCGCTGGCCGCCGCGACCGCGGCCGGCCTGTGCGTCCGAGCGACCCGCACACCCGCCATGCTGCTGCTCGGCATGGCCCTCCTGTGGGCCGAGACGCGCGGCGTCATTGACGGCCGGCTGGAACCCGCGCTCGCCGGCCGAGATCTCACCCGGGCGTTCCGTGTCGTCGATTTCCCGGAGCGGCGCGGCGGGTCGCTGCGCCTGCTGGTGGCAGCCCTAGATTCCGCGGATCTTCCAGAGCGGATCCGGCTTAGCTGGTTCGAGCCGCGTGAGGCCCCCCAGCTGGGCGAGTGCTGGCGCCTGATCGTGCGGCTGCGGCGACCGCGCGGCCTGTCGAATCCGGGCGCGTTTGATTACGAGGGATGGCTGTTACGGCAGTCGATCGGTGCGACGGGCTACGTGCGCGGCGGCAAACGGCTGACGGATTGCGAGCCGCCGCGCTTGTTGACCGCCATACGCGGCCGTATAGCGGCGCGGTT
>JBFGFX010000129.1:0-9870 GCA_041579335.1 Woeseiaceae bacterium | reverse complement strand
GGCCTCGAGCTCGGCGAGCACGTCGGCATCGATGAGCTCGCGGAGCTCCGCCTGTCCCAAGAGCTCGCTCAAAAGCGCGCGGTCGAGCGTCAGCGCCTGCGCCTTACGCTCGGCGAGCGGCGCGTCCTGCTCGTACAGGTACGCGGCAACGTAGGCGAACACCAGTGAGCGCGCGAACGGTGACGCCGAGCGCGTCTCGACGTCGTCGATCCTGATCGCGCGTTTGCGAATGCCCGCGAGAACGGACTTCAGGCCGGGCAGATCGAACACGTCGGCGAGCGCCTGCCGGTAGGTCTCGATCACGATCGGGAAGTTGGGGTACTGCCTGACGGTCGCGAGCAGGTTCTGCGCTTTGAGGCGCTGTGCCCAGAGCGGCGAACGCTGTCCCGGACGCCGCCGGCGCAAGAGCAGTGACCGCACGGCGTTCTCGCGGAACAGCCCGGCGAACAGCGACGTCCCCACGAGTTGATCGGTGATCAGCTCTTCGACTTCGTCCGGGCTCGGCACCATCGCATCGACGCCGGGCAACTCCTCGACGTCCGCGAAACGGAGCACGATGCCGTCGTCGGTGTACATCACCTGGATCTCGTGGAGATCGCCGAGGGCGCGCTGAAGCGCCATCGCCCACGGCGCGTGGATGCGCGCGCCGAACGGCGTCAGGATGCAGACACGCCAGTCGCCGAGCTCGTCGCGAAAACGCTCGATCGTGATCTGCCGGTCCGTAGGCAAAGTACCCGTCTCGCGCTTCTGCTCCGCGACGTATGCGGCGAGGTTCTTGGCCGCGAACGCGTCGAGCGGCGTATTCTCGACGAGCCACTCGCTGGCGCGCTCCTCGCTCAGCTTGCCGAGCCGGTCCAGGAAGGCACCGACGGCGCGGCCGAGCTCGATCGGGCGGCCCGGGCCGTCACCGCGCCAAAACGGCAGGCGCCCGGGCTCCCCGGGCGCGGGCGTGACGATGACTCGATCTCGCGTGATCGTCTCCACGTGCCAAGTGCTCGCGCCCAACGTGACGTTATCGCCAACGCGGGTCTCGAACACCATCTCCTCGTCGAGCTCGCCGACGCGCGGCCCGTCTTCGCCCAAGTGCACACCGTAGGCGCCGCGGTCGGGAATCGTGCCGGCGTTCATGCGCGTCACCAGTACGGCGCCGCGCCGCGGGGATAGCACGTCCTCGCTGCGATCCCAGGACAGGAGCGGCTTCAAGTCGGCGAAATCCGACGACGGATAACGCCCGGACAACATGTCGAGCACCGCTTCGAGCGCGGCGCGCGACAGATCGCGATAAGACCAGGCTCGTTTGATGACGCGCTCGACGTCATCGACGCGCATCGGCGTCTGACAGCACATCGCGACGATCTGTTGCGACAGCACGTCGAGCACGTTGACCGGAATCGTGATCGAATCGAGCTCCGCGTCGAGCATGCGACCGGCAACGACTGCGCATTCGAGCAGGTCGCCACGGAACTTGGGATAGATCATGCCGACGCTGACCTCGTCGACGCCGTGTCCGGCTCGGCCGACGCGCTGCAGGCCGCGCGCGACCGATCCCGGCGACTCGACCAGCAAGACGAGGTCGACTGCGCCCATGTCGACGCCGAGCTCGAGCGAGCTGGTCGCGACGATGCCGCGAATTTCGCCGAGCTTGAGCCCCTCCTCGATCTCTGCGCGCTTGTCGTGCGAGATGCTGCCGTGATGGGCGCGCACGAGCTCCTCCTCGGCGAGCTCGTTCAGCTTGTGTGCGAGTCGTTCGCAAAGCCCGCGGCTGTTGACGAAGATGATCGTCGAGCGATTGCCGCGAATCGCTTCGACGAGCTTCGGATAGATCAACGGCCAGATGCCGCGCTCGGCCTGCGGCGTACCCACCTCGCGGGAGTAGAGCTCGCCCAGTATGGAACCGCCCTGCGGGGCTTGAACCTCCGGCGCCGGCGGATTCTGCATGTCGGGCACCGGGACGGTGACGGTGATATCGAGTTTGGGCTTCGCCGAGCAGTCCACGACCTCGACCGCGCGGTCGCCGCCCAAGAATCGAGCCACGGCATCGAGCGGCTTGACAGTGGCGGACAGGCCGATGCGCTGCGGGTCCGTGCCGCGCAGCTCGGCGAGGCGTTCCAGCGACAGCGCGAGATGCACGCCGCGTTTCGTCGAGGCGACCGCGTGGATCTCGTCGATGATGACGGTCTCGACGGTCGTCAAGGTCTTGGCGGCCTGTGAGCCTAAGATCAGATACAGCGACTCGGGCGTCGTCACGAGGATCTCGGCGGGCTCTCTGGCCTGCCTTTGCCGCTCCCGCTGCGGCGTGTCGCCGGTGCGCACCGCGACGCTCGCGCGGTGGAAGTCGAGCTCCAGGCGCTCGGCGACCCGCGTAATGCCGACGAGCGGTGCGCGCAGGTTGCGCTCGATGTCGTAGACGAGCGCCTTGAGGGGCGACACGTACAGCAGCCGAACACCGCGCGGCGCCTCATCGGGCAACGAGCCCAGCCGGTCGATGCCGGCCAGGAAAGCGGCCAGGGTCTTGCCGCTGCCGGTGGGCGCAACCAGGAGCGCGTGATTGCCCTCGCGGATAGACGGCCAGC
Organism: Woeseiaceae bacterium; assembly: GCA_041579335.1. Taxonomy (GTDB): domain Bacteria; phylum Pseudomonadota; class Gammaproteobacteria; order Steroidobacterales; family Woeseiaceae; genus JBFGFX01. Next base: position 7,297 of record JBFGFX010000129.1, on the reverse strand, counting down.
CGCGCGCCTGCACCGGCGTGGGGGCAGCGAAATTGTCGTCGAACCAGCGCTGTGTGGCTTCGTGGAACACCGTCAACGTCAACTCACGGCGTTTCGCCGGTCTGCCTGGCGAACAACTCGCGAACGGTATCGACCGTGTCGGCGTCTTTGGCAGCCTTGTCTTCGCGGAAGCGCTTGACGCGGGCGAAGCGCAGGGCCATGCCGGCGGGGTACTGCGGGCTCGCCTGGATCTCGTTCACGGCGATCTCCGCGACGAGCTCGGGGCGCACGTGCACGACGTGATCCTCGCGCCCGATCTCGAGCTCCAAGAGGTGTTTCGTTTGCCACTCGAGCATCTTATCGGTAAGTCCCTTGAACGTCTTGCCGAGCATGACGAACGTGCCGTCGTCGGGATTGCGCGCGCCCAAGTGCAGGTTGGACAGCCAGCCTTTGCGGCGGCCGCTGCCCCATTCGGCCGCGAGGACGACCAGATCGAGCGTGTGCGCCTGCTTGATCTTGAGCCAGTCGGCGCCGCGGTTGCCGGCGGCGTAGGCGCTCTCGAGCGCCTTCGCCACGATGCCCTCGTGACCTTCGGCGAGCGCCGCGGCGAGAAACCGGGCGGCGATCTCGGCGCTGCCGGTGACGGCGCGCTCGACGAGCAGCTCGTTCCCGGTGGCGTCGGCCAGCGCCCGAAAGCGCTCTTGGTATGGCCGATCGATCAGGTCCTGTCCGTTCGAGTGCAGGCAGTCGAACAGGAACACGTCGAGCGGCAGCTTCTTGGCGTTCGTCTCGACGTCCGTCTTGCGCCCGAAGCGGCGCATCGTGACCTGGAACGGGTGCGGGCGCCCGTCCTCCCGCAGCGCGATGACCTCGCCGTCGAGAATCAGATCGCCCGCCGGCAGCGCGCGGGCGGTCTCGACGATCTCCGGCAGGCTGTCGGTGACGTCGTTCAAGCGGCGCGTAAACACGCGCACCTCCGTGCCGACGCGGTGGATCTGCACGCGCGCGCCGTCGAGCTTGTACTCGAGCGCCGCCTCGCCGAGCGTCTGCAGCGCGGTGTCGATGTCCTCGGCCGGCTGCGCGAGCATCGGCTTGACCGGCGACAGCGGTTCCAACCGGAACTTCGCGAGACCCGCCGCTCCCTCGGCGAGCGCCGCCGCGGCGACCGGCGCCGGGTCGGCCGCGAGCATGACGGCGCGGCGCACGTCGGCCGCGTCGATCGCCGCGGCCTCGGCGACGGCCTCGACCAGCACCCCCTCGAGCGCACCTTGCCGCAGCTCTCCCAGGATCAGGCGGATCAGGAAACGCTGCTCGTCCGCGGTCGAGAGGGCGAGCAGCCGGCCGAGCGCCTCGCGGCGCGCCTTCTGCGAGCCCGCGCCGGTGATATTCGCAACCTCGGTAAATGCCCGATCGACGTCCGTGAGCGAGAGCGATGCTGCCGACGCGGCCGTCTCTGATGCGACCCGGCGGATGATCGCAGGACCGAGACCGATCCGCCCTTGCGGTAGCGTGCCGCCGAGATAGTTGACCGCGAGCTCGATCTCGTGGGCCGCGGCGGCGCGCAGAGAGTCGCTCAGCAACGACCGCTTCTTCAGGCGGCTGCGGGTCGCCGCCACTGCGTTGGAGACATTGACGAGTTCTTCGAGCTGCATACTGTTGCGGCGCGCCCGGCAAGGCGCGTTGCGCTGAGGTCCATCGGGTGGCGGGGCGGCTGACCCGGCCTTTGTCAGTGATTAGACACGGCAAACGCCGTACGATCCAATCAGATCACCGCTTCGAACCCGAACAGGAACAGCATCGTCAGCGCGAAGAAGACCAGCAGCAGGTAGCTGATCCTGTCGACCTTTCCCGGCACCAGATACCAGCCGCCGTCCTTCTCCGGCAGGCCTTCCTCGGCGAACTTCCTCTGCTGCCCCTTGATCGAATACTCCGACCACTCGGTCTGCACGCCGTCGATCAGCCGACTCGCGACGAGCGAAACGATGATGTTGACGCCGCCGCCGAATAGGCAGTACCACGGCCAGGCGATATCGGTTTGCGTCGCCAAGTACCAGATCATCAGGAAGCCGACCACGACCCCGACCAGAAGGCCCTTCTCGGTCGTTTGCTTGGAGAAGAAGCCCAGGCCGTACATGCTGAGCTTCGCGCCGACGAAGTACGAACCGATCTTGGACAGGGTCTGCAGCACCGAGCCCTCGCTGGTGGAATAAATGATGGCCGGCACGATGATGACGACGGCCCAGAAGACCGTGAAAGCGCGCGACACTTTCAGATAGTGCTCGGGCGTCTCGCCGGTCTTGAAGTATTTCTCGTAGAAATCGACCGTCGAAATCGTCGCGAGCGAATTGAACGACGAGTCGAGCGAAGACATCGAAGCTGCGACGATGGCCGCCGCGATGATGCCCATCAGCCCGGGAAGGCCGTAGTCCGTGGCGAACTCCAAGATGATCGTGTTGCCGTTGTCGAACTCCCGCCCGCCGTAATAGCCGTAGAACAGGGTACCGAGGAAGAAAAACAAGAAGTAAATGAAGAACGCCGTGAACCCCATCAGCAGGAAAGATTTCTTGGCGTCGCCGATGTTCTTTGCCGCCAAGGTGCGCTGAACCATCATCTGGTTGGCGCCGTAGACCGTGATGTGGAAGATCGACATCGCGATGACGCCCGACCACACGGTCGCTTCCATCGACAGATCCAACGAGAACTCGAGCGGATTCGTCTTCCCTTGAGCTTTGAGGTCGACGAGCAGCTCGCCGATCGGCACCGGCATCTGATCGAGCAGCGCGAAAAAGATGATGAACGCGCCGACGAAAAGCACGCCGGCCTGGATGACGTCGGTCCAGATGACCGCCGTGATTCCACCCATCATCGTGTAGATCAGCGCGACGATCGTGACGATGACGATGGCTGCTTTGACGTCGATGCCGGTGATGAACTCGATGACGAGCGAGGTCGCGTAGAGGATGGCGGCGGACGTCAACGCCTGCGAGACGAGGAAGACCCCCGATATGACGACCCGAGACGTCGGCCCGAAACGACGCTCCATGTAGTCGTAGATCGAAGCGACGCCACTGTTGAAGAAGAACGGTAAGAACAGCGTGATCACGAAGAAGATGACGATCGGATAGTTCAGGTGGATCGCAATGACGGCCAGGCTTTCCGAGTACGACCAGGCCGGACCGCCGAGGAACGACAGCGCGCTGACGTAGGTCGCGATGACCGATATGCCGATCGCCCACCACGGCGTGGTGCGTCTCCCGAGATAGAAATCCTCCGCGGTCGCGACCCGTTTGCTCAGCACCCAGCCCAGCAGCAGATTCAACAGCACATAGGCGATCAGTATCGACCAGTTGAGTGTGCCAAAGTCTTGCATGGTGCTCCTATTTGCGCAGTGCCGGGATCACCCGCCGCGTGCCCGACAGCGCCTCACGGCAGGTCCACATCGACGATCACGCGCTTCAAGTCTTGATCGAAGACGAACGGCGGGTTGTACGCACGCGTAATCGGTGCATGACGATTCTCGCCGCAGCGTATGCCGGCGTTGGCGGCATAGATCGGCCACATCTGCGGCAGCTCCAGCCGACCGACCGACGCGCCGTCGACGGTCAGCGTAGCTGTGCCGGCGCTCTCGCCGGTCTTCCTGATCTCGAGACCCAAGGTGCGCTCGCCGGCAGCAATCCGCTCTCGCGAGCGGACGGAATAGAGGGCGTTTCGCGTGTAGACGTAGCCGAACGTCAAGTAGCCGTCCCGCATGAACAGTTCGTAGCCGCAGCTGCTGTCACCGGCGGCGAGAATGACGCCGTTGGCCGGCTCGGCGGACAGCGTTACTTCGGCGGCGAGCCGCGAGTCGTAGCTGTAGATATCGGGCGCGCTCAAGCGATCGAGACGCGTCATGCCAGGGTAAAACACGTACGTCGCGCGGGGCGCCGGCACCGAGTTCTGGTAGAGCGCAAGCGTATCGTCCTCGAGCGGCAAGACGTCGTAGCGCTCGGCCTCGGTTCGCCATCGCGCGATCAGTTCCTCGAGCCGGTCCGGATACTCTCCCGCAAGGTCGTTCGTCTCGGAGAAATCGCGCGCCGCATGATAGAGCTCCCAGACGTCCTCGTCGTAGGCGCGGCCCGGTGCGTGCCGCGCGACGGCCTTCCAACCGTCGGCCCAGATCGCCCGATCGCCGAGCGTCTCGAAGTACTGCACCGTCTTTTGCGTAGGTGCGCTCGGATTATCGAACGTGTAGGCGAAACTGGTCCCATGCAGCGGCAGCGGCTCGGCGCCGCGAAACCGTGCCGGCATGGGCAGGTCGACCATGTTGAGCAGCGTCGGCACCACGTCGATCACGTGGTGATATTGGCCGTTTACGACGCCGCGCGGCAAGCCGCCGTTCGGCCAGGTCACGATGAGCGGCGCCCGGATGCCGCCCTCATGCGTGTCCGACTTGTACCATTTCAGCGGCGTGTTGCCCGCCTGAGCCCAGCCGCGGGAATAGGCCGGGTAGGACGCGTCGCTGCCCATCAGGTCCAAGTCGGCCAGGAACTCCTCGATCGGAGCCGTTCCCAGGTAGGCGTCCCTGCGTACGTCGAGCCGGCCCTCGATCGGGCCGCCGTAGGCCGCGCCGTTGTCCGACAGGACCAGGAAGATCGTGTCGTCGTATTGCCCTTCGGCCGCGAGGAAGTCGACCAGACGCTCAAGCTCTGCGTCGGTGTGCTCGAGAAACGCCGCGTACACTTCCTGCCCGCGCGCCGCGAGCTTCCGCTGCGCGTCGGTGAGTTGCGACCAGGCCGGCACGTCCGGATTTCGCGGCGCGAGGCGGGTATCCGCGGGAACGATGCCGCGCTCGAGCTGGCGCTGGAAACGCTCGGCGCGAATCTCGTCCCAGCCTTCGTCGTACCGGCCTCGATAGCGGCGAATGAGGTCGGCCGGCGCGTGCAGGGGAAAGTGCATCGCGCCGAACGCGAGATAGAGGAAGAAGGGCTTCTCCGGCGTCGCCGCCAGGTGGTCGGCCACGTAGTGAATCGAGCGGTCCACCAGATCGGCGCTCAGGTGATAGTCCTTTGTCTTCGCGGGGTAGGCCGCCGAGGTGTTCTCGAACATCTCAGGGTGCCAGTGATCGATGGCGTTGCCGTGAAACCCGTACCAGTGATCGAAGCCTCGGCGTACGGGCCAGTGGTCGAACGGTCCGGTGCCGTTCTGATCCGCGAGCGACGAGAGGTGCCACTTGCCCGCCGCGATCGTCGAGTAGCCCGCAGGCTTGAGCATCTCTGCCAGCGTCATCGCGTCGCGTCGAATCCAGCCCCGGTAACCGGGGTGATCGTCCCGTCCCCATTCCGCGATGTTGCCGACGCCCACCGCGTGCGCATTGCGTCCGGTCAGTAGACAGGCGCGCGTCGGTGCACACAGCGCGGTGACGTGGAAGTTGTTGAAGCGCGTGCCGTTTGCGGCCAGCGAATCGATGCAGCGCGTCGCGTGCTCGGCGCCGTAACAGCCGAGATCGGCGAAGCCCGTGTCGTCGAGCACGACGATCGCGATGTTCGGTTTGCGTTCGAGTCGGCGGACGCGCCATCCGGGGTCCGCCAAGACGCTATTCTCAACGGCATTGGACCACGCGTTCGGCGTGCAACACATCGCGCCGGCGGTTGCGGTCGCTTGAAGAAACTTCCTCCGCGTGATGGCCATACTCAGACGTGACCCCGGAGCTGTTGGTACGCCGGTGAAGGGGCGGAGTCCGCCCCTTCACCGGACATCGGATTCCGCCGTCGTTATTCGAACCGCGCTCTGATCTTCAGGCCGTAATTCCGCGGATACAGGTAGGACGTCTGCACGACGTCGTCGCTGTTGTTGTTGCCGCGTGCCAATACGTCCGAGTCCTCGATGTTCTCTATGAACGCCTCGATCGCGTAGCGCTGGTCGGGCGAGTCCCAGATCAGACGAATATCGGTCTTGGTATAGGAATCCTGATCGTGTGCCGGATCGGTTGCCAGCAGGTTCGAGGTGTTGTAGCCGTCCGAGTAGTAGGTCTGCAGATACGGCGTCAGGGATCCGTTGCTCCCCAGGTCGATAAGGTACGCGGCACTCGCGCTCAGGGTCAGATCCGGTGACCACGGCGTGGTCTTGCCGGCCTGATCGACGAATTCCTGAACCACGCCGCCGAAGAGCTGATACGGATTGCTCTGACCGAAGGTGCCGAACTCGGAGTCGAGATACGCGAGCGTCCCCGACAGCGTCCACTCGGGCGTCGGCACCCAGACGGCGTCCAGCTCGAGCCCCCAAGCCTCGATGTCGCCGCCGTTGTCCGAGAACGTCAGCACGATACCGGTATTCAGATCGGTGCGCTGTCGCTGCGTCAACAGGTTGGTGTACTCCGTGAAGTGCAATGCGGCATTGAACTGCAAGGTGTCGTCCAACATGACCGTGCGGTAACCGAGCTCGATGACCTGCGACTCCTGCTCGTCCGTCGTCGTCGTCGTGCTCGCGGACCCGGACAGATAACCCGTGGATCCGGTCAGGTAGAGCATCGAGTCGCCGCCCAGATCGTATTCCGCGCCCACGCGCCAGGTGACGTTGTCGAATTCTCCGAAGCTGCTGTTGCCCTGGATGGTGTTCGCGCTCGTTATCGCATCGGAGGCGTTGCAATTGTAGGTGAACAGATCGCTCGCGTTCTCGGGCAGGATCAGCGGTGAGCTGCCGTCGGCGCCGGGCACGACGTTGACGACGCGATCGACGGTGCCGTCGCCGTTTTCGTCACCCGTGAAGTTCGATCCGCCGCAGGACGCCGATTTCGACTCGTCGTTGTAGCGAATACCCGCAATCACGCGGAAAGTGTCGCTGATCGAATACTCACCCTGCGCGAATACTCCGAAATATTCCGTATCGATCTGCACGCTGTTGGCGAAGAAGCCGTTGAGCGACGTCGCGTCGGAAACGATGTCGGTGCCTTCGAGCACCGTGAACGTTCCCGCCGGGATCGTGACCTCCGGCCGCGTCGAATCGTCGCGCACCGTTTGCTGATAGATGTAGAAGCTGTTGTAGTCTTCGAGGTCCGAGTAATACCCGCCGACCGTCCACTGGAGTGCGCTGTCGCTGGTCGAGGTCAGCTGAATCTCCTGTGAGAAGCCTTCCGACGCTTCGAGGTAGCCGCCGTTCGAGTTGGGCGTCGGAGAGAAGTCGAAGTCGAAGTTAATGTCGTTCGTGTAGTCGTTGACCGCCGTGATCGACTTCAGCGATACCGCGTCGAAGTCGTAGTTCACCGTCAGCGAGAACTCCTCGTCGACCAGGTCGACCGGCCTGACGTAGTCCTGGCTGATGGTCCACGGATCACCGCCGGGGC
>JBFGFX010000128.1:0-10198 GCA_041579335.1 Woeseiaceae bacterium | reverse complement strand
CTCGTCCTTTTCGGCCAGCTCCTTCATGGCGTCATCGGCGGCCTTGGCGGCGTCCGCCGCGGCCTTGGCGTCCTCGTCGTCGCCGTCAAATGCGCGAACAATCGCCATCTTCGGCTCGAGCACGCTCAGGAGCGCCTCATAGCCGGTCTTGGCCTCGGTCAGCGCGGCATGCTTGTCCTCGATTTCGCCGAGCTTGCCTTCGAGCTCGGTCATGTCGGCAATCGCGCCGTCGTAGTCTCCGGCCTCGGCCTTGCCCTTCATGCGGTCGAAGAGCTTGATGATCTCTTTCTTGTCCTCCTCGAGCGACTTGAAAGTGTACCCGCGCACCGTCTCGACGCGCGGCTCGACCAACGCCAGCCGGCGCTCGTAATCGAACAGACTCTGGAGCGCCGAGCGCACCATCCGGCGGCGGCCGGCATATTCCGCATTGCGTTCGTGATAGTCCTGCGCCAGGTTGGCGCCGATCCAGGCGAAATAGTCGACGGCTGCCGCGGTACCCGCCATGCCCTCATGATTCTGCGTGCCCGTCTCGAAGCACCCCGGCAGCGCCTCGGGCGCCGGTCTGACCTTGTACGGCGTCAGCGCCTCGAGCACGTCCTTCTTGCCCCACAGGATGCCCTGGTGCGGACCGAAGAACTTGTAGGCCGAGCAGATCAGGAAGTCGCAGCCGAGCTTTTGAACGTCGATCGGGACGTGCGGCGCGAGCTGCACGGCATCGACGTAGGTCAACGCCCCGGCCGCCGACGCGATCGCGCTGATCGCCTCGATATCGTTGATCGTGCCGGTTAGGTTGCTCGCGCCGCCGACGCAGACGAGCCGGGTCCTGTCGCTGATCAGGGCATCGAGCGCCGCTAAATCGAATTCGAACGTCTCGACGTCGAACGGCAGCCAGCGTACTTTCAGACCGAGATCCTCCGCGAGCATCGTCCAAGGCGTGATGTTGGCGTCGTGATCCATGCGCGACACGATGATCTCGTCGCCCGCGTCGAGCGTTCGCCCGATGGAGCGCGAGATGTGCAGCGTCATCGTCGTCATGTTCTGGCCGAAGACGATCTCGTCCGCCGACGCGGCGTTCAGAAAATCGGCCATTGCGCGATGCGCCTCCGCGACGACCTCGTCTGCCCGGCGCGAGGTCTCGAACGGGCCGCCGACGTTTGCGTTCGCCTCGATGAGGCATTCGCTCATGCGCTCGACCACGATGCTCGGCACCTGCGTGCCGGCCGGGTTGTCGAAATACACGCGAGGGACGCCGGCGTCTTCGATCGACAGGGAGGGAAACTGGCTGCGGACGGCGTCGAGGTTGTAGTCCATGAGTCTGCGGGCTATGCCGCGATGACGGCGGAGCGCTTGATGAATCAGAATTGTGCGACGGAGCGGTTAGTCCTGCGCAGTCCCGCCCCACTTCTCGCGGTGCGCATCCTCTGCACGCTGCCGGATGCGCGCATGGCGTCGGACGAGCAGCAACGAGCCGGGATCGCAGACCTCGGGCTTTATTATTCCGAGATCGCTGGCCGCGTCGAACAGACTGGGGTACCAGCGTTCCCAGTTGGGTAGCAGCTTTTCGACCTGATCGCGAAGGCTCATCGGCTGAATGTAGCTGAGCGGCGATCCGGATACAACGACGCTCTCGTGAAACTGTGGATCGACGCCGCTTTTTGCGCCGTTTCAGTCCTCGAGCGCGGGTATGAAAAACAGCACCATGGCGATCACCGCCCCGCCGACGATCAGGGTCGACAGCTGCGGCAACGCATCGGCCGGAAACTGAATGAGATCCGCCGGCAGGACGCTCACCAAACCGAAAAGGGCGCTCAACAGTTGTAGCGCCGGCTTGAACGCGATCAACAAACCGACGACGAGCGCCAACGGCAGCGCCAGCCGTCTCAGCAATATTCGGCGTCGAATGCTCCTGACGACCCGCGCGCTGAAGCCGTCGTCGGCGATCGGCTCCGACCTGAACAGGGCCTCTAGCGCCAACCGGTCGTCGTCCTTCATACGCTCAACCATACTGATGACTTTCGATATCAAAGCTGTCCCTGATTTTCTCTTTGCCGCGGAAGATGATCGACTTGACAGTGCCGACCGGTAGTTCCGCCGCGTCGCTGATCTCCCTGTGCGACAGCCCGCAGGCATAGGACAAGATCATCACCGCACGTTCTTCCTCGGTCAAGACGGCGAGAAACTTGTCGAGGTCGCCGACCTCGTCCGACAGCGCGGCGACCCGGCTTGCCGCTACATCCTGTTCGTGTCCCAGCGCTTCCAGCACCTCGCCGTATCGATTCGATCGCCGTTTCGATTGCAGGAACGTGGTGTACGCGACCTTCAGCAACCAGCCGATGAACGAACCATGCCCGGCGTAGGTGTGCAGCTTGTCCCAGGCGTGCAGGAAGCTGTCCTGCGCGAGGTCGTCGGCGAGCTCCGGGTCGCGAGTGAGCTTGCGCAGAAAGTTCCTGACCTGCGATTGATGGCGGCGCACCAGCTCGCCGAACGCGCCGGCATCCTGTTTCGACACCACCTGCGCGACGAGGTAGCGATCCACCTCGCCCGCATCGTCTGTCCGCGCTGCATTCAGGGCTACTTCTCGCGCTGTCCCAGGCGCCACATGAGCATGTAAGCGACGCCGACCAGAAACGGAAACGTGCCGACGGCAATGAGCGGTCGCACGGCGTCCGGTTCATTGAGTGTGACGCCAAACAGCGCAAAGGCAATACCGATGGCGATCGCGATCAGGCCGCGCCTGAAGTCGCGGTCCGGACCAGGCTGCGGGCCGGCCATGCGATCGATCAGCTCAGGCGTCAGCTCGGCGCCTTTGTCCAGCGCCGCCTGGATCGTTTCCTGGACTTTTGTGCGCGTCTTGTGCCGGTAAAGGAAAAACGCCCAAATCACCAGGCCCGTCACCACCATCGAGACGATGGGAATGAACAGTGCAACAACATCTTCTTGCATGTCTCGGCTCTCCGTCTTGTGTGCAGCATCTGCTGCGCTTAGCGTATAGATGCCGGTCGGCGTGCGATTGGATGCAGTCACAATAATCGGCTGCAAATCATAAGTTTAGAACATCGGTGCCGTAGCGGTAGGAGCCCGCCCCGGCGGGCGACCTGTGCGCGACCGGCACTCGGAGTCGCCCGTCAGGACGCGCTCCTACAGCATAACGGGGTCAGACCCCGATTTTGCTGGACGGGCTCCTACCAAGACGGCGCCGCGCACTGTCATATGGCCACACCGCCGGGTCAACTAATGACCGGGATGTGCGTTCTTGAAGACAAAGGGACGTGCTCGTGACGGCGCCAGGGACGGCGCCAGGCTTGGCCGTATCGGCTCGATAACAAAGGAGTGTGCGTGAATCTCGACACCGTCGTCGCCGCCAACCGCTTCGGGCTCGGCGCCAGACCCGGCGAGCTCGAGCGCATCGACGGCAGGCACAAGAGCTGGCTCAAGGATCAGCTCGCCGGGCCGTCGCGACTTCCGACGGTGTTCGGCGATCTGCCGAAGACGCCGCAGATTCTGCTCGACGTGCAGCAGGTGCGCGAGATGCGCCGCGACGCCCGGCAGTCCGACGAGGATCGACCAGCGCCCGACGTCGTCGAGAAATACACCCGTATCATTCGGCGCCACTATATCGATCAGACCCGGGCACGTTATGTCAACGCCGCCGAGACGGATGTGCCGTTCCATGAGCGCCTGGTGCACTTCTGGAGCAACCACTTCGCGGTATCGGCCGACAAGCAGCCGCTGACCGCCTTGGCCGGCGCGTTCGAGAACGAGGCAATCCGGCCGAACTTGGGGGGCAGCTTCGCGGATCTCTTGATGGCCGTAGAGAAGCATCCGGCGATGATCGTCTATCTCGACAACCAGCGATCGATCGGTCCGAACTCCCCTGTCGCCCGCCGCGCCAATCGGTGGCGCGCTGATCAGCGCGTCGGGCTCAACGAGAATCTGGCCCGCGAGATCCTCGAGCTGCACACGCTGGGCGTCGAGGGCGGCTACACGCAGCAAGACGTGATGAGCCTCGCGAAGGTCATCACCGGCTGGTCCATCGGCGGCGGCGAGCGGCGTCTGTTCCGCGAAGGCGTGCCGGGCGAGTTCGAGTTTCGAGAAAATATTCACGAACCCGGCCCGCAGACCGTTTTGAACACCCAGTATGCGCAGCCGGACGTCGCGCAGGGCGAGGCCGTGCTGCGGGACCTCGCGGCGCATCCATCCACGGCCAGGCACATCGCCACCAAGCTCGTGCGTCATTTCGTGAGCGACGATCCGCCGGCGGCGCTCGTCGAGCGCCTCGCCAGAGTATTTCAGGACTCGAGCGGGGATCTGCCGACGGTGCACGCGGCACTCGTGGACGCCGAGGAGCCGTGGCTTGCGGCAACCGCGAAGTACAAATCACCGCAGGACTTCGTGATCTCGGCGTTCCGCGCGTTCGACCGGGTGCCGGAAGACGCGCGCTTCGTGATCGGCGCGCTGGACCTGATGGGACAGACGCCGTACCGGCCGGGCTCGCCGGCCGGCTGGGCGGACACGGCCGACGAGTGGGGCGGCGCCGACGCCTTGTACAAGCGTATCGAATGGTCGAATACGGTCGCGCGTGTCGCCGGCAACCGCGTCGATCCTTTGGAGCTGTCCGAGGCGGTGCTCGGCCCGGCGCTGACGGATCACACGCGGACGGCGCTCGCGCGGGCGGAAAGTGCGATGCAGGGCCTCACGCTCCTGCTCGCCTCGCCGGACTTTCAGCGGAGATGAATATGCTGTCACGACGCGAACTGCTGTGCCGCATCGGACTGTGCTCCGTGTCGATCGGTCTCCCGCGGCTCGCATTTGCGAGCGCGGACACCGACGGTCGCCTCGTGCTCGTCATCCTGCGCGGCGCCATGGACGGGCTCGCGATGGCGCCGCCCCATGGCGAGGGACGCTACGCAAGCCTGCGCGGCGAGCTCGCACTGCCGAGCCCCGGAGCAGACGGCGGGACGCTCGAGCTCGACGGTCTTTTCGGCCTGCACCCGGCGTTCGTCAATGTCCACGAGCTCTACGCCCGCGGCGAGTCGCTCGTCGTCCATGCCGTGGCCAGCCCGTATCGCGAGCGCTCCCATTTCGACGGCCAGGACGTCTTGGAGAACGGTGTCGCGAGCGCGGGCGGCCGCCGCGACGGCTGGCTCAATCGCGCCATCGAGCCGCTGGGCGGCACGTTCGGCAGCGAGGCCGCCATCGCGCTGTCGCAGAACACGCCGCTCGTGCTGCGCGGCGAGCACTCCGTGACGAGCTGGGCGCCGTCTGAGTTGCCGGAGGCCGACGAGGACACGCTGCGCCGCCTCGAAATGCTGTACGCGAACGACGAGTTCTTCCGCGTGCGCCTCAAGCAGGCGCTCGACTCGCAGGAGATCGCCGGCGAGCTGCGTGGAATGCAGGGTAAGCATCGCCGCGGCAACGACGCGGCGCAGTTCAAAGCCGCGATGCGACAGGCGGCGAAGTTTCTATCTGCCGCCGGCGGACCGCAGATCGCCGTGGTCGAATCCGGCGGCTGGGACACACACGCGAATCAGGGCACGGGACGCGGGTCGCTCGCGAACCGCTTTGCGGCGCTCGACCGCGGCTTGGGCGCGCTGCGGACGGAGCTCGCGGACCTGTGGTCGGCCACCGCAGTCGTCGTCGTAACGGAGTTCGGGCGGACCGTCAAAGTCAACGGCACGCGCGGCACGGATCACGGCACGGGCACCGCCGCGCTGTTGCTCGGCGGTGCGGTCGCCGGCGGCAGGATCGTCGCCGATTGGCCCGGCCTCGAGCAGCGCTCGCTGTATCAGGGCCGCGACCTGAATCCGACGACGGATCTACGCAGCCTGTTCAAAGGCGTACTTATCGAGCATCTCGCGATCGACGAGGCCTACGTCGAGCGCGAGGTCTTTCCGTACAGCGGCAGGGCGGCGCCGCTCGACGGACTGATCAGGACTTGAAGCTCAGTCGGCGTCGACGACTGCCGGCAGTACGTAACGCTCCATCATCTCGTCGACCTGCGTGTGCATGTAGCGCCGGCCGTAGGCGCTCGCCGTCACGACGACCACGAGCGGAAGAGTCTCGAAGACGAAGATCTTGTTGCCGCCGTTACCGCTGCAGTAGCTGACCGGATAGTCGGTCGCGCCGACCCGGTAGCGCCGGTGCCACCACAGGTAGCCGTAGGCGTTGCCGTCGACCACGGTCTCGACCTTCGGCTCGAGCGATTCGCGCGCCCATTCGGCCGGGATGACGACTTCGCCGCGCCAACGGCCTCCGTCTTTGAAAAGCTGGCCGAACTTCGCGTAGTCGAGCGGCGTAAGCTGGATGCCGCCCGCCGTGTTCGCGACACGCTGAGGCGTGTGCTGCCATTCGTAGTTGGTGATGCCGAGCGGCCCGAACAGTCGATCGTGCGCGTAGGCCTCCAGACCGCCCGGCACGGCGCGGTTCAAGATGTCACCGAGCACGACGATTCCGGCCGTGAAATAGCGCCACTCGTCGCCCGGGTTGCGCTCCTCAGCCATCGGCAGGTCGAGTGTCCAGCGGACCCAGTCGTCCTGCGGATACATGTTCTCTTCGTTGCCGGGCGAGCTCGGATCGAAATCGAAGCCGTCGAAGCCGGACGTCATCGTGATGAGCTGCTCGAGCGTGACGGCGCGTTTGCCGTCCGAAAAATGGGCGTAGCGGCGCAGGTCGTAGAAATCGCCGAGCGTGTCGTCGACCGATCCGACGTGTCCTTCCCGGATCGCGATGCCCAAGACGGCGGCGGCGAAGGTCTTGCCGACCGAGCGCGTGTTGTGAGTGCGCTCGCGATCGGCACCGTTGTAGTACCGTTCGACCAAGAGCTCCCGATCGTAGATTACGACGACACCGTTGATGTCCCGAAAGCGGCCGTCGGCGATCGCCGCGTCCAGCTCGGCGATCCGCTCGGTGTCGTAGGCCCGGTCGCTAGCCGTCCAGCCGTGCAGCTCGTCGTCGGCCGCCGCCGCTGCAGCGAGCATGATCAGCACGAAGACCGCCGTTTCGCGTTTCACGGCCTAAGCTCCGGCGTGAGCTCGATACCGCCCTTCGAGCGCAGGTTGATGCCGAGATCGAGCTCCGGCGGGCGGCTCGTTGCGAGCGCCATGTGGAACCGCGGCACCAACAGCGCCATGTGAATCTTCATTTCGAGCATCGCGAAGTATTCACCGATGCAGCGGCGCGGGCCGAGCGAGAACGGTATGAACGCGGCCTGCTTATCCTCGTCGAACGCGTCTCTGCCGAAGCGGTCGGGATCGAACGTCTCGGGCCGCGGCCAGAACTGTGCGGTGCGGTGCAGTATGTAGGGCGAGATATAGATGTCGGTGCCGGCCGGTACGTCGAAATCGCCGAGGCTCGCATCCTCGATCGCGCGCCTGGAGAAGATCCACCCCGGCGGATAGAGGCGCATCGTCTCGTTCAGCACCTGCTCGAGATAGCCGAGCCGGTCGATCCGCTCCCGGTCCAGCGGCTCATTGTCCTCGAGGACGCGCCGCGCCTCTTCGACGATCCTCCGCTCGACCTCGGGATGGCGGGCGATCAGGTACCAGGCCCAGTTGAGCGTGCCCGCGGAGGTTTCGAAGCCCGCGATGATCAAGGTCATGATTTCGTCGAGCAGCTCCCGGTCCGAGAACGGCGCGCCCGTCTTGTCGACCGCGCCCATGTATACGGAGAGAAAATCGAAGCCGTCGGCGTCCTCCCTGCCGCGTCGTTGCTCGATGATGTCGAGCATGAGATCGCGCAGCGCGCGAAACTTGACCACCAAGTTGATGTCGCGGGAGAACTCCTCGCTCAAGAATGCGAATGGATTGACGCCGTCGGCCACGATCCGTTCGTCGTAGTCGCGGCCGAATATCGCTCTCAAGATGAGCTCCAAGGCAAAGTCGGTCATCTCCGTGGTGACGTCGAGCGATTCGCCGCGCTCGGCGAGCCGCCGCCAGGCGTCGGACCGGGCCTCGACGCATCGCACGATGAGCCGGATCAGATGGTTGAGCTTGCGCCGCGTGAAACCCGGCTGCGCCATCGTTCGCGCGCGCCGCCAGTGCTCGCCGTCGCTGACGAAGATGCCGTTGCCGAGCAAGAGCTTGACGCGTTCGAACCCGGGACCTTTGACGTACTTGCCGTGATCGCGCACGAGAATCCGGCGGATGGCGTCGGGGTCGTTCACGAAATAGACGTGCCGACCCCTCGGCGTCTCGAGGTAGACGATGTTGCCGTATTCGCCTTGCAGGCGGAGCAGATCGGCGAGCGTGTCGGCGTCGGCGCGCAGCTCGATCGGCTCGAGCGGGCCCGGCAGTCTGCGAACGCTTGCAGCCGGCGTGGTCACGAAGGAAGCAGCCGCAAACTAGCGGACGTTCCTCTCGCGCCAGTCTGCGAGGAGGCTCGCTTCGGCTTCGGGCTTGAGCCCCGCACGCAGGGTGCGCTCATCGGGCAGGGTCTTCCACCAGGTGACCGTGTCCCGCGCCGTCTCGCGCGTCGGCCGGTTGTGCAACCCTTTAGCCACCGCGCGCGCACCGCTCACGCGCGCCGCGCCGGCGTATTCGGCGACCGGTGGCACCCAGATCGGGAAGGCGTTGCCGCCATCGGCCTCGTGCGCATCGATGAACGCGTAGTCGATCCACACGGGCGACACGTCGGCCGCCGTCACTGCGAGACAGTCGTCACGAAGATCGCCCATCGTGAACGAGCCGACCGGCGTCACGGTATTGTAGGTGCCGATGATGCGCTCGACGGCGGCGTCGACTGTGAAGTTCGCGAGATCGCGAACATCGATGATCTGTATCTCGTCTTCCTCGGTGCCGGGCCAGATCATGGCGCCGCCGCGCATCGTGCGTACCGGCCAGTAAGTGTATCGATCCGTGCGGTCGCCGGGCCCGCAGATGTAGGTCGGTCGCAGTATCGTCAGCCGGTCTTCACCGAATTCCCGGGCTGCCCGCTTCTCGCACAGCGCTTTCAACGGACCGTAGGTCTCGGCAGTGACTTCCTCGATCGACTCGTCGTCGATCGTGGCAAGCGGCGCATCCTCGTCGAGGGGCTCCGCGAGACTCGCGTAGGCGGAGATCGTGGAGACATAGATATAGTGCGATGCCGCCCGCGCGAGCAGCCGCGCCGAGTCGGCAACATGGCGCGGCACGTATCCGGAGTTGTCGACGACGATGTCCCACTCGCGGCCTTTCAGCGAGTCCAAGCCGTCGTCGCGGTCGCCGATCAAAGTGACCAGGTCCGGGAACAGCGTGTTGTTGGTGCGGCCGCGGTTGAAGAGCGTCACATCGTGACCGCGGCGCAGGAACTCGCGCACCATGTGTGGCCCGATGAAACCCGTGCCCCCCAGGATGAGGACCTCGAGCGGCTCCTCCGCCGCCGCGTGCTGCGCGGCCGCGCCGAGCACGGGCTCGAGCCCGCTCGCGGCCGCGGCGCCACCCAGGAGACCGGCCTTCAAGAGCTGACGTCGATTCGCGTTCATCTTCCCCGCTGTAGTTGTGGGAGCCCGCCCCGGCGGATGACCAGGCTATCAGCGATAGCGATTCATTACTCTATGCAGATTCTCGGCGCCGGGATTGAGCTCTTCGTAAGGGATCTTCGCGAGCGGCCGATCGACGCTGCCCGACAGGTTGTGCATGTCGCCCGATTCTTCGTCGATGTACAAGAGGCCGGTGATGATCTCGCCGGCGTTGACACTGTCGCGCAGGAACTTGAACGCGGCGGCTCGGCTCGTGGGATCGTAGTCTTTGTCCAGCTTGCGGAACACGATCCTACTGCCGTCGTGCAGCTCGATCGGCATCGCTTCACCTTCGCGGTACGCCGCCTTGATCTCCTCGGCGGGCGGGATGAAATCGGTGCCGATTACCTGGTGGTAGAACTTGCGGGTGTGCGAATAGCTCTTTGTGGAGCCTTCGTGATCGTTGAAGGTGACGCACGGGCTGATCACATCGAGCAGCGCGAATCCCTTGTGCCTGATCGCGCCTTTGATCAACGGCACGAGCTGCTCCTTGTCGCCGGAGAAGCTGCGCGCGATATAGGTTGCGCCGAGGCCGATGGCCGTGCTGACCGGCGAGATGGGCATCATCAGATTGGCCGGGCCCTTCTTGGCCTTGCTGCCGACGTCCGCCGACGCCGAGTATTGACCTTTCGTGAGCCCGTAGACGCCGTTGTTCTCGATCAGGTAGCACATGTTGAGATTGCGCCGGATCACGTGCGCGAACTG
>JBFGFX010000127.1:0-10291 GCA_041579335.1 Woeseiaceae bacterium | reverse complement strand
GTTTCGCTCTCTGAATTGGGGTCGAACCGAGGTTTTGAGGAGCGAAACTTCGGTTCGACCCTATTTCCTCGACCCAGCCTATCGATCGAAACTTCGGTTCGACCCCTATTTACCCGCCAGGGCGGGCTCCTACGGTCGTTCTTTTGGCACCTGTAGGAGCCCGCCCTGGCGGGCGACCTGTTTATTCGGGGGGGACGTATTCCTGCGGCCGCGCGGAGCCTTCGCCGAAGAAGTACTTTTCCATCTCGGTCTCTAAGAACTTGCGCGCCTCGGGCTCGATCGGCGTCAGGCGATACTCGTTGATCAGCATGGTCTGATGACCGAGCCAGCGCTGCCAGGCTTCCTTGCTGACGTTGTCGTAGATGCGTTGCCCGAGCTCGCCGGGATAGGGCGCATAATCCAACCCTTCGGCCTCTTTGTCGAGCAATACGCAGTGCACCATTCGAGCCATTTCAATGCGTACCTGAGGTGAGCTGATCAATCAGCGTTTTTACCGGCGCCGCGAGGCCCACGCCCGGCGGCCGATCGAGCGCGTACCAGAGCGCATCGTCGCCGTCGGATACTCTACGCGAACGCGCCGCGAGGCGCACTTCCACGGGTTCGATGTCGAGATCGAAATGGCTGAAGCTGTGGCGTAACGACGCCCAGCCGATCACCTCGACCGGCGCCAAGCCCAGCCGGCTCGAGCACCACCCGTCGAGCTCATCGCGACTCGTGATCTCGGGCAGGCTCCACAGGCCGCCCCAGATGCCGGCGCTCGGGCGCCGTTCCAGATACAGCTCGCCGTCGCAGTGGGCGAGCAGCATCGTCGTCGTCTTCAGCGGCTTCGCTTTGCGCACCCGCTTGCCGGGGAACGCCATCTCCCTGCCTGACGCGTGCGCCGCGCAGTCGGCCGCCAGCGGGCAGCGGCCGCAGTCGGGCTTCGTTCGCGTGGACAGAGTTGCGCCCAAGTCCATGATCGCCTGGGTGTAGTCCGCCACCCGCGCATCGGGCGTGTGCCGCTCCGCGAGCTCCCACAGGCGTTTCGCGACCGCGGTCTTGCCGGGCCAACCGTCGACGGCGTGGAAACGCGCCAGCACGCGCTTGACGTTGCCGTCCAAGATCGGGTGGCGCTCGCCGCGCGCGAGCGCCAGCACGGCACCCGCGGTGGAGCGGCCGATACCGGGCAGCTCGATCAGCTCCTCGATCCGCTGCGGAAATTCGCCCTGGTAGCGGTCCAGAACGATTTGCGCCGCCCTGTGGAGATTGCGGGCGCGGGCGTAGTAGCCCAGCCCGGACCAGTGATGCAGCACCTCGTCGCGTGGCGCCTCTGCGAGCGCTGTGACGTCCGGGAACGACGCCATGAAGCGCTCGTAGTACGGGATCACGGTCGCCACTTGCGTCTGCTGCAGCATGATCTCGGAGACCCACACGCGATACGGCGTCGGGTCGCGCTGCCACGGCAGGTCCTTGCGGCCGTGCCGGTCGAACCACTCGAGCACTCGCTCGGAGACGCGCATGCCGTCAGACGTCGGGCTCGCGGCCCTGCGCCAGCGCTTCGATGCGATCCACCGCATCCACGGCGCCGGCGCGCAGCGCGCGGCGGATGTAGAAAGGCCCGATCACGGGCGGCACCCAGAAGCTCGGCTCGACCTCGAACTCGTAGATGAGGAGCGTCTTGTCGCCGCTGTCGATGAGCTCCCAGCGCTCGACGCTGTACTTGAAGTCGCTCCTGTCCGCATCCACGATGGCCTCGATGTTGGTCATCGGTTTCAGCACGAGGTGACCGTAGCGTTCGAACGAGACGCAGAACAACAGGATGCACCCTTGCATCCGATTGTAGAACTGCGGCCTGCCGTGCTCATCGGGATCGAGATTGCGGCTCTCGGTGAACGCGCTCGTGAACTTCATGAACAGATCGTAGTTGGTCAGGACCGCGTAGAGCTCCTCCTGGCTCGCGGCGAACAGCGTCTCGGACCTCAGCACGTAGCGGCTGCCGACCCTATCGACCGTCACCTTCTGAAGATCGGCTGCGTTCCCGGACATCGTCGCGAGCACGAGAACGAGGGCCGGCACTGCGGCCAGCAGCTGTCGAGGCTTGACTCGCATGACGGCCTAGCGCGGGAACAGGTCCTTCAGCTTGTCCTTGACCTGGTCTTCCAAGTCTTTTTCTTCTTCTTCGCCGGTGTCCGCGCCTTCGCCCGCGCCCGGTTCGGCCTGCGGCTCGTCGCCGCCGAGCAGTTTCTTCAGCACGTCCTCTTTCAGCTCGTCGGCCTTCTTGTCGATCGCCCGTTCGACCTCGGCGCGGAACATCGCTTCGATGTCCGGACGGAACTTGGGCGACGCCAAAGGACCGGTGATGCGGATCGGAATCAGCGCCTCGGTGAAGTCGGCCAGCTCCGCGTCACTCGCGCCCTTCATGAACTCGGGCCGCTCGAGCACCCGCGCCTGAACGGAATAGTCCACCACGCGCTCGCCGAGATCGACCGTGCCCTTGCCGGTCACGCGCAGGAACGGCATCTCCGCGAGCAGGTCCTCGTTCAAGAACACGCCGTCGGTGACTTTGCCGCTCGCCGTGATCGAGCTGAACTCCGTGCGCGGCGGCAGCCGGGGCTCGGGCGGGTCCTCGCGCTTGTACAGCGCGCGCGCCGACCTGAGCTGATGCCACACGTCGGTCCCTTCCCAGGCGCCGTCGGCCAGCGCAAACGCCATCGTCCCGTCGAGATCGCTCGCGATCGCCGACAGCGTCGCGCCGCTGCCGCCGAGCACGAAGTTCCCGTTGATCGTGCCGGTGATGTTATCGGCCTCGTACAGCGCCCTTACCATCGCGGCCAGATTCACGTCGCTGATCCGCTCGTTGACGGCCAACGAGGGCGTGCTGCCCGACGCGTCGACGCGCACGTCGCCCGCATAGGCGCCGTCGAAAAACTTGGCGGCGATCGGATGCAGCCGCAGCCGGCCGTCCGCCGCGCTCACACCGAGCGTCATGTCGGTGAACGTCACCGCTCCGAGAAACGCTTCGTCGAGGCGCAGTGAGCCTTTCGCCTTCAACGCACGGATCAGGTCGACCGGAATCTCGACGTCGGTCTGCGCCGATGCGTCCTCGTCGGCAACATCCTTCGGCGGCGCCATGTAATTGTCGAGCGTGATGCTGTCCGCGCGCAGATCGAACGCGAGCGCACCCGTTTCCGTCAGCGGCACCGCGAGCTCGCCGGTCATGGTCGTATCGTCCATGACGAGCGTCATCCCGGACAGCGACAGCGCGTCCTCGCCGAGCTTTGCCTTCGCCTCGAACGAAAGCTTTTCGAGCGCCTTCGGATCGGCGGTCGTCGGCGACTCGATGTCGAGGGTCGCCAGAAGCTCTTTCAGAGAAAACTCCGCAACGCGGAGCGCCGCTTCGAGCTCGGGAGTGCCGGCGTACGAAAATGGCTCCACGACGGCGCTCATCGACAGGCCGAGGACGGCGAGGTCGAGCTCGCCCAAGGACATGCGTTGATTGGCGGTGTCGACGACCATCGCGCGCGAGTCGAGGCTGAAGTCCGTCGGCTCGCTGACGATGCCGCGAAGATTCCCGGACACGTTCAGACCGTCGACCGTGATCTCGCGCATGCCGGGCCCAAGCGTGACGTCGGCGTCGATCGACAGCATGCCGCCCAGCTCGCCCGGTTCGGCCGTGAAATCGAAGCCGCCGTCGATCGGAAAGGTCTCACCGGCCGCGATGCGACCGGTGGTGACGTTCAGTCCCGTGACCGCGTAGCGGCTGCCGCTCTTAGCGTCGCTGTAGTTGATCCTGGCGTCGCTCAAGCGGACGTTGGCGATGTCGAGCGTGACTTCGCTCGCGTCGCTCGCGGGCGCCGCCTCCGCCTCGCCGCCTTCGGCCAGGTCGGCCCAGTTCGTGACTCCGTTACGCGCGACCGCGAGATTCGCCTCGAATCCGTCGAGCGACGCGGTGCCGACCGCGATCTCCTGGCTGAAGATGAGCGGCAGCAAACGCACGCTCAAGGTTGCGTTGTCGAAGCGAACGAACGGCTCGTCGCCGAAGCCTTCGGCGTTGCCCAGGGTCGTCTGGCCGACCTCGACCGCGAGCCAGGGGAATACGCTGATCGACAGGTCGCCTTCGATGACCAGGTCGCGGCCGGTCTTGTCTTTGACCTGAGCCGAAATGCTGTCGCGGAAATCGTTCGGATCGAAAAACAGCATGAGCGCAACCGCCGCGACGACGACGAGGCCGAGCACGCCGGCGATGAGAATGAGGAAAGTCTTGATCAGTTTTGACATTGTCGATGGCCCTTAGCGATTCGCCGGAGGCGCCCTCCGGCGAGCGCCGAGAATAGCAAATTCAGATGACCGCCGGGGGGCATCCCGGTCGAATCCGAGCCGAATATTGAGCGATCGTGAGGAAATGCCGCGGCCTCTGGTGTAGGAGCCCGCCCCGGCGGGCGACGGCAACGAACCCGCGCTACGCCGTTGTTGCGGCCACGGCCTTGGACACTGAAGATCAATCCGCACCCACCGGGATACGTGCGTTGCCCAAAAGAGGGCGGATTGGGTCGCCCGTCAGGACGGGCTCCTACAACGGTGGACGATCGATTGAGCCCGGGGCGCGGCGGAATCAATCTTTGCAGAGCGTGAGCGAGCCGTTCAGGGTGCGGATCGTGACGCGCGATGCGCCGCCGCCCTCGGTGAACTTGAGCTCGCGACCGGGCGCGTACTTGCTCGTGCGCTCGGCCTTCGGGCCGAAGCAATTGCGGATGCTGCCGTTGAACGTCTCGATGTCGAAGCGTGCCGACACGTCGCCGTCGAAGTCGACGTCGACGCTGCCGTTGATGGTTTCGATGTCGAGCTTGCCGCCGTCGATGAGCTGGGCGCGAAACACCATATCGCCGTTGACGGTGTTCACCTGAGCGCGCTCGAAAGCGCTGTCCGCGATGACGATATCGCCGCTGACCGAGGTGGCCTCGATCTCGCCGCGCAGCTGCATCGCATCTATGTCGCCACTGACCGAGCTCAGCTGCGTCAGCATCTCTCGATTGTCGCCGTCGAGCTCGATGTCGCCGCTGACCGACTCGGCTTTGACGTCGGCACCGAACGCCTGCGTCACGATGTCGCCGCTGACCACGTGCAGGCGCTGCTCGCCGTAGACGTTATCGATCTCGATGTCCGCGCTGACTCCACCGACGTCGATCGAGCTTTGCTCGGGCACGCGGATCACCAGATCGCTGGAGATGTCCCTGTGCTTTTTCCTCGGCACCTTGACCTTGACGATCACGTCGTCGCCGTTGCGCTCGACGATGAGCTCTTCGACGCCGTCGCCGAGATCGGCCGCGACGTCGACCTGGTTGCGTGACCAGCCCGAAATTTCGATGGAGCCCGCGACGTTCGAGATCGATACGTTGCCGTTCGGGCTCGCGTCGACCGAGCGTTGCACGTCGTCCGCGATCGCCGCGGGCGCGGCCAGCGCGAGCGCCAAGGTGAGATTCAGGGTTCGTGTGCTTCTGTTCATAACTTTGTCTCGCCGAGCGGCTCGATGCGCTCAGATGTCGTCGCGCAGCATCACCGTATTCGTGATGCCGTTCACTTTTCGCATTACGGCCAGCTCTTCCTGGTAGCTGCTGAGCAGAAGCTGCTGCAACAGCACGTTGTCCGGCTCTTCCGCCAATGCCTTGTTGATCTCCGCGATCGCGGTCCGAATGGTCTCGATGTTGGCCTCGACCTCCGCTCTCGCTTCCGGCGACAGCCGTTCGAGCTCGGTCTCGAGGCGGCCTTCCACGTTGCGGCGCGCATCCTGGAAATCCGGACCCAGCGTGTACTGGCTGCCGAAGCTCGCCGACACGGCGTCCAACGGCAGCTCTATGCCCGCCGCGACCGGCGACACGTTGTCGCGATCGCCGCTTATGGCCAGGTAGGTCAGGCCCGACGACCCGCCGACCAACAAGATGACCGCGGCCGCCTGCGCCAGATACCGCTGGAACGAGGCTCCGAAGACACTCGCAGTCGCAGCGGGTCCCTGCATCGACTCGTGAATCGCCGCATGGATCCCCGGCCACAGATCGCGCTCCGGCTCCACATCGCCCGCAAGCTCTCGGGCCTTTGCCGTGAGCTCGTCGTCGAACTGTTCTCGGTCTCTGTCGTTCATGTCACACCACTCGCTGGTTCCAGTTGCTGCGCAAGCAATCGCTTTGCCCGATGCAGCTGTGCCTTGCTCGTGCCGGCCGCGATGCCGAGCATCTCGCCGGTCTCGTCGTGGCTGTAGCCGTACACCGCATACAGCACGAAGACGTGTCTCGCGCCGGTCGGAAGCTCGTTCATCGCCTGCTCCAGGTCCTGCATCCCGCCCGAGTCGCCGATCGATTCCGGCGTTGGCGAGATGTCGCCGACGGCGCGGATGCGATCCTGCTCCCGGCGCGACTTGCGCATGCGCCCGAGCACCACGTTGACCGCGACCTTGTGCATCCAGGTGCCGAAGCTCGAGTCGCCGCGGAATTTGTCCAGTTTGCTCCACGCTTGGATGAAGGCCTCCTGCGCGCAGTCCTCCGCCTCGCTGGGATTGCCCGTCATCCGCAGGCACAGCCCATACACCTTGCCCACGTGCTCGCGATAGAGCGCTTCGAACGCCCGCGTGTCGGCCGCCTGCGCTCGCCGGACCCGGTCCTGCTCAGTTTCCGTCACCGATCCTCCCTCGACCGCGAGAGCCTCGGTGCCCACAAGCGCTTCCAATCGACGTTTCTCCCCATGCTTTATCAATTTGATGTCTCAAAGCGGGCGATGGTTTACCCGAAGCGCGTCGAAAACCCGCGAATTTGCTGACTTCAGGCCGTGTTCCTACGCGATTCTGGTATTATGGTCTAGGCCCGCACACGACCTCTACCCGCGGCGCCAATTCGCGCAATACGCACAATAAATGGCAGACGACGAAACGCGCCCGGCACCACTCACGCGGCTTTGGGATGAAGGGCACGATTCGGCTGGAGACAGCACGGGGATAATGGCGGGGCATTCGATTCTGTACCTCGGGCGCGGTGATTTTGCGCCCGAATTCGTCGAGGCCCTGAAAGGTTCTCCCGCCTGCTCCCGCTTCAGCCAATCCGAAGCTTTCAAGGTGCCGGAGCACGACGCCGGCAACGTCGACATCGTGCTGTTCGAGGCGGGTCCCGGCATCGCGCAGTCCGGGCGGTCGCTGCAGTCGCTCGTTCACGACATGCGGCTCAATCCGTTGATCGCGCTGGCGAAGCACGACCAGGAGCATCGCGGCATCGCCGCGGTCCGCGCCGGCGCGCAGAGCTATGTCTGCGTCGACGATACGCCGGTCGAATCGCTGCCGGCCGTATTCGACCATGCCGTCAAGCGACACCGGCTCTTGAGGCGCATGTCCGACGACGACAGCACCGTGCTGTCGATTCTGAACAGCATCAACGACGGCGTCATCATCGTCGACCAGGACGGCAATCTGCTGGACATCAACCCGGCCGCCCGCTCGATACTCGGCATGGCGCCGCGCCAGCGCGTCGAAGCCGACTGGCGCAAGACCTTCGGCTCGATCGCCCTCGACGGACAGTCGGACATTGAGACGCACGAGCTGCCGCTCGAGAAAGTGCGCCGCGGCGAGAAGTTCTCGAACCAGCTCGCGGTGTACCGCGCCACCGGGCAAGACGACATGATCCTGAGCCTGAACGGCCAGGGCATCTACGACTCGAGCGGCGCCCAAATCGGCGGCGTCGTGACCTTTCGCGACGTCACGGACGTCATGCGGCGCACCGTCGAGCTCGAGAAGCGCGCGCAGTTCGACGATCTGACCCGGCTGCCCAACCGGCGGCTGTTCCTGCACCAGCTCGAGCGCGCGATCGGTCGCGCGCAGCGCCGTGAGCAGCTCATTGCCGTATTGTTCATCGACCTCGACAAGTTCAAATCGGTCAACGACACCCTCGGCCACGACATCGGCGATGCGCTCTTGAGGGAAGTCGGCGATCGCCTCGTTCGGCACCTTCGCGTCGGCGACTTCAGCGGCCGCTGGGGCGGCGACGAGTTCATCGTTTGCTTGGAGGACATCAGCGACCCGCGCGACGCTGCCGCGGTCGCGCAGAAACTCGTGCTGGTCCTGTCCGAGAGATACGACGTCGGCGGCAGCGAAGTGTATGCGACGCCGAGCATCGGCATTGCGATCTACCCCGAATCCGGCGAGCTCGCGCCACGTCTGATCAAAGCCGCGGATCTCGCGATGTATCAGGCGAAGAAGCGCGGCGGCGGGCGATTCCAGTACTACTCGGCGGCACTGAACCGCAAGCTGCAGCAGCGCGAGGAGCTCGAGCTCGGGCTGCGGCACGCGCTGGTCCGCAACGAGTTCATCTTGCACTACCAGCCGCGCATCGACGTCAACAACGGTCGCCTGATCGGCCTCGAGGCGCTGCTCAGGTGGCAGCATCCGCGCTTCGGGCTTTTGTCACCGGCGCGATTCTTGGGGATTCTCGAAAGCTCGGGCCTCATTCATTCGGCCGGTGAGTGGATCATCGAAACCGCATTCCGCCAGCTCGCCGCCTGGCAGCATCAGTTCGAGCTGCCCGATCTCTCGGTCGCCATCAATCTGTCGTCACAGCAGCTCCGCTACGGGCGCCTCGTCGAGGCGGTCGCGCAGGCGCTGACCGACACGATGCTCGATCCCGGCTGCGTCGAGTTCGAAATCGGCGACGGCGTCATCGTCAAACAGCGCTCCGTCGAGCTCGAGACGCTGCACGGCCTGCGCAAGCTCGGCGTGCGGCTGTCGCTCGATCACTTCGGCACCACGGAAGTCTCGCTCAACGCGCTGGACACCGGCGTCATCGACAGCTTCGTGTTGGATCAGTCGCTGATCCATGACGTCGAGATCAACGGCAGCCATCAGCGCATCGTGCGCGCCGCGATCGCGATGGCGCGCGGCCTGGACATCGAGGTCGCGGCCGACGGCGTCGAGACGATCACCCAGCTCGAGTTCTTGAGGAGCTGTCGCTGCGATCTCGCCCAGGGTTTCTTGATCAGCCGGCCGATCCAGGCCGAGAAGGTATCCTCGATCCTGCGCAGCGAGATCGCCGGCACGCGCCTCCTGTCGCGCGGCATGCCTTAGTCTTTTCCGCGTCCTGAGGTGGGTCGCCCGCCGGGGCGGGCTCCTACGACCTCAACGCTACCCGTAAGGGTCGCCCCTCAACGCCACCCGTAGGAGCGCGTCCTGACGCGCGACCAACGCCCAAGGTGCAGGCTGCTAGCGGGCTTCGCCGCAGGACCAGCAGGCGCCGAACTGCGGCTCGTTGTCCTCGTTGCAGCGCCGGCAGCGCCAGCTCGAGCCGGGGCTCTCGTCGATGATCGTATCCGCATCCAGGAGCTGCTTGGCGCGATCGTAGTCCAAGTCGTTCTCGACCCAGAGCTCGGGCCAAACCTCCTGGAACGGCATCTCGCCGACGATGCTCCCCAGGTGCTCGTTCTTGATCACCGCCGGGATGCCTTCGCTCGTGAGCACGTTCTTGTAGTGATTGATGATCACCAAGGAATCCGACGAGGTGACTTTCTTCACGGTAACCCTCTAGTTCTCGCCCGACAGCGATCGCAGGAATGCCGCCGGGTCGTCACCACGCTCGAGCACCTCGACCAGCGCGGAGCCAATGATCGCGCCCGCAGCGTGCCGGCCGACGCTCGCGACGTCCGCGCTCGAGCGAATGCCGAAGCCTGCACATACGGGCAGCGACGACGACGCCGTCACTTTGTCGAGGTAGGCGGCCAGATCATCGGGCAGGCCGGCGGCGCCGCCGGTCACGCCGGTGATCGTGACGGCGTAGAGAAAACCGCGCGACGCGTCGGCGAGTCGCTTCAGCCGATCGTCCGGCGTGGCGGGGGTCACGAGGTGCACGAGCCCGAGGCCTCGAGGCTCGAGCGCCCCGCTGAGCTCGTCCGACTCCTCGAGCGGCAGGTCGGGCACGATGAAACCGCACACCCCGGTGTCGGCGGCGCGCTCGGCCAAAGCCTCGTAGCCGAACGCAAGGAGCGGATTCAGATACGACATCAGCACGATCGGCGCCTGCACCTCGGCGCGGGTCGTGGCGAGCACGTCGAAGATCCACCGGAGCGAGACGCCTTTGGCGATCGCCGCGTGGCTCGACCGCTGGATCGTCATGCCGTCCGCCATCGGGTCCGAGAACGGCACCCCCACTTCGACCACGTCTCCGACTTCAGCAATCGCGCGCAGTGATGAAGCAAATGTAGCGGGGTCCGGATAACCGGCGGTGATGAACGGCACGAGACCGGTGCGGCCATCGTTGTTTGCGGCCGTAATGGCCTCGCTTATGCGCTC
>JBFGFX010000126.1:0-10330 GCA_041579335.1 Woeseiaceae bacterium | reverse complement strand
GCAATCAAGCTTGGCACAATGCGCGCCTGCCCGCTCTGGAGCCCGCGATGAAAAAGATACTGGACAACCTCGGACTGAGCGATCGAAACCCGGGAAGCTGGTCGGGTCCGACCGCGCACCAAACCGAGTCGGCCGGCGCGATCGACTCGATCAACCCCGCCAGCGGAGAGCGCATCGCGAGCGTGTCGAACACGACGGCCGAGGAGTACGAGCGCATCGTCGCCGCTGCACGAGACGCGTTCGTCGAGTGGCGCAAAGTGCCGGCGCCTGTACGCGGTGACGCCGTGCGCCGGATCGGCGACGCCCTGCGCGACCACAAAGATGCGCTGGGCAGCCTCGTCAGCCTGGAGATGGGCAAGATCAAGGCCGAAGGTTTAGGCGAGGTCCAGGAGATGATCGACGTCGCCGACTTCGCAGTCGGGCAGTCACGCATGCTGTACGGCAGGACGATGCACTCGGAACGGCCGCAGCATCGCATGTACGAGCAGTGGCACCCGCTCGGCGTGGTCGGCACGATCTCGGCCTTCAACTTCCCGGTCGCGGTCTGGTCGTGGAATGCGTTCATCGCAGCCGTCTGCGGAAACGTCAACATTTGGAAGCCGTCGCAGAAGACGCCGCTTTGCGCCGTTGCGGTGCAAAAAATCTGCAACGAAGCGCTGCGAGATGCGGACCTGCCGGACGTGTTTCATCTGTTCAACGACGGCGGCCACGACCTGGTGCAGCAGTTCGTCGACGACCGACGCATCGACCTCGTGTCGTTCACCGGCTCCTGCGCCGTCGGCCGACAGGTCGCCAAGCGGGTGGCATCGCGCATGGGCAAGTGCCTGCTGGAGCTCGGCGGCAACAATGCGATCATCGTCGACGAGTTCGCCAATCTCGACCTCGCGGTGCCGGGCATCGTGTTCGGGTCGGTCGGCACGGCGGGACAGCGCTGCACGACGACACGCCGCATCTTGGTCCACGAGTCGCGCATGGCCGAGCTCAAGGAGCGGCTCGTGGCCGCATACGCACAGGTGAGCATCGGCGACCCGCTCGATGCCGATACGTTGATGGGTCCGCTCATCGACGAGGCCGCGGTGGCGCAGGTGGAACGTGCGATTGCCGCGGTCAAGGAAGCCGGCGGCGAGATCCTCTGCGGCGGTGCGCGTTCGAATCGGCCGGGCAACTTCATGGAACCGGTCATCGCCCTGGCCGAGAACGAATGGGAGATCGTCCAGGAAGAGACCTTCGGACCGATTCTTTACCTGATACCGTGCAGCAACCTCGACGACGCGATCGCGAAGCAGAACGGCGTGAGGCAGGGATTGTCGTCCGCGATCTTCACCGACAACCTGCAGCACGCCGAGACGTTCCTGTCGGCGGTCGGCTCCGACTGCGGCATCGCGAACGTCAACATCGGCACCTCGGGCGCCGAAATCGGCGGCGCGTTCGGGGGCGAGAAGGAGACTGGCGGCGGCCGCGAGGCCGGCTCGGATTCCTGGAAGGCGTACATGCGACGGCAGACCAACACGATCAACTGGGGCCGCGACCTGCCGCTGGCGCAGGGGATCAATTTCGACCTGTGATTGATTCGAAGCGATTTTCGGCGCGGTTCTTACGCGCCGCGCTGCCGCGGAAGACCTGGCCGCTCATAGCAATGTAGACGCCCGGCGGTGCGACCTGCACGGCAGCGACCGCCATGCCGATATTGAACACGGCGTCGGTGCTCCTGAATCGCGCCGGCGCCAAGGCGCCCGTCAGCACGATCGTCTTGTTGGCGATCGGGTCGAGCGCAGCCGCCGTTTCGGCCATCGTGTCGGTGCCGTGGGTGATCACGTAGCGACGCGCGTCGTCGCCCTCGATGTAGCGCTTGAGTTCGGCCCGATCGTCGTCGGTCATGTCGAGACTGTCTTTGCGGAACAGCGGCACGATGTCGTAGTCAAAGGCGACGAGGCCCTCACTCAGGATATGGTTGATTTGAGATTCGCCGACCTCAAATCGACTCATGGCGTCGAAATAGATCTTGTCGATCGTACCGCCAGTCGTGATGAAGCGTATGAACATCGTATCCATCGACGTAAAGGTTCAAAGCATGCCACAGATTGTTCATAGCCAGGGCGGAAAGCCCTGGTATCATTGGGCCATGACCATTGGGCGCAGCAAGCCGGGGCGGTGGCGCCGCTGGCTAGAGACCACCGTGCTCCTCGCGGGCCTATCGGTCGGCGCGTTCGCGAGCGCCCAAGGCATCGCGATACAGCTCGATCTCGAGGGCGCGCTCGGCGTGGCCAAGGCCGAATACATCATCAACGGCATCGAGGAAGCGGCGGAGCGCAATGCAGACCTCGTCATCATCCGCATGGATACGCCGGGTGGGCTGGTCGAGCCGATGCGCGACATCATCCAGACGATCCTCAATTCCGAGGTGCCGGTCGTGACGTACGTGAGCCCGGGCGGCGCGCGAGCCGACAGCGCCGGCACCTACATCCTGCTCGCGAGTCACGTCGCCGCAATGGCGCCGACGACCCATCTCGGCGCAGCGACCCCGGTCTCACTGATGGGCGAGCCGCCGGATCCGGAGGACGTCAGGGGGAAGACGAAGCGATCGCGAGACGACCGGGAATCGGGCGACGCCGACGAGGAGACCAGCGCCGAAAGCGGTGACGATGCAGATACCGAGGATGTCGACAATGCCGATGACGACGTCGAGACGCCCGGCACTGCGATGGAACGCAAGGTCTTGAACGACTCGATCGCCTACATACGCGGGCTTGCCGAACGGCACGGCCGCAACGCGGACTGGGCCGAGAAAGCGGTTCGGGAAGCTGCAACGCTGACCGCCAGGGAAGCGCTCGAGCAAAACGTGATCGACGTGGTCGCTGCCGACCTTGCGACGCTGTTGACGGAAATCGACGGCCGCGAGGTGCAGGTCAACAACCGGACCGTCACGCTGGCGACCGCCTCGCTGGTCGTCGAGCCGCTCGAGCCGAGCTGGCGCATCAAGTTCTTGAGCACGATTGCGAATCCGCAGATCGCGCTGCTTTTGCTCCTGGTCGGCGTTTATGGCCTGCTCTTCGAAGGTTACAACCCGGGTGCGATCGTGCCGGGGGTCGTCGGGGTCGTGTGCCTGCTGCTCGCCGCCTACGCGCTACAGGTCATCCCGGTCAACTACGCCGGGCTCGCGCTGATCATCGTCGGCCTACTTTTGATTGTTGCAGAGGCGTTCGTGCCGAGTTTCGGCGCGCTCGGTCTCGGCGGCATCGTCGCGTTCATCGTTGGCTCGATCATCATGTTCGACAGTGGCGTGCCCGGTTTCGGCATATCGATTCCGTTCGTCGTCAGTTTCGGGCTCGTGACGGGGCTTGCGCTGCTGTGGCTCGTGACGTTTCTGGTCAAGCTGCAGCGCCGCGGCGCGGTCAGCGGCACGGGATCGATCATTGGCGGCATCGGCGTGGCGATGGAGTCATTCACCGGTCACGGCAAGATCTGGCTCGAGGGCGAATCCTGGCAGGCGGAGAGCCGCGTGCCGATCGAAAAGGATCAGGAAGTCATCGTCACTGCGATGGATGGTCTCACGCTGCGGGTGAAGCCGGCGCCAGCGCAGCAAACACAGAAAACAGAATTTCAAACTTGATCGACCTATCTGACTAAGGGATTTCTGATGACATTACCAACAATCGGCATCATCGTTTTGATCTTGGCTATCCTGGCCTACAACACGATCAAAATCCTAAAAGAATACGAACGCGGCGTCGTGTTCTTCCTCGGCCGCTTCCAAAAGGTCAAGGGTCCGGGTCTGATTTTGCTGTTCCCGGTCATCCAGGTCATGACCAAGGTCGATCTGCGAGTGATCGTCATGGACGTGCCGACTCAGGACGTCATCTCGCGCGACAACGTGTCG
Organism: Woeseiaceae bacterium; assembly: GCA_041579335.1. Lineage (GTDB taxonomy): Bacteria > Pseudomonadota > Gammaproteobacteria > Steroidobacterales > Woeseiaceae > JBFGFX01. The sequence continues at coordinate 6,453 of JBFGFX010000126.1, read as the reverse complement.
GTCAAGGTGAATGCGGTCATCTATTTCCGCATCGTAGATCCGGAGAAAGCGGTCATCCGTGTCGCCAACGTGTTCGAAGCGACCAGCCAACTGTCGCAGACGACATTACGCTCGGTGCTCGGTCAGCACGAGCTCGATGACATGCTCGCCGAACGTGACAAGCTCAACGCCGACATCCAGGCGCTGCTGGACCAGCGCACCGACAACTGGGGCATCAAAGTGGCGAACGTGGAGATCAAGCACGTCGACCTCGACGAGAGCATGATCCGCGCCATCGCCCAGCAGGCCGAGGCGGAACGCGCGCGGCGCGCCAAAGTGATCAACGCCGAAGGCGAAAAGCAGGCGGCACAGATGATCGCCGAGGCGGCACGCACGTTGGCATCAGAGGAACAGGCCTTGCAGGTGCGTTACCTGCAGACCTTGAAAGAGATCGCCAACGAGCGGTCGAACACGATTGTGTTCCCGCTGCCGCTCGAGCTGCTCGAGCCGATCATGAAGTTCCGCAAGCCGCTGAAGCCCGAGGCCTGATCGGTCACATCGCACTATTTCGAAGGGATCGCGACACTGATCTCGGCGCCGCCGTGCAGCGAGCGGCCGATCGTCAGCTCGCCGCCGTGCGAGGCCGCGATGTCCTTGACGACCGCGAGGCCGATGCCGTGGCCCGGCGCCGATTCGTCCAGGCGCATGCCCCGTTTCAACAACAGGTCCGACGCCTCCTCGGGGATCCCGGGGCCGTCGTCGCTAACCGTGAGCCGCATGCCGGATCCGTTTAGCGGCGTGACGTTGACGTCGACCGTGGACCGGCACCACTTGCAGGCGTTGTCGACCAGATTGCCGGAGAGCTCGAGGAAATCGCCGGTGTCGCCGCGGAACTCGGCCCGCCGGTCGACGGCCAGCGTGATGTCCGGATCCTTGTCCTTGTACACCTTGCGCAAGCCCTCGATCAGCCGTTCCAGCTGACGCTCGATTGCGACCGCGCCGACGCCGAAGGTATCGCTGACCAACGACGCGGGCTTGCGCAGCTGGTACCGAACGATGTCGTTCATGCGCTCGATCTGCGATTCGATCTTCGCGGTCGTGTCGTCTTTGGGCTGCTCGGACAGCACCGCGCGGATGGCCGCTAGCGGCGTCTTCAGGCTGTGCGCGAGGTTGTCCAGGGTCTGCCGGTAACGGTCCGAACGGCCGCGCTCGCTGCCGATCAAGAGGTTCATGTTGCGGGCAACGCTGTTGAGCTCGGTTGGCAGCCCCTCCGTCAGCGCGGCGCGCTTGCCCTCCTCGATCTCGGCGATCTCTTCCTCGATTTGCCTGAGCGGCCCGAGAATGGTGCGCATCACGAGCGATATCGACAGCAGCATGATCAGCGCGACCGCCGCAAACCAGCTGAACAGCTGGCGCCGGAAACGCGCGATCTGTGCGTGGAACGAATCCAGACTTTCGGCGACGTAAAACGTGTATGGGCGCAGCTCGCCGCTCGTCAGCTCCCATTCGACCGAGATCGCCAACGCCATCAGCGGCGTGCCGTCTGCCAACGTGATGCGGGAGAACGCCGGCGGTCCCGGCGGCGGCGGCGGGCCGAACGGGATTTCGAGTCCGAGCGCCGACCGGGACTGCCACACCGACACCGTGCCGTTCTCGCGAAGCTCCGCGTAGAGCCCCGAGCCGATCGTGCCGAGCCGGGGTTCGGGCATGATCGCCGGCATCTCGAGCTCGCCGTCGGGATTCGGATCGGCGGCGGCCAGGAGCGCGATCAGCTGGCCGTCGAGGATATCCTCCTGCGCCTGCTCGCCGGCTTCGCGGAACGCGCTGTCCAAGACGACGATCGTTGCGCCGAAGAAGATCAACAGCAGCAGGCTGACGGCAAGCAGCAGGCGGGCGCTGAGTGAGGCCATAGGGCGAGCGCTTGCGCTAGCGTCGCGACCGGACTTTTGAGAGCCGGCTGGCCGGAACGTCCGTCACTCGCCGGAAGTGCGCTCGAGCGCGAATCGATAGCCGCGGCCACGCAGCGTCTCGATCGGTTTCAGCGTATTGTCCGGATCGAGCTTTTTGCGCAGACGGCCGATGAAAACTTCGATGACGTTACTGTCGCGCTCGAAGTCCTGGTCGTAGAGGCGGTCCGTCAGCTCGGTCTTCGAGATGACCTCGCCGGCGCGCATCATCAGGTGCTCGATGATGCGGTATTCGTAACCGGTCAGGTCGATCACGCTGCCGTTGACGGACAGCTCCTGGCGCGTGGTGTCGAGCGACACCGGGCCGGCCGAAAGCACCGATGAAGCCCATCCGCCGCTGCGGCGCAGCAGCGCGTTGACGCGCGCCAGCACTTCTTCGATATGGAACGGCTTGACCACGTAGTCGTCGGCACCTGCTGCCAAGCCGTCGACCTTGTCCTGCCAGCGGTCGCGCGCGGTCAGGATCAGGACCGGATACGTCTTGCCTTTCGCTCTGAGTTCTTTGATGACGTCGATGCCCGACACCTCGGGCAGGCCGAGATCGACGATAGCGAGGTCGATGGGGTACTCGGCCGCGAAATACAGGCCCTCGCGTCCGTCGGGCGCCTGCTCGACGCCGAAGCCGGCGGCGGACAGCTGCTGGCACAGCGACTCGCGCAAGGTCTGATCGTCTTCGATCACGAGCAGGCGCATCGCGTCAGCCTCGTGAGCTCAGCGTACGGCCCGGGATCTTGACCGTCTTGACCTTGTTGTCCTTCGTTAGCACCTTGATGTGGTGGACTTCGCGGTTGCCGCTGCGCTTGGTCTCCGCACTGATGATGCGCCCGTTGTACTGACGACGGACCTGCTCGACCGCCTGACTCAGGGTCATGCCGCGGCCCTGCGCGACCGTCAGGCCACGATTGACGGCCAGCCCGCTCGCCGTGCCGCCAATATCGGCGAGCCGGCCGAGATCGCCCGCGGCCGCGGTGAGCGGTGCGGCAAAAAGTGCGATCAAGAGCAGTCTTCGCAGCGTCATGGCGGGATCCTTGGGTCCGTTATCGCGCAAGTGTGGAATGAGGACGGGCCGATTGCAACGGACGACGTCACAACCGGCCCGTGTTCTCGGTATGGCCTCTTAGAGGCCTGTCGGCCGCACGTCGACGCGGACGCGGATCCGCTTGCCCGGATCGTAAGGCAGCCGGGTCGCGTAGCGCTGGCCGTGGTAGCGATAGACGACTCGATAACCGTCGATACGCTCTTCCTCGTGAGACCGGTAGTTGGTCTCGCAGCGCTGTATCGGTCGCGCGTAGGTCGAGACACCGTGGCTCCGCTTGCGTGCAGCGTCGTTGCCGATGGCCGCACCGATCAGCGTGCCGGCGACGGTGGCGGCATCGTTGCCGCGGCCGCTGCCGAACTGATGCCCGATTACGCCGCCGATGATGGCGCCGGCCAGCGTGCCCCCGGCGACGTTCGGGCCGTGGTTGACCGTGTAATGGCGAGTCTCGTTCCAGCATTCCTTCACCGGCGTCGTTACCGTCACATAGCGCACGATCGGCTCGACCTGCACGACTTTCGCGTAGTCGTACACGGCGCGCTCGCGGTGCTGCTTGCCGAACGCGTACTGGTGCCCGGCCTCGGCCGGGTTCGCCGTCAAAGCCAGTGAAACAACGACAGTGCCGGTCGTAATCCAAGCTTTGATGTTCATAGTCCTACTCCCTTTCCAGACACCGGCTCAAAGGAAATCTCGAGCCTGGGGCGGACTATAGGGCGTGCGCAATGAACGCTGGCTGAACGCCAGGGTCTTGTTTTCCTTTAAAAACTGAATGTTGGGTGAACGCCGGGGGTAACGTTACTTGTGCGCCTGCCACAGTGCCTCGAGGGCTTCGAGGTCGAGCGCCTCGAGAGGCTCGCCCTGGGCCCGCGCCGCGGCCTCGATCCGCCTGAAGCGGCCCTCGAACTTGCGGTTGGCGCGGTCGAGGGCCTGTTCGGGATCGATCGCCAGGTGCCGCGCGAGATTGACGATCGTGAACAGCAGATCACCGAGCTCCTCGGCGATGCGCTCCGGCGCGCCGCCCGCCCGCGCGGCGTCGAGCTCCCGAAGCTCCTCCTCGACCTTGGCCCGCACGCCGGCCGCGTCCGGCCAGTCGAACCCGACCGTTGCCGCCCGCTCGCCGAGCTTCACCGCCCGCATGAGCGCCGGCAAGGCCTTGGCCACGCCGTCGAGCGCGCTCGTGTCCGCCCGAGCAGCGCTCCGCTCCGCCGCTTTAATGCGCTCCCAGCTGCCCGCGATGGCGCCCCGGTTGCGTGCCTCGGCGTCGCCGAAGACGTGTGGATGCCGCCGGGTGAGCTTGTCACAGATGGCGTCGACGACGTCCGCAAACGCGAAATCGCCGGCCTCCTCGGCCATGCGGGCGTGGAAGACGACCTGGAACAGCAGATCACCGAGCTCGCCGCGGAGATCGCGCCGGTCGTCGCGCGCGATGGCATCGGCGACCTCGTAGGCCTCCTCGATCGTGTACGGCGCGATCGTGTCGAACGTCTGCCGGCGATCCCAGGGGCAGCCGTCTGCCGGGTCCCGGAGCGCCGCCATGATTTCAAGTAGTTTCTCGATAGATGCCATTAATATTTGTTATAAAAAAAGAAAATTTCTCAAGGCGACAAGCATCGAGCCCGTGGCACCCCAGATACGGTGACCACCGTAGCGGAACTCGATGATCGGCACTGGCACCCCGCCGACCTCGCGCATCGCGGCACGCTCGTTGGCGGGGTCGAGCAGAAACTTAAGCGGCACCTCGAAGGCCACCTCCACCTCGATCGGATCGAGCGTGAGCGGCTGACCCGCGTCTACGATGCCGATCACCGGCGTGACCGCGTAGCCCGTGATCGTGGGCATCGCCTTGAGATACCCGGCAACCTCGACGCGATCCGGCGGTATGCCCACCTCCTCGTGGGCCTCGCGCAGGGCGGTGTGCCGGATGTCCGGGTCGTCCGGCTCCATGCGGCCACCCGGAAAGCTCACCTGGCCGGCGTGGAGCGTGAGCTCCGCCGAGCGCTCCGTCAGCAGCACCGACAGGCCGCTGGCGCGTTCGGTGATCGGGATCAGCACGCCGGCCGGCTTCAGATCGGTGCTGAGCTGCCGCCGCACAGCGGCCGGCCAGCTGCGGGCGCCGCGGGGGAGCGCGACCTTGGTCGGATCGTCGCCCGGTGCCGTATCGCGGAAGCGCTCGCGAATCAGCGACAGGGACAGGCTGGCGTTCAGAACGGACACCTAATGCTGGATGCCGCCTTTGGTCAGCGTACGAGGATCGAGCAGCCGATCGAGCTCCTCATCCGTGAGGTCGGTCAGCTCTTTCGCGACCTCCTTGACGGGGCGGCCCTCCGCGTAGGCTTTCTTGGCGACCTCCGCGCCTTTCTCGTAGCCGATGACCGGGTTCAGGGCGGTGACCAGGATCGGATTACGCTCGAGCGCTGCGTCCAAGGTTTCCTGATTGACCGTGAAGCCCGCAATGGCGTTGTCGGCCAGGGCGGTGCACGCGTTCGCCAAGATCTCGATGCTCTGCAGCAGGTTGTACGCGATGACCGGCAGCATCACGTTGAGCTGAAAGTTGCCGGATTGCCCGGCAACGGCAATCGTCGTGTCGTTGCCGATGACCTGTGCCGCGACCATAGCCGCCGCTTCCGGGAAGACCGGATTGACCTTGCCCGGCATGATGCTGGAGCCGGGCTGCAGCGCCGGCAGCGCGATCTCGCCGATGCCGGCGAGTGGGCCCGAATTCATCCAGCGCAGGTCGTTCGCGATCTTCATGATGCTGACGGCAATCACGCGCAGCTGGCCTGACAGCTCGACCGCCGTGTCCTGCGAGGACAGAGCCGCGAACGGCGAGTCGGCCGGACGGAACTCGATCGAGGTGCGCTCCTCGAGCAGCACCGCAACTTTGCTGCCGAACTTTGGATGCGCGTTGATGCCCGTGCCGACGGCGGTACCGCCCTGCGCCAGCTGGCGCACGCGCGCCAGCGAATCGAGGATCCGGTCCCTGCCCTGGTCGATCTGCGACCGCCAGCCGTCCAATTCCTGGCCGAGCGTCACCGGCATCGCGTCCATGAGGTGCGTACGACCCGTCTTGACGATGTCGCGCGTCTCGACTGCTTTTCTCTCGAGCGTGTCGCTCAGGTGATCGAGCGCGGGCTTAAGGTAGTCTCGGACACCGATCGCGGCGCTCACGTGGATGCAGGTAGGAATGACGTCGTTGCTGCTCTGGCTCATGTTGACGTCGTCGTTCGGGTGGACGGCAGCGCCCAACGCTTCCGAGGCCAGTCGCGCGATGACCTCGTTCGCATTCATGTTCGAGCTCGTGCCGGAGCCGGTCTGAAACACGTCGATCGGGAAGTGCTCGTCGTGACGGCCTTCGGCGACCGCGAGCGCAGCCTTCTGGATCGCCATCGCCTTGTCCGACGTCAACAGGGCGAGCTCCGCGTTGGCGCCGGCTGCGGCCCACTTCACGAGGCCGAGCGCCGCGACGAACTG
>JBFGFX010000125.1:0-10335 GCA_041579335.1 Woeseiaceae bacterium | reverse complement strand
GCGGCGCCGCGCCGGCGCTCGATTTTTATTCGGTCACGCCGGAGTTGGGCATCGCGACCGGCATTGTGCATTCCTGACGGCCGGGCGGCAGTCGCCCGTCGGGACGGGCTCCTACGATGATTCGTCGCCTCACAGCGTCGCCGCCATGCGGTTCGCCATCTCCGCCGAGCCCAGCACCCGCGAAATTTCCACTGCGGTCTCTTTGACGGGTTGCAGGAAGCGTGTCTCCCGATTCGGATCGTCCGGCCGATGCGGAAAGATGGCCGCAATCGCCGCCTCGATGCGCTCATGATGGTTGAAGATCGGTGCGGTAATCGCGGAGAAGCCTGCACCGTGCGGATCGTCCATGAATTCGTAGAAGCGCTCACGAATTCTGGCCATGTCCTGCCTCAGTTTCTGCGCATCGAAATCGAGCTCGCGCTCCGCGTGACGCTCGGTGCGCCGCGACAGGATGCGCTCGCGAGTCTCCTCGGGGGAGAACGCGAGGATCATGCGTGCGGTCGGCGAGACGGGCACCGTGAGGCGCAGGCCACGCTCGATCTTCGGCGCGAACGGCTTACCGGAGCTCACGGTCGAGACGATCAGCGAGTCGCCGCCGGCTGGAATCGCGAGCAGAATCGTCTCGGCGATGCGGTTCTTGAGCACGACCATGTAGCGATATGCGATGTTAGTGATCTCATACTGATCGAGCGCCGCGCTGGCCAGCCGGAAGAGCTTCGAGCCGAGCCGGTAGCCGCTGTTGTCGGGCGTCTTCACCACCAGCTCGAGGTCGGCGAGCGTGCTCAGGTGACGCGACACCCGCGCCTTGGTCATGCCGAGATGCGCCGCGATGTCCGTGACCCGCTGCGGTCGGCCGCTCTCGGCCAGGTATTCGAGGAGATTGACCGCCACGACGACGCTATGGACGGTCGAAGACTTTGTTTTTATTGTGATTTCCTTGTCTTTCATGCGTTGCGCGCGTCTGTTGCGCCTGTCGGGACGTTTCAGTATATATCGCAGAACGCAACAGATGAATGCCTATCGTGGCCGATAGCGCGGCGGGTGCGTGCAGCTCAGTCCACGTGCAGCAGGTAGGCGATGAAGCCGCCGATAGCCATCGGCACCGCGAAGAAGAAGAAGTTCGCCGACATGTCGAAGCCGGCCGCGATCAGGTAGCCGGCGATCGCGGGACCGGCGACCGCGCCGGAGCGGCCGAGGCCGATCGCCCAGCCGATGCCGGTGCTGCGTATCTCGGTGGGATAGAGCTTCGCGGCGGTCGCGTACAGGCCGGTGAAGCCGCCCTGCTGCAGGATACCGATGACGAGAATCAGCCCCAGCAGCAGATTGAGCTGATTCGGCGCCAGCGCGAAGACGACCATGCCGACGGCGGACGAGAACGACAGCAGGAAAACCAGATTGGTCAGCTTCCATCGCGTGGACAGGTAACCGATCAGATAGATACCCATGACGCCGCCCAGGTTGAAGAGGAAGAACGCGTTTCGCCCGACCGCCGCGTCGTACCCGGAATCGTCCATGAGCTTCGGGATCCAGCTCATCAAGAAGTACAGCGTGCTGAAGCAGAGGAAAAACGCGGTCCACAGGATCAGCGTGCCGGCCCGCAGGGTCAACCGCCCTGCACGCTCGCGCGTCGACACGAGCTTCAGCATGTTGCCGATGATGCCGCCGCGCGGCCTCTCGGCGCCGACCGCGATGTCCGGCATCGCCGCGATCGTGTCCTTCTTGAGCTTCTTCAGGATCGCGTTGACCCGCTCGAGCGCGTTGTCGGGCCGGCGCTCGAAAAGGTACTTGAGGGATTCGGGAATGAGCAGGTAGGCGACGACGACCATAGCTACCGTCAAGGTACCGCCGAACCAGAACATGCCGCGCCAGCCGTAGTCCGGCATGATGTATCCGGCCACGACCGATGTCAGCATCGCGCCCAGCGGATAGCCGGAAGTCACCACGCCGACCGAGGCGGCCCGGTATTTCTCCGGACTGTATTCGGCCGCCAGGGTCGCCTGGCACGCGAGCATCGCGCCGGCACCCATGCCGCTGATGAAGCGCAAGACGATGAACTCCGTCAGCGTCGTTGCATTGGCAGTGAACAGTATCGACACGCCAACGAGGGCAACGCTGATGATGATCATGGACCTGCGCCCGATGACGTCGGATACCGGCGCTAGCAGCATCGCGCCGGCCATCATGCCCGCGAGCGCGAAGCTGAAGATCCAGCCGAGCCTGTCCGGCGTCAGCTGCAACTCCACTGAGACGGCGCTGGCAACTACGGCCATCGCCGTGATGTCGAAACCATCGAGCATATTCAAGAACAGGCAAAGCGCCACGATCAGGTACTGCTGCGCGCTGATCTTGCCGTTGTCGATGACCTCGGCGACCAGGCCTTGGCTGCTCACTGTGGTGGCATCCGTCGACATGCGTGTCTCCGCTCTCGGCGTCGTGCGCGTAAGGTAGCAGGTTTCGAACGCCGCAGCTCAAATGTGTTGCGTGCAGTATACTTTGCGCGTAACCAACGAGACCTGTCTGCGGTAACGCGGCGTTCGAGTCCGGCGTCTCAACCAGGAGAAGCCAGTGCGAACACAGGTAGCAATCATCGGCGGCGGGCCAGCCGGTCTACTGTTGTCCCACATTCTCCACCTTCAGGGCATCGAGAGCATCGTGCTCGAGCGGCGGTCGCGTGAGTACGTGTTACAGCGCATTCGCGCGGGCCTGCTCGAATGGGGCACGGTGGAGGTATTGCGCCACGCGGGCCTCGGTGAGCGAATGGATCGCGAAGGTCAGTTGCACGACGGCGCCGCGATTGCCTGGGGCGGCAGAGCACGCTGCCTCATCGACACGAAGAAACACACCGGCAAGCCGATGATGGCCTACGGCCAGACTGCTATCACCGAAGACCTCTACGCCGCCCGCGACGCGATGGGCGGCAGGATCATCGACGAAGCGGCGGACGTACTGCCGCAGGATCTAACCACGGATTCACCCTACGTCACGTTTATAAAGAACGGCGAGCCGTGGCGCATCGACTGCGACTTCGTCGCCGGCTGCGACGGCTTTCACGGCGTCAGTCGGACCTGCATCCCTGCGGGCGTGCTCAACACCTACGAGCAGATTTATCCGTTCGGCTGGCTCGGCATCATGTCCGAAACGCCGCCGCTGTCGGAGATCATCTACGCCAATCACCCGAAGGGATTCGCGCTGGCGTCGATGCGCAGCATGAAGCTCAGCCGCTACTACATTCAGTGCAAGCTAGACACCGACCTCGACGACTGGCCGGACGACCGCTTCTGGGACGAGCTCGAGACCCGCTTTCCCGAAGAAATCGCAGACCAGATCGTGACCGGACCATCGATCGAGAAGTCGATTGCGCCGCTGCGAAGCTTCGTTGCCGAACCGATGCGATACGGCCGCCTGTTTCTCGCCGGCGACGCGGCGCACATCGTGCCCCCGACCGGCGCCAAGGGCCTCAATCTAGCGGTGTCCGACGTGCACTATCTGTCGAGAGCTTTTATCGCCTTCTACCGCGAAGGCGTGTCGGATCGGCTCACCGACTACTCCGACACCGCCTTGAGACGCGTCTGGGGCGCCGAGCGGTTTTCCTGGTACTTGACCAACTTGCTGCACCGCTTTCCGGATCAGACGCCGTTCGATCTGCGTATGCAGGAAAATGAGCTCGAGTATCTGGCAATGTCGGAGATCGCGATGCGGAATCTGGCCGAACAATACGTCGGCCTGCCGTTGTGACGGCAACCGACGTCGCGGCCGCCGGGACAATCAGGCGTCGCGGATCGAGCGCCGCACCAGGTTCTCCAGGAGCGGGATCTTGAAGTGATTGTGGTTCAGCGGCGTTGCGCCGCGGGCCGCGACGCTGCCGGCGAGCCGCGCGGTCTCATCGTCCTTGGCGCTGCTTCTGGCGACGTCCTCGGCGCCGGTCATGCGCCGCGGCGTGCACTGTACGCCGCCGCAGGCGATGCGGATGTCCTCGATCGTGTCGCCGTTCAGGCGCATTGCGGAGGCCACGTTGACCAGCGCGAAATCCCACGTGTTGCGGTCGGCGACCTTCTCGAAATAGAAGGTCGCGCCCGACCAGGTGTTCGGAATACGGATCGCTTTGAGGATATCGCCCGGCTCGATCACGGTCATGCGCTCGATGTCGACTTCGGGTCCGATGAAGAACTCTTCCGCCGGCACGATGCGTTCGCCCTCTGCGCTCACGATCACCATGCTCGCCTCGAGCACGACCAGGGCCGGCCCCGTGTCCGCCGGCGTCACCGCGATGCAGCGGTCGGCGCCGAACAGGCAGTGCTCCCTGTTCTGCCCCTCGGGAGAGTCGGCGTAGCAGGTCGTGCCGCCGGCGCGGTAGCAGTCGATGCCGCCGCGGTAGTACCAGCAGCGGGTGTCCTGACAGACGTTGCCGCCTATGGTGCCGACGTTGCGGATCTGCGGGCTCGCCACCCGAGCCGCGGCATCCGACAGCACGCCGTAGCGGCTCTGGATCACATCGTTCTCTTCGATCTCGGTCAGGGTCGTCAGCGCGCCGATCTCGATGCCGTCCGCCGTCTCGCGGATGCCGCGCAGCGCCTCGATCCTGGTCAGATCCACGACCGCGCTCGGGCGCTTGGCGCGATCCTTGAACCAGTCGAGGCTGTCCTGGCCGCCGGCCATCTTCCATGCGTCCGGGCCGAGCCTGTCGAGCAGCTCGAGCGCGCCGCCGACGTCCGTCGGCTGGTAGAGCTCGAACCTCGTCATCATGTCTTTTGCCACGGTCGTCTCCCGCTCAAAACGTGTAGACCTGGAGTGATTCGTGCGACTGCTCACGACCGGCGGCCGCGTTGACGATCATGTCGGTCGCGATCGGGGTACGGTTGAAGTAGTGTCCGCCGAGCGCATCCGAGATCGCCGAGATGAGCGCCGCCGCCGCGCAGCCCATGACCGGCTCGCCCATGCCGCGCACGCCGACCGGATTTTGCGGGTCGGGTTTGTCCACGGCGTCCCAGCCCATCTCGGACGGCACGTCCAGATACGACGGCGGCTTCGCCTGATACAGGCCGACGTTGGCCGGCAGACCGTTCTGCGGGTCGTAGACGATGCGCTCGAGCGCCGCCATACCGATACCCATTACTGCGCCGCCCTTGACCTGATTCGAGAGCCCCATCGGGTGCACGACGGTGCCGCAGTCGATCGCACCGTTGTACTCGAGGATCTCGTATTTACCGGTCTCGGTGTCGAGCTCGATCATCATGAACCCTGCGGCGAGCGCGGGCGGCGTGCCGCTGATCTCGTAGTTGTCCTTCGCGACGCCGACTAACCCACTGCCGGCAATGCCGGCTGACGACGCCTTGGTCATCGGATTGATGTCGTCCGGCACCTCCTCGCCCGAGTACTTCCCGCCCATGTCGATCGCTTTCTGCGCCGCCTGCGCATAGGTGAGCTTCTGCGCCGGATCGGATTTCGAGAACACGGATTCGTCGCCGATCTCGTAGTCGGCTGCCGAGCCTCCGAGCTCCGCCGCGGCGATCTCCATGAGTTTCTGCTTCGCGTCCATCGCCGCGGCGTGGTTGCTGCGCGACATCGTAAACGTCGTGTTGCTGCCGAACTGGCCGAGATTCCAGGGCAGATGTTTGCGCGAATCGCCGCGCTCGATGATGCAATTCTCCCACTCGACCTGCAGCGCTTCGGCGACCACGCGGGACGTCGCCGCGTAGGAATAGGTGCCCAGGTTGCCGACGCCGGAATGAATGTGCAGCTTGCCGTCGGGCGTGATACGCACGAGCCCGTCGAATCCGGCGGCTCCCGCGGAGTGGTAGGCCTGACCGATGCCTATGCCGATCACTTTGGAGCTGTTCCGTTCCCCGCTTCGATTCTTTTTGTTCTCCCAGTCGAAGCGGGCGGCGCTCTGATCGAGCGCATCGACCTGATACGCGCTGGTCACGGCGCGCTGGCGGCCGCCGAAGACGGTGGAGTTGTCGGGCGCGTTCATCCGGCGGATCGCGAAGCGATCGACGCCGAGCTCCTTCGCCGCTTTGTCCAACAGCGGCTCGACGACCATCGCAATCTGATTCTGGCCGGGCCCGCGCTGCGCCGCGCTGGTCGGCGTGTTCGTCAACACGGGCACGCCGCGATAGCGCATTGCGTCGGGCCGGTAGCAGAGCGACACGGCGCCGGCGGCGCTGTCGTAATCCGGGAAACCGCCGGTCGGGCCGCAGGACTGCACGATGTAGAGGTCCACGGCGGTCACGTTGCCCGTCTCGGCGAAGCCGATGCGGATTCGGCCCTGGAAACCGCCGCGGTTCTTGCCGGTGAAATACTCTTCGGCGCGGCTAATGCGCATCATCACGGGTCGGCCGATCTTCTTCGACATGTGCGCTGGGACCGCCATGACCGCGTAGGCCGAGCCTTTCGAGCCGAAGCCGCCGCCGCAGTATTCGGCGATGTACACCAGGTCGGACGGCTCGATGCCGAGCAGGCCGGCGAGTCCGGGCACGACGAAGCTCTGGCTCTGGGACGAGCCGTAGACGAAGCACTTGCCGTTTTCCCAGTAGGCGAGCGTGCTGCGCGGCTCCATGCTGTGGTGCGAGTTGCTCGCCGTCACGAACGTTTCGTCATAGACGACCGCCGCCGCGGCGAACGCTGCGTCCAGATCGCCGTAGGCCCACTCGCTGACGGGCGTGCCGGTCATCGGCAATTGCCCCGCCTCGACGCCGGCGAAGTCGCGCGCGCTCCATTTGACCTCCTGCAGCGGCACGCCGCGGTTGGCGACGTTGCCGTCTTCCCGGGCATTGGGGCCGCCCGGATACAGGCTCTGTAGCGGGTCGATCACGAAGTCGAGCGGTTCGATGTCGTAGCGGATCTTCTCGATTGCGTCGGATGCCGTCGTCTCGTCGACGGCCGCAACCGCGAGGATCGGATCGCCGACGAAGTGCGGCGTGTTCGTCAGGATAGGCTGAGCCGGACTCTCCCGTGTGGGCACGTCGTCGGCGGTCAGGACACCGAGGACGCCGTCCATCGCCAGCGCGTCGCGTGCATCGATGTTCGTGACCCGCGCATGCGGCATCGGGGAGAGCAGCAGCTTGCAGAAGACCATGCCCTCGACGCGGAAATCCTCCGCGTACTTGGCTCTACCCGTAACCTTGCCGCGCAGATCCGGTGGGGTGAAGTTCTCGCCAATGAGTTTGATAGCCATCTCAAGCTACCTCCGCCGCACGCATGACCGAATTCAGGTAATGATCGTAAGCCCCGCATCGACACAGATTGCCGGACAGCGCGTGGCGCACCTCGTCACGCGTCGGGTTCGGGTTCTTCTCGAGCAGCGCTACGGCCGACATGATCTGGCCCGGGGTGCAGAACCCGCACTGCGGCCCGAGCTCGTCGATCATCGCCTGCTGCACCGGATGCAGCTCGCCGTTCGGCCCTTCCAGACCCTCGATCGTGCGCACGTTCCGGCCGCCGACCGCGTGCGTCAGCATCGAGCAGGAATAATGCGTCACGCCGTCGATCACGACGGTGCAGGCGCCGCATTCGCCGCGGTCGCAGCCGAGCTTGGTACCGGTCAGACCGAGCTTGTAGCGCAAGGTCATCGCGAGCGTCTCGTAGGGCAACACGTCGACGCGCCGAACCCGACCGTTGACGTTCAGCGACATCAGCCGCTCGACCGCGCCGGCAACCGGCCCGCGATCGGTGGAACAGCCGCCAAGGCCTCCGAACAGGAACCCGGCCGAACCGGCCACCGCGCCGGAGGCGATGACGCCTTTGATGAAGGTTCGTCTGCTGGTCCTGTAGTCGGCAATACGCTGCCCGGACCCCGAGCCGGCATCTGCCGGGGAGTACACCGTTGGATCTTTCATCGCTCGCCTCTTTAGAGGAGTTGCCGCCTGCCGATCGTATGCAATTCGCTCGAGGCGGTAAAGCGGGCGCGGATGCGCCGCTCATGCGCTTCCGAGCATTGCTCGCAAGTCGCTGTTTTGTGGCTGGATGGGGCTACAGCAGCATTGCGGGGAGCCTACCGCCGGTGGTGTCCGCCCAATCGGACGGGTAGACGACGGCCCGATTGCGCCCGCGGTCCTTCGCTTCATAGAGCGCGTCGTCCGCGCTCTTGATGACGTGCTCCGACGACAGGCCTTCGCGCGGTTGAATCAGCGCGGCACCGATGCTCACAGTTACGGTCGCCGCCACGTCCGAGCCCTTGTGCGGAATCTCGAGCTTGTAGATGCGTCTGCACAGATCGTTCACGTAGTCTTCGACGAAGTCGTCGCTCGGATCGTAAAGCACGATAGCGAAGACCCCGCCGTCGTAGCGCGCGACCATATCCAGCGGCCGCATCACGCTGCGTGACAGCACCTCCGCGACGGCGCGGATGCAGTCGTCTCCGGCCGAATGGCCATAGCAATCGTTGTAGAGCCGGAAGTAGTCTAGGTCGACGATGACCGCGGCCACGCCGCAGCCGTCGCGGCGGGCCTGCAGCCACACGCTCTTGAGATGTCGGTCGAACGTTCGGCGGTCGCTGACACCGGTCAACCTGTCTGTCTGTTCGCTGCGCTGAAGATCGCTCTGCAGCGCGTGCGCATCGCGTGCGCTTCGCTCGAGCCGCCAGGCGGCGTACAAGCCGGCTGCGTTCGTGCAGGCGAGCAACAGCGCGCCGTACATCGTCTGTTGAATCGGCGTGCCCGAGATCAGGCCGAGCAGCAGGAACGCCGCGAATATCGATCCTCCTGCCACCGCGGAGAGCTGCACTCTCAGGCCGAGAACGAGATATGCCGACACGGTCGCCAAGATCGTGCCCCAAAACGCCACGTGTATGCCGGCTCTAGTCGCGGAGGCCCCGATGACGATCGACGAGACGCCGACCAGAACCACCGCCGCCGTGGCGACGTAGGGGAAGACGTATCGCGCGGTTGCAACGTGGCTGGTCGCGAGCGCGAACGCAAGCGGAAGAATTGTCGAGGCCACGCGCAGCGGAATCGTGCTCATGGCGTACTGACGCGAAATCAGAAGCCAGTCCAGGATGCAAAGCGCTGCGGCGAGCCCCAGGCCGACGATGATGGCGGCCTGCGCCGCGGACAGCGTTCGCTCGACGTACCGAACCCTGAATTCGCGCTCCTCGTCCGATACCTTGAGGCGTGACGACAACGACGTGAGCATCGCGGACGGGTTCATTGCCGGCAGTGTGGGCACTTCGAACATAAGGCTCGGCTTCGTGGCGTATCCCCGTCTTAATAATCGACGAGTTCGGCCAAACCTTTAGCGAGTCCCCCGTCAGATGCCCGGCGGAGGCTTCAGTCGCCGTCGGGAATGCCGTGGTCGCTAGCGCCTGAGCTTTGCACGTTCCCAGAACTCTTCGAGCTTGCCGTCGAGATACAGCGCGCGGAAGAAGGAATAGGGATCACAGCCGATCTTGGTGATTACCGTCGGCGTGAAGTTGCGGTCGAGCACGCGGCGGAGATACGGCGGGCGCTGGTAGTTCTCCGGGTCATGCAGCCACATGTCGGCGTGCAGATAGCCTTTGTTATCCACATAGAAGTGCTCGACCGTGCGCGCGTTGGCGGAGAGCGGCTGACCGCGGGTGCTCATGAACGCCGGATTCAGCTCGCTCGTCGTCACGACCAAGGTGTCGCCCTTCCACTCCCCGATCGAGAAGCCCAACGAGGAGCTCGTCGCCGTCTCGGGAAACTCGCGGCCGTCGAGATAGACGCGTCGCACGTAGTCGGCGCCGTACACGATCAGGATATGATCCTCGGCCGCCATGATCTCCATCGGATACGGCATGCCGGATGCCATCACCAGCCCCATCGATGCACAGCGGCTGTTGCCGTTGTCCATCTCTTTGTAGTTGTCGATGATCGACTGGCCCTTCGCCGTCATTGCGTAGTTGAGCTTGCGCACCGGCCAGAGACCGAACGCCCTATTCCAGACGCCGCTCAAGTCGACCGGTTCGGGGGGTAGATCATCCGAGACGACCCGCGGGGTCGCTCGCTTGCCGGTGAACTTGCCGCCGCGCATCGGATCGCCGAGAAAGTTACGGTCGTCGTTATGATCGACCTCACCTTCCAGCGTATCGTCCTCGGTGAGGCGGCCGCGCAACGTGCTCAGGTGGACCGTGTCGAACGCCGTCGCCCAGTCGAGATCGATCTCGAAGTCGTCGCCGTCGATGCGGAGCGGGACCGGCCCGTTGTAGATGAACGCGACAAGCTTGCCGTCTTGCGTTTCGACGCTCAGATCGACGTGCGACGGCGCGCCGCCGAATGCGAACCCGGTCGTAACGATATCCCAATCGCCGATCAAGTCAGCGCTGGCACTCCATGCGACAGTTCCACAGAGGCCGAGAACCGTCGGAGGGAGCCACTGAAT
>JBFGFX010000124.1:0-10342 GCA_041579335.1 Woeseiaceae bacterium | reverse complement strand
TCGCTTCCCGATAGGAGCTCGTTTCTTCCCAGGGAAATCGCCAACATGACGGTCGAGACTGCAAAGAAGACACCCATTCCCTGGACGAGCTGGTCTCGTGAAAAGCCCAAGGCATCCATGTACAGGACCGACGGGACGAGGAATACGCCGGTGAGGCCGGTGAGCAGCCCGTTGACCGCGCCTAAAAGTGCCGACACGGCTGGTTCCGTGCTGTCGCTGACGGACAGGCGAAGACCGAGAAGCCGCGTTGCCGAGAAGAAGATCAGCGTCGTGCCTAAGAGCGCCGTCAGCCAGTCGACGTCGATCGCCGCCAGGAATTGAGACGTCAACAGGACGCCGGCCATGCTGACCAGCAGGTAGAGCCTGAGGCGTCTGACGACGCTCCGCAGATGCTTGCCGTCGAGCGCCTGCCAGACGTTCGTCACGAAGGTCGGTATGACGATGAGCGCCAGGGCGTCGAGGAGGCCGGCCGACAGCGTGAGCAATACGAGCGCAACCAACGGGAAGCCGAGGCCGACGATCCCCTTGACGAAGCCGGCAAGGAGAAAGGCAATTCCGATACCGATGGCCGAGCCTGGATCCACTGCGAGCTCCCACCCCGAGTCCGAGAATAACGCTCCGGGACTCGGTTGCGAAAGTTTCTGATTCGATCGCGCAGCGCCGCATCGGGTGGTGGTGGGGTCACTCGCTCAGTAGTAGAAGCTGACGCCGACCGTCGTGAACTGGAGCTCGGATTTGCGGTGCATCTCGAACGCGGCGACGTCGGGATGCGACACGAAGAAGAAAACGCTGTCGTCGTGGACGGCTTTCGACCAGTTCCGATTTCGAATCGATTGCTCGAGCCTGTTCGGATCGATGAATTCCTGGCCGAACTCCGTGACCAGCGCCATCACCTGTGCGAAGAACGCGCCCTCGTCGTCGAATCGCTGCGTGCGGGCCGTGCGCAGCTCGACGCTGATCCCGAAGTGGACACAGCCGCCGCGGCGGAGCGTGATCAGGTCATTGCCGCGCGGTATCAGAAGCTCATGCTGCTCTTCGAGGTACTCGCTCTCCGGATAGGTCTGCTCGAGCTCGAGATAGGCGCGGCGTTGCTCCGCTTGATCGAAGAGGCACTCGTCCTGGTCGGTCGATTCCTCGGCACCCGTCGCGGCGCCGCCCGAGACCGCCGAGAACAGAGTGATGAGGATTGCCGTTCGCCTGCTCGGCGGCCTGATCATGGTGCGTGAGCTCTAGAGCAATGACCAGGGCGATGGTACGCTGAGCGCGAGCCGGCGTCCGAACGTACGTCTGATTTTTATTGTCCACGGCGGCCTTCATGCCCACCGATCTGCTTCTCGCCATCGTCCTGATCCTCGTCTTGGCGGTGATCCTGTTGAATTCCGTCAAGATCGCTCGAGAAGACGAACGCTTCGCCGTCTTCGTGCTCGGACGATTCGCGGGCTTCAAGGGCCCGGGCCTGATACTTCGGCCGTCGCCGGTCGCGACCGCGCATCGGCTCAAAGTCGGCGATGTCGGGGTGCTGACCAGCCGCGAGTTCGCCAGATTCGGTGACGCCGACGTGCCGGTGAAAAATACGGATTCGCTGGAGGTCGGTCGGCCGGTGCGGATCGACGCTTTTCTCGACGACGGCCCGCGACTGGTGGCGTCAGCGGTGCGTCCGAGCGCCGTCTGCCCGAAATGCGGGCACCAGTTCTGAGACGCGAGTTTCTACGTTAGCGGCAGGACGCCGGTAGGAACTTGTCGGGCAGCAACGCATTGCCGGTACAGGTCCAGACGACGGCGCCGCCGTTGTCCGCGGGCGTCATCGACAGGATCGCGCCGGTAATGTGCGGGTGCGCCTTGTTGCCGTAGGTCACCTGGATGGCGCCGGTCCCGATGATCTGGACCTGTGTGACGTACGTACCGCGAATCTCCGCCGCGGCCGCGAGGCCGGCGGTCGTGTTATCGGGCGCGAACGAACCCGCCTCTTGGTAGTATTCGGTCGCCGCCGCTTTGGCGCTGCTCGACAGGTTGATGCCTTCGGCGACCTGGGAACGTATGGAATAGTTCGTATACGCCGGAATCGCGATCGCGGCGATGATGCCGATGATCGCGACGACGATCATCAGCTCGATCAGGGTGAAGCCTCGATGCGGGTTCTTCATAGGCCGATTCTCGGCACTTAAAGCCGAGCTCCGCGTAGTCAGCCTGGTAGAACGGGGACTAGCCGGTCCGGGCGACATTCGGTGTCTGGTTTTCATGCACCGAGCCAGTCTTGCAGACTTCGCCCACGCCGTCGTTGGCCTCGGTCACGATCTCTGGCGTCGATTCCGACGGGCGTTATGTCACATCGCGGCGTTGGACGTACTACCATACGCGCCCATGAGCCAACCCCGTTTCCGTCACCAGCCTCATCGCCGGCTTCCGGACGGGCTGTCGTTCAGGGGCGCGGAGCAACCCGCAAATGGGGTCGAGTTTCTCGCCGACGAGACCTGGGTGGATGAGAACGGGCAGCGGCACGTCGAGCAGCGAATCTTCGACGCCGTGTTCGCCATGATGCGCCGCGCCCGCCGCCTGATTCTGCTCGACGTGTTCCTGCTGAACCCGTTTCAAGGCGCCGTGCCGGAGACCACCCGGCTCCTATCCGGCGAGTTGGTGAACGCGTTGCTCGAACAAAAGCGCGCCCACCCGACGATCGAGATCGTGCTGGTGACGGACCCCATCAACACGGTGTACGGCGTGCGGCCGTCCGAGCAGCTCGAGGCGCTCGAGGCGGCCGGCATCCCGGTCGTGATTACCGACCTGACCCGCCTGCGCGACAGCAACCCGGCGTACTCGTGGTTCTGGCGGCTGTTCGTCCGGCCGTTCGGCGTCGGCAGGGGCGGCTTGCTCGAGAATCCGCTGGCACGCCACGAAAAGGTGACGATCCGCAGCTACTTGACCGCGCTGAACTTCAAGGCGAACCACCGCAAGCTGATCCTGGCCGACGACGGCGACGAGTGGGTCGGGCTCGTCACCTCGGCGAATCCGCACGACGCGAGCAGCGCGCATCACAACGTCGCGCTCCGTTTCGCCGGACCCGCGGTGGGTGATCTCTTGAAGACGGAGAACGCCGTGCTCGAGCTTTCGGGACATCCGCCCGTCAGAGCGGTGATCCCGGACGCGGCTGCACCGACCGGCGTCGCCGTCCAGGTGCTCACCGAAAGTGCCATCAAGTCGGCGGCGCTGTATATGATCGACGCAGCGGCGGTTGGCGAGTCGCTCGATCTCGCCACGTTCTATTTGTCTGACCGCGCGGTGATCAAAGCGCTCAAGCGCGCGCACGCGCGCGGCGTCTCGATGCGCGTGCTGCTCGACCCCAACAAAGACGCGTTCGGCCACGACAAGCGCGGTATTCCCAACCGGCCGGTCGCCGCGGAGCTCGTCAAGACCGGCATCGCCGTGCGCTGGGTGCACACCCACGGCGAGCAGTGCCACGTCAAGACGCTGCTGCGGGCCTCGCTATCCGGCGAATGCGAGATGCTGCTCGGCTCGGCGAACCTGACGCGCCGCAATCTCGATGACTTCAACCTGGAGACGAACGTGCTCGCTCGCGGATCGAGCTCAGAGCCGGTTTTCGTGGATGCCCAGGCGCATTTCGATCTGCTATGGAACAATGGCCCTAATCGGACCTTCAGCGCGCCCTACGAGCACTATCGCAACGAAACGGCGCGCAAGCGGTGGTTCTACCGATTCGCCGAGGCGAGCGGCATCAGCACGTTTTGAGGCCGGCGCTTAAAGGCGACCGCGTCGCTTACCGATCCATCACGCAAACGTGTCGATCACGCCGCCGGACGTCCCGAGTTGCCGGCTGACGTCGTCCAGCGCCTGCTGCGTTGCCGAGAACAAGAGACCGATTAGGCTATCGGTCGCGCTGTCGCCGACGAATATGTCTTTGACCCTGTCGCCTCGAATCTGAAGGTTGGTCGTGAACGTGCGCCGGTCGACGGTCGAAAATCGGCCCCGCTCTTGCGCCGTGTCCGAACGGTCGAACGCGAATCCGAACAGGTCGTCGCCAAAGGTCGAATTCTCGGTGAGGAAAGCATTGATCGCGGAGGACAGCCGCTCCCTGGCATCGCCGGCGGTGACGCCGCGATCGCTGAACGACCGATTGTTGAAGAGACCGTTGATCTCGGCCGCGAGAAGCTCCACCGCATCGGCGATCTCGTAGGAGCGCCTTTTCGAGATGCCGCGTCCCTTGGCTTCCGGATCGACACGGCCTTCCGGAATGTTTAGGGCGGTGAACAAACTGGTACCGTTGCCGTCGAGCTCGAAAACGGATTCGCCCTGATTCGCTTCGATCGTCACGACCTGCGACGTGTTGTCGAACGTCGCGGTAACGTCGGCAGCGGAAGCATTCACCTTGTCGATGACCGATTCGAGGGAGTCCGCGGCGGGGTCTATCGCGATGGGAATGCCATTGATCAAAGCATTCCCTGACTGCACCGACGAGAATGCAGGCACGTCCTGAAAAGCGAGCTTCGCCTCGGAATCGGTGCCCGGCGTCACCACCGCGGTGTCGAGCTTGGTCGCGATCGTGAAGTTCGACGTGTCGTTCTGCAGCACGACCGTGGGCGCCGCTCCCAGAGTGTTCTGAGTGAATTCGATACGCTCGGTCGTCGGGTTGAACACGGCCGTCACCCCGGCGTTCGATTGGTTGACGCGGTCGATCACCGTGTTGATCGTATCGCTCGCGCTGACCGAGATCGTCTCACCGTTGATCTCGAACGCGCCGTCGACGATCGGTGGCAGCGTATCGGGCGGCGCGTAGTACTGGAAGTTGGGGTTCGCATTGCGGACGCCGCCCAGCGGATTGTCGGGGTTCACCACGCTGCCGACGTTGGCGAACACGTCGACCGTCGTCAGGTCGTCGTCGATGAGATCCCCGGCGCCCAAGGTAAGGAACAGTCCGTTCGTCAGGTCGTACTGCATGTCCGGCGGATCGTTCCGGCGGATGTTGACGTTGTCCAGTATTCCGCCCAGCGGATCGCGGACGCGAATCTGCAGATTGTCGACCCCCTTGGTGCCGCCGCGCCGGACCTCGAACGACAGTGCGCCCGTGCCGTTGCTGCTGTCGTACGCGCCGCCGATCGTCAGCAGCGCGGTCGAACCCAAGGGCCAATCGGGGCCGAACGGCGAGAACGAGTGCGGCGCGGCGTTGATCTCTTCCGTGGATGCGAGGAACGCCGCGGTCTCGGTCAGGTCGAGCGACAGCGCCGGATTGGAGCGGGCATCCGGTAGATCGAGGCGAAACCGGGTCTGCACATCCAGGGCCTCGGCCACCGATTCCAGCGCTCGGACGATCTCGACGAGCTGCCGCTGCACCTCGATCAGCTCCGCCCGGTTGCTCTCCGGCGCCACGAGCTCTGGACGCGGGTCCTGAACGATATCGCGCGTCGCCCGCACCCGTGCGAACGACGCCAGATTCTGTAGTCCGAAGATGATCGACACCTAAATCCACCGCTCGCGGATTCGGGCTCGGCGGCACGGTCCGTCGGCCGAATTCCCCATCCATTCGTGATCTTATCGGCGGGCTCGCCGGAAACTTTAGCGCCTCGAGCCGCCGTGCCCGACGAGCCTTCGGCCTCAGCACTCGATGAAGTTGACCGGTACCTCGATGACGTTGGTCGCGAGCCCGCCGCGGGACGTCTCTTTGTATTTCTCCTGCATGTCGTGCCCGGTCTCGCGCATGGTCTTGATGACCTTGTCCAACGACACGAAGTGCCGGCCGTCGCCGCGCAGCGCGAGCCGCGCCGCGTTGATCGCCTTGACCGAGGCCATTGCGTTGCGCTCGATGCACGGGATCTGCACCAGCCCGCCGATCGGATCGCAGGTCAGGCCGAGATTATGTTCCATCGCGATCTCGGCCGCGTTCTCGACCTGGGCCGGCGTGCCGCCCAAGACCTCGGTCAGGCCGGCGGCCGCCATCGAGCAGGCAGAGCCGACCTCACCCTGACAGCCGACCTCGGCGCCGCTGATCGAGGCGTTGCGCTTGAACAAGATGCCGATCGCCCCGGCCGTCAATAGAAAGCGGACGACGCCGTCGTCGTCGGCGCCCGGCGAGAAACGCATGTAGTAGTGCAGCACGGCGGGAATGATGCCGGCGGCGCCGTTGGTGGGCGCCGTCACCACGCGCCCGCCGACTGCGTTTTCCTCGTTGACCGCGAGAGCGTACAGATTGACCCAGTCCATGATCGTCAGCGGGTCCTTGAGCGCCGCCTCCGGCTGTGCCGCGAGCTGCGCGAAGAGATCGGCGGCCCGCCGCTTCACCTTGAGACCGGGCAACACGCCGCTGGTCCTGCAGCCGCGGTCGACGCAGGCCTGCATCGCGGCCCAGATCTCTAAGCATCGCGCGCGAATCTCGGCCTCGTCGCGCCAGGCTTTTTCGTTCTCCAGCATCAGCGCGCCGATCGAGACCTCGTGTGCCTCGCACAGCGCGAGGAGCTCCGCGCCGCTCTCGAACGGGTAGGGCAGCTCGATCGCCGCCTCCGTGATGACCGGATCGTCGGTCTTGTCCTCGTTAACGACGAAGCCGCCGCCGACCGAGTAGTAGACGCGCTCGAGCAGCTCCTCGCCGTCGGCGCCGAACGCTTTGAAGCGCATGCCGTTCGGGTGGCCCGGCAACGCTGCCCGCTTTTCGAAGATCAGATCCTCGCGGATGTCGAAAGCGATGGCTCGTTCGCCGAGGAGCGACAGCGATCGCCGCCGTTCTACCGCCTCGATCCGAGCCGGGATCGCATCGACGTCCACCGTCTCCGGCAGCTCACCTTCGAGACCGAGCACGACGGCTTTGTGAGTGCCGTGTCCTCTGCCAGTGGCGCCGAGCGAGCCGTACAGGTGCACGGCCAGGCGCTCGACCTGCTGCAGCAGGCCGCGGGCGTCTAGCCGCGTCGCAAAGGTGCGCGCCGCGCGCATCGGCCCGACCGTGTGCGAGCTGGACGGTCCGATGCCGATCGTGAACAGGTCGAAAACGCTGATGGCCATGTCTGAGTCAGGAAGGCGGTGGGTGGCAGCGCATTATCGGCGATTCCCTCGGGACTTGCATCGCCGCGCAGAGCCGATGATCATGGGCCGCCGGCTACTGGGATGATAAAGAATGCGTGCACTCTTGTGTAAAGAGTACGGGCCCCCGAGCGTCCTGACTTTGGAGACGATGGACGATCCGACGCCGGACAAGGGGCAGGTGCTGGTGTCGATCAAGGCGGCCGGGCTCAATTTTCCGGACGTGCTCACGATAGCGGGGCAGTACCAGGTCAAGACGGCGCCGCCGTTCGTGCCGGGAAACGAAGCGGCGGGCATCGTCGAGGTGGTCGGCGAGGGCGTCACCGGGTACAGGGAAGGCGACCCGGTGATCGTGATGCCCACGGGCGGCGCCTTTGCCGAGAAGTGCGTCGTCGACGCGGCGCTCGTCATGCCGATGATCCCGGGTCTGGATTTCGCGCAGGGCGCCGGTTTTTCGATCACCTACGGAACGAGCTATCACGCCTTCAAGCAATGCGCTCGGCTCGCTGCCGGCGAGACCGTGCTGGTGCTCGGCGCCGCCGGCGGCGTGGGTACAACCGCCGTCGAGATCGCCAAAGCGATGGGCGCCGACGTGATCGCCGCAGCCAGCAGCGAGAAGAAACTCGAGTTTGCACGCGAAGCCGGCGCGGATCGAACGATCGACTATGCCGAGGCGCCGCTCAAAGAGACGGTCAAGGAAATGACCGGCGGCAAAGGCGTCGACGTCGTCTACGACCCGGTCGGCGGCGAGCTCGCCGAGCAGGCGCTGAGGGCGTTGGCCTGGCACGGCCGCCATCTGGTAATAGGCTTCGCGAGCGGTGCGATACCCAAGTTTCCCGCCAACATCGCGCTGTTGAAAGAAGCCGCCATCCTCGGCGTGTATTGGGGCGCCTGGGCGGGGAAGAACCCCGACGTTCAGGTGCGGAACGTCGAAGAGATGGCGGCGCTGATCGCCGACGGGCGGCTGAAACTCCGGATCACGGAGCGCCATGCGCTCGAGCGGTACGCCGACGCTTTCGCTGCCATCACCGAACGTCGTGCGCTCGGCAAAGTCGTGCTGACGATGGAGTAACCTATGCGCCTCTCGCAAAAATCACTGGAGTCTCGATGAAAACAGTAGTGCCGGCCGACCGACTCAAAGACTACGTCGGCAAGGATGTGGGTTGCTCCGAATGGTTCCTGATCGACCAGGATCGGATCAATCGCTTCGCCGACGTGACAGAGGATCATCAGTTCATTCACGTCGACATCGAGAGGGCCAAAGCGGGACCGTTCGGCGACACGATCGCGCACGGCTTCCTGACCTTGTCCTTGCTGTCGCATCTGACGGAAGACTGCGGCCTGATGCCGGAAAACACGGTGATGGGCGTCAACTACGGCTGTGACAAGGTTCGTTTCCTGCAGCCGGTCAAGGTCAACCAGCGCGTGCGCGCGCGGGTCAAGCCCGTGTCGGTAATCGAGCGGCAGCCCGGGCAGTTCCTGATCAAATCGGAGATCACGGTCGAGATCGAGTGCGAGGACAAGCCGGCGCTCGTGGCGGAATGGCTCGCTCTGCTGTTCACCGAGTCGTAGGGGCCCGTCAGGACGGGCTCCTACGTATGGGTCCAGTTGTCCGGGTCGCTGGAATCCCCCGGCGAGAGGCCGATGACGTCGCCGTCGGTATTGATGCCGAGGCCCAGCACCGTGCGGTTCGCGTACGCGAAGTAGGACGCGACCTGATTGATCTCGAGGATCTCGCCGTCGTCGAAGCCGGCGGCGCGCAGCCTCGCGACGTCGGGCTCGTCGAGCGCCGACGGTTCTCGCGTCAAGCGCGCGGCGTAGTCCAGGCCGGCCGCCTCCTTGCTGTCGAACACGTCGGCAAGACTACCGTTTTCCATGGCGGACCTGATCGCCTTGGCGCGGTCGGTGTCGCCGATCAGGCGCGCCATGCCCGCGAAATGATGGTCGACGCAATAGCCACAATGATTCAATAGGCTGACGTAGACGCCGATTGCCTCGAGGTACCACTTGGGAAGCGTGTTGCCGGGGTGATGCAGCACGTATTTGTACAACGTCATGTGCCCTTCGATCGTGTGCGGGCGCAGGCTGTGCGCGAGCATGATGTTATCGACGTTGTCGTCCGGCCCCTTGATGCGATCGTAGAGCTGCTTCAGCCTACCGTCGGCGCGCTCGTAGGGGATGCGCTTGATCCAAGCCATCGTCAGGCCGTCAGGTTCGACACGAAGATCGCCAAGATTCCCAGCGGGACCACGTAGCGCATCAGAAAGCGCCACACGTGAAACAGCGCACCGCCGCGGAGCCCGAGAACTTTCGCGGCCAGGTCGCTGGTCAGGAACCACCCGATAAAGATCGCGTACAGCATGGCGCCGGTCGGCATCAAGACGTTGGTGATCGCGAAGTCCAGCACCTCGAACGGGCTCATTTCGCGAAAACGCAGGAAGGAGCCCAGCGGGCGCACGTCCTCCATCACGTTGAACGAGCCCAGCGTGATGAAGCCGACGAAAAAGATCGCGATCCCTGCCAAAACCGCCGCTTTCTCTCGGCTGACGCCTTCTTTCTCGGCGAAGCGGCTGACGCAGACCTCGAGCATCGACAGAGACGAGGACAGCGCCGCCAGAAATACCAGAATGAAGAACGCCGCCCCGATCAGCGCGCCGCCCGGCATCGTGCCGAACGCGGTCGACAAGGTGACGAAGATCAGTCCCGCGCCCTGCGTTGGGTCGAGGCCGTAGGCGAATACGATCGGAAAGATCATCAGGCCGGACAGGAGCGCGACCAGCGTGTCGCCGACCGCGATGACGACCGACGACCTCACGATGTCGGCATCTTCGGGCAGGTAGGCGGCGTAGGTCAGGAGCGCGCCGATGCCGACGTTGACGGAAAAAAACGCCTGGCCGAATGCCGATAACGTGACCTCCGGCGTCAGTTTGGAGAAGTCCGGCTTGAACAGATAGGCGACGGCTTGTGCGAAGTCGCCCGCGACCATGCCGTAGATGACCAGTCCGACGAGCATGACGAACAGCGCGGGCATCATGAACGTTACGGCCTTCTCGATGCCGCCCTTGATGCCGCGCGACACGATGAAGACCGTCGCCGCCATGAACAGCGCGTGCCAGCCGGTCAGGACCAGCGGTTGGTGCAGGAAGTCGTCGAAGACGTCTTCGACCTGTCCGGGCGTCAACCCGGTGAACGTGCCGCTCGCTGTCTTGAAAATGTAGGCGATCGACCAGCCGGCGATGTCGCTGAAGAAGCTCAGGACCAAAAACAGGGTGGCGATGCCGAGCCAGCCCACGTATTTCCAGTTCGGACTCGCGCCGACCTC
>JBFGFX010000123.1:0-10426 GCA_041579335.1 Woeseiaceae bacterium | reverse complement strand
GCCGCCCGGGCGCGAGCGGCGGGGCGGTGACGGCAGGCGCCTCATCGGGCTTAAGAGCCGGCAGGAGCAAAGTCGGGTCGTCGATGGGGTGGTCGATCGTGTCGCTGCTCTGCTCGGCCGCGGCGTCGTCCGCCTCGGGACAGAGCGGCGACATCGCGTCGGGCAGCACCGTGCTCTCGACCAGCTCGAAGTCTTTATCGTCCCCGACACCGCCTTCGGGAAGCGGCGCGGCGGTCTCGCGCTCGCTCGGGCCGTGCGGCCGCTCTCCCGCAGACGGCTCCGCGTCGCTGCCGGCTTGACGAAGCGCATCGATGAGTAGGTTTTTCATGACGGCGACTCGGGCTCCGTCGCGTCAACCGGCGCCGCGCGCGGCTCTCGGCTGGTAATAGTCGCCGATGTCGGGCGCGCCTCGGGGTGATTTACCGTCGTTGACGATCGTCGGCCGCAGGAAAATCACGAGCTCGGTCTTCACGAGATCGTCCTTCGTGTACGAGAACAAACCGCCGATCTTGGGGATCTTCGAGAGCCCGGGGATACCGTCCACGGAGCTGATCTCCTCGTTCTGCATCAGGCCGCCGAGCACGATCGTATTACCGTCCAAGACCTGCAGCAGTGATTCGATCTCGCGCACCTGGATCTCCGGGATCAAGTTGTCGAACTCGGCGTCGGCCAATCGCGGCGCCGGGTCGACGGCGAAACCGGTAACGCGGCTGATCGTCGGACGGATGTTCAGGCTCACGTAGCCGTTGGTGCTGATCTGCGGCGTGACGCTCATTACTAGGCCGACGGGCACCGTGTGAATCTCGCTCGTGAACGTGCGCCGCTCCGGAATGTTTGCGGTTGCGTCTCGGATGTCGAGCTCGATCGTGAAATAGACTTCCTCGTTCACGACTTTCAGGAGCGCCGTCTGATTGTTCAGCGCCATTATCTTCGGGCTCGACAGCACCTTGGTGTCGCCGAACTGCTGCAACATCCGAACCGTCCCGGAAACGACGTCGCCATCGGCATTCGTGTCGCTGTAGTCGAGCTGCACGAAAGGTGCCGTGGTCAACTGTCCGCCGAGCAGGTCGGTTTCGAAGGACAGGCCTTCGTCCGCGGCGATTTTTTGCCAGTCTACGCCGGCCTGGTAGCGGTCGCTCAGCTGTACCTCGACGATCGTCATCTCGATCAGTACCTGACGCCGCGCATTCGCCATGATCGTATCCAAGTACGCCTGGATCTCGGCGTGCTCGCGCTGCGTCGCGAAGATCGTAATCACGCCCGCCATCGCGTTGACGATGATCGGGTTGCTCGTCGCTGGCGCCGCTGCGACGGCGTCATCGCTGCGCACGATCGAGCTCAGGCCGACCTCGAGCTCGGTCCAGAAGTCGGTCTCGGAGCTGTTCTTGACTGTCGTCTTCGACAGATTGCCCTGCCGGTCGGTTTGCTGAACGGTCTCTTCGCCGACGGTCCCGCCCGCGGTCGAGATCTGTGTCGCAACCCCGATCTCACCGACGCTTTGTCTGCTGACGTTGACGTAGTCGACGCGGTAGTTGTACCAATAGGGCTCGTCGTCCTGGACGATCAGGTTGCTGCCGGCGAGCTCGTAACGCAGTCCTGCCTGTGCGGCGATCCGCGCCAGAATGCTCGGCAACGGCTGTTCGACGGCGTTGATCGTGATCAGGCGCTCGTTCTTCGACTGCAGGTCCAGATCGAGTGACGCGTCGCGTGCGAGGGAGAACAACAGGTCGCCGACGGGCACGTCTTTGGCCACGACCGTGTACGTCGGGACGGGCGGCAGCGGCGTCGGTTCCTGCACCGCGGGAGGCGGCGTCACTACGGGCGGCGTCGCGATCGGCGCAGGAACGCTGTCGAGGACGTGCCCGACCGATTGATCGACGGTGCGGTTGCCCGTGCAGGCGGCCGTCAAGAGCAGCAACGCGACCGACGCCGTCGTGCGGACACGGCTCGGCGACTTATCCGGTGCCCGCGCGAGGCACGGCGCACTTCGGAAATTCTGCGTCATGTCATTCGGCCCTTGTTCGGCTTGCACAGCTACCCTCTCTGTGTCGCCGTTTTGACCCTAATCTTTAGCTGCGGCGGCGCAATTTCGCGCCGTTCTCCGCTCTGCTATCGGTGACCCTAAAGATTGGCGGGCTCGAGCCGCTAGCAGTTCAGGGGCCCGGCGCGCCCGCGATCGAAGGCCGCGCCGCGGCCACGCATGGACCAACGGTCGGTATAACGAGTGAACAATGCGCCTTCAGTAGCGGCAGCGGGAGATCGTCAGCGCGCGCAGAGTCTCCGTCGCAGCGTATTTTGCGTCCTCAATACGGGACCCGACGGCGGCCGGCTCGGCCGTTTCGTCGATATCCTCTTGGTGATGCTGATCTCGACGAGCGTCATCGCCGTCGTGCTCGAGTCGGTCAATTCGCTCGAGGTGCGCTACGCAGCCTTCTTTTATTGGTTCGAAGTGGTGACCGTCGCGGTGTTCTCGGTGGAATACCTGCTGCGCGTGTGGAGCGTCGTCGAGACGGCGATCGAGGATCCCCTGCAGCGCAGCGCGTTGGCCGTGCGCCTGCGCTTCATGCTGTCCTTCCATGCCGTCATCGACCTACTCGCGATTCTGCCGTTCTACCTGCTGCAGTTCGGTCTGCTCGGCAGCCCGGACATGCGCTTCCTGCGTGCCGTCCGGCTGCTCAGAGTACTCAAGCTGACGCGCTACTCCGCGGCATTGAACATGCTCGTCGCGACGATCTCCGAGAACGGCCGCAATCTGTCGGCCGCGTTCTTTATCCTTTTGACGGTGATGCTGCTGGCGGCATCGGGCATTTATTACTTCGAACGCGATGCCCAGCCGATCGCGTTTAGCAGCATTCCGGCCGCTATGTGGTGGGCGTTCTCGACCTTGACGACGGTCGGCTACGGCGACGTTACGCCCGTTACGAACGGCGGCAAGGTGTTCGGCGCATTGATCACCGTTGTCGGACTGGGCATGGTTGCGCTGCCCACCGGCATCCTCGCCTCGGGCTTTGCGCAGCAGCTCCGCTTGCGCTCGCAGCAGTATCGGGCGCATGCCGAAGAAGCCTGGGAAGACGGCGTGTTGACCGATGACGAGATCAACGAGCTCGAGAGCCTGCGCATCGATCTAGGTCTGGGTAAGCATACCGCGAGCCAGATCCTCGATGCCGGCAAGGTAAGCCAGGCGCTCGAAGCGGTCACGCGCAGCCGACGCTGCCCGCACTGTGGCGAGAGGCTCGACGACGCGATCCGCCCGCCTAGTGGATGATGTGATAGCGGCGGATCTTCTCGACCAAAGTCGTTCTGCCCATGCCGAGGCGATCGGCCGCCGTCTTGACTACCCCGTCGGACGCTCTGAGCGCGGCCTCGATGGCACGCCGTTCGACGCTCGACAGATAGCGCTTGAGGTCGATGCCGTCCTGCGGGAGGGTCGATGCCGCGGGTGTCGACGCCGTATTGTCCGGTGCGCGCGTCTCGTCCTCCCCGTCGGCGCGTGGCCCGAACGGACGCGGCAGATCGTCTGTGCCGATCAGGCCGTTCGGCTTGATCACGGCGAGCCGCTCGATCAGATTCGCGAGCTCGCGCACGTTACCTGGCCAGCCGTAGTCGTAGAGCGCGCGCCTCGCATCGTCGTCCAAGATGACGCCCACACCGAGGCTCTGCCGGGCGCGCGCGATCATCTCGTCGATCAGCGGCGGAATGTCGTCCGGCCGCTGGCGGAGCGGCGGTACCTCGATCGGGAACACGCTCAGGCGATAGTACAAATCCTCTCGAAAAGAGCCTTCCTCGATCCGTTTCGGCAGATCGCGGTGCGTCGCCGTGACGACGCGAATGTCGATCGGCACGCTGCGGGTGCCCCCCACCGGCTCGACCGTGCGCTCCTGCAGCACCCTGAGCAGCTTGACCTGCATCGCGCTCGGCATGTCGCCGATCTCGTCTAAGAACAGCGTGCCGCCATGGGCCTGCTGGAAGCGGCCGCGTCGCGCCGACACCGCATCGGTGAACGCGCCACGCTCATGACCGAACAGCTCACTCTCGAGCAGATGATCGGGTATCGCGCCGCAGTTGATGGCTACGAAGGGGCCGTCGCGCCCGGACCGCCGATGGATCTGGCGAGCGATGACCTCTTTGCCGGTGCCCGATTCACCGGTGATCAGCACGGTCGCCGTAGACGGTGCGACGCGCTCAACGAGGGATCGGATCATGCGGGTATCGGCGCTCTCGCCAATAAGCTCGTCGCCGCAGTGTGTCGTCGTCCCGCCGCGCCGCTGCCGGCAGGTCGCCCATATCTCGTCGAGGACGTCGCCCAACTCGTCGAATCGGATCGGATAGGCCAACTCGTAGAATCGCGCCCAGGGAAACTGCTGCCGCCGGTGTGCGCTGCGACTCGCCATCAGTCCGTCGTCGGGCCCGGGTCTCTGCCGCGCACCCGCACGATCGGCGTATTGGGATCGAATTCGCCGACCTCGCGGATCACGCGATCGAGCGCGTCCTGATCGAGATCGTCACCGACGAATATTGCCGCCAGCCGCCGGTTGCCGAGCCGCGCGCGCCAGTCGTTCGGACCGACCACGCTGACCCGCGGTGCGTCCATGAACTCGATGGACGCTTTCAGGTCCTGGGCGCGCGCTTCGCCGCCGTCGATCACGAGGATTACCGGTTCGGGGCTCATGCGCCGCCCGTCCACGGCGAACGAGCCACGGCGTGGCCACGCCTATCGGAAGCAGACCCTTCATCTGCGCTTTTTTTCCTATTTTTGGCTGCCCAAACGCGCATATTACCGATCTTACTGCGGGCCGCTGCCTCTCGGCAGCAGCCTGTCCTGCCCTGGCGGCGTGCTCGAGCGACCGCGGGGCGGTCGCGATCCCATGCGTACATCTTATTGATATACGATTAGTTTCTTTGAGCGCCGATCGCGCCGTTCCGGCGGTCGCGCCGCTCACTCGTCCTTACAATAATTCAATGCGTTGCACGAACTAGTTTTGGCATAACATCAGTAATATTACGTAATATATTGTCGCTAACCCATTCGCGCAATTGTCCGTGAATGATGATTCTCATATGAACTTCTAGACACAAATATAACAGCCGGCGTCGATCCAAGGTCATTTCCGACCACAAATGTCCCGCAGCTGCCAGCTGGCGCCTGCGTATCGCGAAAAAACACTAAAGATTTCGGTCACTTTGCCGATTACGAGCACATATCCCGGTGGCTGACGATTGGCTCTTCTGGCGCAACATGGGTCTGGTAGAAAAACTCATCCGCGGCGGCACCGAGGAAGGCGCCGACGCCGAGCGCGATGGTCGCGACGAGAGCGCCTTGGTCGACGGCGCGCTCGACACCTTGGGCTGCGTGCTGCGCACGATGGGGGAAGCTGCGTTTCCGACCGCGAGAGACGTCGATCCCGACACGTTCCTCGCCGAATGCGCCGCCTATGCGCGCCACGTCGAGAACGGTGCCGCCATTCCATCAGCCGGCATCGAGCTACTGCCCGACGGCGGTCGCGACTGGTCACAGGTGCGACGGTTCTTCATCGACAGGCGGCACGACGAACGCGATTTCGTCACCGAGCGGCTCGGCGACTACCGCGCCGTGGTCGAAGACCTGGTGGCCGGATTGCGGCAGATCGGCGAACGGGAGCAGCTTACCGAGGATTCGATCATCCAGTGTCTGGCGACCATCGAGCAGGCTGTCAACGCAGGGGGCCTCGCGGAGATAGAGCGCGCCGTCAGCCAGGCCGTGCAAGACGTCAGCGAGACTTTCGCTCGGCAGCGCGAGGAGTACGAGCACAGGATTCATGAACTCAACGAGCGGATGTCGAGTCTGCGCCAGGACCTGGTAGCGGCCCGCGAGGCGATGACGCGGGACACGCTGACCGAGGTCTTCAATCGGGGCGCCTTCGACACCGGCATCGAGCAGTGCGTCAACCTGTATTTCATGACCCATCAGCCAGTCACGCTGGTCCTGATCGACTTGGACCACTTCAAATCGATCAATGACCGCTGCGGACACGCGGCCGGCGACGCCGTGCTGCGAGCGGTCGGCGAGGCGCTGTCGCGGTCGTTCATTCGCAAAAGCGATCTGGTCTCGCGCTACGGCGGTGACGAGTTTGCCGTGATCTTGAGCGACACGAGCGCCGCCAATGCGCGGCCATTGCTCGAGCGTTTCCTGGCGCGTGTTCGCGAGATAGAGATCCCGAACGGCACGGACCTCGAGCTGACCTGCTCAGTGGGGTATGCCGAGATCACGGCTTTGGACGACGCCAAGTCGCTGATCGATCGGGCGGACAAGGCGCTGTACGAGGCCAAGGCGGCCGGTCGCGACCGCGCCGCGTGCGCAGCGGCCGCGCCGGAAGAGGAGTGACGCGTGGCAATCCGGCCAGCGCCGGCTGCGGCGCCCGCTCCGGGCGGCACCCACGCCCTCAATGGGCCTACCGCGCCTAAAGACGCGGCCGATCGCGTCGATAACCCTGTTGGTAGTTGTGTCTTTCACGGACGATCCGGCTCGGCCGTCGGATACGGGCTAATCCAGTCGAGCGGAGGGCAGTAACTTGGATCTGGCGACACTCATCGGTCTCATCGGCGCGTTCGGCATCGTGCTGGCGTCGATCATGCTCGGCGGCTCCGCGGGTACGTTCATCAATACGCCGTCGCTGCTCGTGGTGCTGGGGGGCACGGTCCTCGTCACGATGATGAAGTTCAGTCTCGGCAAGTTCCTGGGCGCGGCCTCGATCGCCGTCAAAGCATTCTTGCACAGGCCCACGCCCCCGGAGGAGCTGATTCAGACGGCGGTCGAGCTCGCCAAGACGGCCCGCCAGGGTGGCCTTCTGGCGCTCGAAGACGCCGAGGTGCCGGACGACTTCATGAAGAGCGGTCTGGGACTGCTGATCGACGGCCACCCCGCCGATATCGTCCGCTCGATGCTCGCCAAAGACCTGAACCTGACTCTACAGCGACACAACGACGGGCAGGACATCTTCAAGGCGATCGGCGACGTCGGGCCCGCCATGGGGATGATCGGGACGCTCATCGGTCTCGTGCAGATGTTGGCCAACATGGACGACCCGAAGCAGATCGGTCCGGCCATGGCGGTCGCCTTGCTGACGACGCTCTACGGCGCCATTCTCGCCAACATGTTCGCGCTGCCGATCGCTGACAAGCTCGCAGTGCGCAGCCGCGAGGAACACGTCACGAAGTCGCTCATCATCGACGCCCTGATCGGCATTCAGGGCGGGCAGAACCCCCGCGTCATCGAGAGCATGCTGGAGACCTATCTACCGAAGTCCAAGCGCCAGCAGGAAGACGGTGAGGAATAGAGCCGCTCGTAGGAAGCGAACATGGCCGATGCAGCTCCCGAAAAAAAGGAAAGCAAAGGTGTACCGGCGTGGGTCATGACGTTTGCGGATCTGATGACGCTGTTGATGTGCTTCTTCGTGCTCATGCTGTCCTTTTCCGAGATGGACGTCGCCAAGTTCAAACAGCTGGCCGGTTCGATGAAGAACGCCTTCGGCGTCCAGGCCGAGGTGGAGGCGCGCACGATGCCGAAAGGCACGAGCATTATCGCCCGAGAATTCAGCCCCGGCAGACCCGAGCCGACGGCGCTCAATGTCGTCAAGCAGTTTACGATCGATTCGAACCAGAACACGCTCGATGCGCTCGATCGGGAAAAGAAGGACCGCGAGGAAACCGAGGAGCACGCGCGTCGGATTCGCTCGGCACTAAGGCTGGAAATCGAGCAAGGCAGCGTGTCGGTTCGGACTGAAGGGGCAAAGGTGATCATCCATATCCTGGAAAAAGCATCCTTCGATTCCGGTCATGCAGAGATACGCGGAGAATTCCTGCCGGTGCTTTCGAAGATCGGCAGCCTTATCGACACAAACAGCGGCGACGTCATCGTGTCAGGCCATACCGACAACGTACCCATATCGAACGAGCGATTTCGCTCTAACTGGGAGCTGTCCTCGGCGCGCGCCGTGTCCGTAGCGCACGAGTTGCTCAAGACGGCGACGCTATCGGAGGAACGATTCGTCGTCACGGGTCACGCGGATACGCGACCGCGGGCGGACAATTTGACGGTCGAGAACCGAGCGAAGAATCGACGGGTCGATATCAGCATAGTCCGCGGCAACGAGCTCGATCGGCGTGAGGAGGTCAGCGTCGACGACGCCCTGCCGGGGACGCCCGGCGCCGCGCAGGAGAATCCGATATGAACAGCAACGGACAAGAGAACCGACGCTCGTTCCGTGTTACCGAACGGGTTTACCTCAAGTACGAGGTGATCAGCGACCGCGAATTCCACCAGGGACTCGAACATCGCAAATTGCGCAAGGGCGTCAGCGACGGTATTCGCTCCACCCTCCTCGACCTCGATGCACGTTTCGAAGAAAAGCTCTATCTCTTGAGGAACGAATCCGGGCGGCTTGCGGAATGCATGACAATTCTCAACGACAAGCTCAACGCGATCATCGAGCAGCTGCCCGAGCTGCGCGAATCGAAAGCCTCGCTCGCACGCTCGGAACCGCTGACCTGCGAGATAGGCGCCGACGGCATGGCTTTCGCGACTGAGAAACACCTCGAGGAAGGCACCAAGCTGGCGCTGCGCTTCCTACTGGAGTCCGACAATCGTTACATCGAGACGTTCTGTAGGGTCGTGCGTAACCTCGATCCACCAGGGGACATCGACGCCAGTCGGCCTTTCGGCGTCGCCGTGGAGTTCCAGGGCATGAAGCCCGCGCAGAAAGAGATCCTCATCCAGCATCTCTTCAACCGGGAATCCGAGACGCTGCGTATGCGCCGGCTCGAGCTGGAAGAGTCGAGCCTGTCGGACTAGGCATAGATCGCTACGCGGCTTTCGACAGCAGGCTCTGGACCGACTGCAGTTTCTCGCGATAGGCCGCCAGTACTTCCGCCGCACTCTGCTCGTCGATACCGAGCTTCACGCACGAGGGTATCGCGGCGAAATCCGGCGCACCTTCGTCCGCCGCAGCAAACAGCCGCTGCGCCACGAACATGACGTCCGCCATCGTCGGTGCGAGATGCGTATGCTCGTCCAGATTCTCGCCGGGATCGACAGACTCGCAGATCTCGGCCGGGAAGCCCCATGTTTCGAGGATGCTCTTGCCGATTTTTCCATGCCATTCGTCGATGACGAGCTGCAAAGCGCCGGCGTTGCCTAGAAACTCCGGATAGTCCTTGGCCTTTGTCAGAATGTAGAGCTTGCCCACGTGATGCATCAAACCGCAAAGATAAGCCGTATCTTCGTCGATTTCTTCGTGATTCTCTGCGAGCGCATGGGCAAGCGACGACAGCTGCATGCTGCCGGCCCACAGGTTGCGCACGTGCCTGGCAATCGCCTTGTGCTTCTCGCCGAGGAACAGCTGTTTGATCGCGAGTGAAATCGCCGTGTTGCGCACGAGCTCGAACCCCAGTCGGCTGATTGCCGCCTCGACGGATGTGACGTTTTCTCCGCTGGTGTTGTAGGCGGCGGAGTTGGCAAACACCATCAGCCGTGACACCAGCATCGGATCGGCGTTGACGACCTGCGCGACGCTATCGAAGTCGCAATTCTTTTGTTCCAGCAACCTGCGGATCTTGACGACCACGTCTGGCAACGACGGCAGTTGGACCTGTCCCGAGCTCAGCTCGTGCGCCAGCTCCGTGACGAATTTCATCGCTTCTCGATCGGTCATTTCATGCACTCCTGGCGAGAGGTCTCGAGTCCTGCTCCGCATTCGGTCGCTTGCCGTGCAGGCGGTGCAGGAGTTTGGCTTCGCCGATGTTGAGGCCACAGCTCTGGGTCAGATCATCGATGTCGGCGCCGCGCTTGGCCATGCGGACTGCGTGCGCCATCGCTGGATCGACGACACGCTCCTCGATCGTCGTTTGGCTGCGCCGGCCGAGCTCGGCAACTGCCCGTTCCAGCGCGGCCATGCGCGCGGCGATGAGCCGGCTTTGTTCCGCGGTTGTCGCGGATCCGTCCGCCTGCAGAGCGGCACCGGTCGGGCTGTGCCAAAAATCGGTGGAATCCCCGAGCCTGCGCCTGAGCTCGAGAATCGCGAACACCGCCGCTACGATCAGCGCGGCGTTCGCAAGCAGAATCAGGTAGAACGGTAGGCTAACGGTCATCATCACACGTACTCGTCAATGGCGGGTTTGTCGTCGTCGCCGCGCTCGTCCGCGTTATCCGGTATGGGCTGGTCCTTCTTGCGCTTGTCGGACTTGCGGTCTTTCGAGCCCGGCTGTATCGGCTTGACCGGATACGTCGGCAGGATGCTCTTGATTCCTTTGATCAGATCGGACACGTGCATCTCCACTCAGCGGGCGTCGACCATGACTCGCAACCGAGCCATCGCCTGACCGTGGATTTGGCAAACGCGCGACTCGCTGACGCCCAGGATCTGGCCGATCTCCTTCAGATTGAGCTCCTGCT
>JBFGFX010000122.1:0-10501 GCA_041579335.1 Woeseiaceae bacterium | reverse complement strand
GGGACGGCTTCGAGCTCGCCGTCCGCGCGATCCTCGGGCAGCAGGTGTCGGTCGCCGCGGCGACCACGCTCGCCGGCCGGATCGTATGCCGTTACGGCGTGCCGCTTGCGCTCTCGGACGAGCACCCGGCCGATTCGCTGCGGGTCCTGTTCCCGACGCCGGAACGGCTCGCGCGCGCACGGATGAACGGCATGGGCCTCACGCAGTCGCGCATCGATACGATCCGCGCGCTCGCGCGGGCCGTCGTCCGCGGCGAGCTCGACTTCGGCTGCGCCCAACCCATCGGCGAGTTCTGCCGCAAGCTCCAATCGATCAAGGGAATCGGCGACTGGACCGCCCAGTACGTCGCGATGCGGGCGCTGAAGCACCCGGACGCGTTCCCGGCGTCCGATCTGGGCCTGATGAAGGCGATCGACATGCCGCGCCGTGTCTCGCCGACTACACTAAGAGCACGGGCGGAAGCCTGGCGGCCGTGGCGCGCTTACGCCGCGCTGCTCCTGTGGCAGGCCGCGCCCGGCGCCGGAGGATGAAAGATGTACTACTGCTACCTGAAGACGCCGATAGGTGACCTGTTGCTGGCGGGGGACGAGACCGGCCTGTCGCTGATCAGCTTTCCCGAAGGCAGCAGGCGCAGAGAGCCCGAGACCGACTGGATCTATTCGGAGAAGCCGTTCGCCGAGGCGCGCCGGCAGCTCACGGCGTATTTCGACGGCTCGCTGAAGGAGTTCGACCTGCCGCTGAAGCCTACCGGCACCGAATTCCAGCTCGAGGTGCTCGAGGAGCTCAAGAAGATCCCGTACGGGACGACGGCTTCCTACAGCGACATCGCCGCGCGGATCGGGCGCCCGAAGGCGGTCCGCGCGGTCGGCGCCGCGAACGGGCGCAATCCGCTGCCGATCGTGATCCCCTGTCACCGCGTGATCGGCTCGAGCGGCGACTTGACCGGCTTCGGCGGCGGCTTGAAGACGAAGGAAGCGCTGCTCCGGCTCGAGATGGAGCACAGCCAATTCCCGCACGTGAACGAGGCCTCCTAGCGCAGCCGGCAGACGTCTCGCCGTTGCGTCGCCGCAACTCCGAGCCGTCCGTCGGCCACGAGCCTCAAATTCGTTAACTTATCCAAGTAGTTTCAGTACTATAGGCGCCAACATCGGTTCCTTGACAAGTCCGGGTCCAAGCCGGTGCGACAATTTTGGTCGCGGCAAACACACAGCTAACGGCCCCACCCAAGTTTGGAGAACAAGCAATGAAACCAACCCACAGCGGCTCGCGACGCTTCATTCTGGCGGCGACCTTGGCGGCGCTCAGCGGCGGCGCGTTCGCCCAGACCGCGTCCGAAGCGTTCCTCGAAGAGATCATCGTGACAGCGACCAAGCGCGCCGGCGGCATCGACGTGCAGCAGGCGCCGGTCGCGGTGACGGCGTTCAATCAGTCGCAGCTCGACGCCATGCATCTGCGCGATCTGCAACGGCTCGGTTTCGCGGCGCCCAGCGTGCAGCTCGAAGACATCGGCACGACGCGCGGCACGGCGAACTTCTCGATCCGCGGCTTAGGCATCAACAGCTCGATTCCGTCGATCGACCCGACGGTCGGCGTGTTCGTGGACGGCATGTACCTAGGCTTCAACGCCGGCGTCGTGTTCGACACGTTCGACATGGCGAGCGTCGAGGTGCTGCGCG
This sequence comes from Woeseiaceae bacterium, assembly GCA_041579335.1. Lineage (GTDB taxonomy): Bacteria > Pseudomonadota > Gammaproteobacteria > Steroidobacterales > Woeseiaceae > JBFGFX01. The sequence continues at coordinate 8,825 of JBFGFX010000122.1, read as the reverse complement.
GGCCGCAGGGCATTCTGTTCGGCCGCAACGTGACCGGCGGCGCGGTGCTCATCAACACGACCCGGCCGACCGATCAGCTCGAGATCAATGCACGCGTCGCCGGGGAGACGGGCGACAATTTCTATGCGTCCGGCGTCGTGACCGGCCCGCTGACCGATGCGATCGGCGGCAAGCTGGCGGTCTATTACAACGACGACGGCGGTTGGCACGATAACCTGGCGACGGGCGCTGAGCACGGCAAAGCGGAAACGACGCTCGTCCGCGGCGCGCTCGAGTTTACTCCTACCGACACGGTCGACATCATCGTGCGTTTCGAGCACGGCGAGGCCGAAGGCGACGGCCCCGCCTCACAGAATGCGGGTCTTTTCGGCACCGAAGATTTCCGTTTCTCGATCGACGAGACCGGGTTCTACGACAACGAATGGAACCACGCGATCGCCGAGCTCAACTGGGACGTCGCGTTCGGCGACGGCCAGATAACGAACATCTTCGGCTGGCGCAAGTACGAGGCGGCATCGCTCGGCGACATCGACGCCTCACCGGCGTTCGTGTTCCATGCGCCGGCGACGACCGATCAGGATCAGATCTCGAACGAGCTGCGTTACGCCGGCTCGTTCGGCAACACCTACCTGACGACGGGAATCTATTACTTCACCCAGGACATCGAGTACGTCGAGGAACGCAGGCTTCCGCCGCTCGGCGCCGTTTTGACCGGCGGTGGCAATCAGGAGCAGGACACGTTGGGCCTCTTCGCGCAGCTCGACATCGCGGTGCACGAGATGGTCACGTTCAACCTCGGCCTGCGCTATACCGATGAGGAAAAGAGCGCCGACATCGCAACCCTGCTGCCGCAGCCGAACCCGCTGAACGCATGCTCGATCGCCGCCGGCTGCACGGCGTTCGACTTCGTCAACAAAAAGAGTTGGTCCAACGTCTCGCCGAAGATCGGCGTGCAGCTGACGCCGAACCCCGAGACGCAGCTCTACGGCTTTTGGACCAAGGGCTTCCGCAGCGGCGGCTACAACCTGCGCAACACGTCGCCGACCGCATCGCCCGGACCGTTCGACGAGGAGGAGCAGGACTCCTTCGAGGTCGGGATCAAGACCGATCTCGTAGGCGGCCGTATCCGCCTGAACGTGGCCGGCTTCCTCAATAAGATCGACGACCTGCAGCGCGAGGTCAACCTGCCGGATCCGGCCGCGGGTGTCGTGCAGATCATTCAGAACACGGCCGATGCGACGATCCACGGGTTCGACGCCGAGGCGAGCATCGCGCTGTCCGACAACCTGTTCCTGCGCGCACTCATGGGTTACGTCGACGGCTCTTACGACGAGGTGCGATTCGACATTTCCGGCGACGGCGTGATTGACAATCAGGATCTACAGCTCGATCTCCCGAGGCTGTCGCCCTGGTCCTACGGCGGCGAGCTGATTTACGAGCGTGAGACGGCGTGGGGACAGCTGACGGTGCAGGCGAGCGGCCATCGCCGCGACCCGGCCGCGTATACGGACAGCAATGCCGGGCAGCTGCGGGCGGTCGACATGTACGACGCGCGGATCAGCCTCGAGCTCATGGACGGCAGCCTGATCGCTTCGGTTTTCGGCAAGAACCTGAAGGACGAGTCGACGATCGGCGGCGACACTCAGCTGCCTCCGATCTTCCCGGGCGGCCCGTTCTCCTTCGTGCCGTCCCTGACTGGCACCGGTGCGACGTTCTCGCCGCTGAACAAAGGCCGCATCTGGGGCGCGGAGCTGCAGTACCTCTACGAGTAACGAGAGACGCACTCGGAACCCCGGGCGCATTCGCCCGGGGTTTTTTTGTGCCCTCGCGGCGCCGACCGCGCGCTACACTACGTATATCGAGTTACCGAGAGGTGTCAGCTTGCGCATCAACGCGGATTTCTCGAAACGAGCCGCCGTGGTCCCCGACGATACGCAGTGGATCCGCTCGCCGGAATCCGGCGTGGACCGGCTCATGCTCGACCGGATCGGCGACGAGGTCGCCCGCGCGACCAGCATCGTCCGCTACGCGCCCGGCAGCGCGTTTCCGCGTCACGAGCACGCGAAAGGCGAGGAGTTCCTCGTCTTGGACGGCGTGTTCTCCGACGAGACCGGCGACTATCCGCCCGGCTGCTACGTGCGGAATCCACCGGGCTCCTCGCACGCGCCGTTCAGCGAGAGGGGCTGCCGCATCCTCGTCAAGCTGCGGCAGTTCGAGCCCGACGATCTGAGTCAGTTCTCGATCGACACGTCCGATCCCCGCGCGTGGGCGGCCGACCCGAGGTCGCTGCTGCTCCACGAGCACGGCACCGAGCGAGTCGAGATGCGCCGCCTCGACGCGGGTGAATCCTTAGACCTCGCACCGGACGACGCCGGCACTGAGGTGTTCGTCGTCGACGGCATGGTGGAGGAGTCCGGGTGCTCCTATCCGCCCGAGTCCTGGCTGCGGTTTCCCGCGGGCGACGTGTCGAGCCTGAAAGCGCTTCGGCCGACCACGCTGTGGAAGAAGACCGGGCACCTATGAGTCGGGCTATAGCGCGCGGCCCATAAGCGCGCGCACGGCGGCAGACGCCTCGACGTTGGGCAGCAGCCGATCGTCGTCGATCAACGACCCGATTTCCGTGCTGACCGGTAACACGCCGGCCCAGATCGGGATGTCGTAGTCGTCGTCTTCGTCGTTCGGACCGCCGCTCGAGATCTTTGCCGATGCCGACTCGATCTCGAGCGCGATGACGCCGGTCATCTTTATCTCACGGTCGTGCGGCGCACGCAGCTCGTCCCAGCGGCCCGGCATCACGTGTTCGCTAATCGCTCGCATCGCACGTAGTTTCTCGTCCGTGTCCTCCAACAGCCGCGGAACGCCGAACACCGTGACCGAGCGATAGTTCATCGACGAGTTGAACGCCGAGCGCGCGAGCACGATGCCGTCGAGCAGCGTGACGTTGACGCAGGCAGAGCGCTGCTTTTCCAGCATGCGTATGACTCGCGCTTTGCGCGCGCCGTGCAGAAACAGCGTGTCGTCCTGCCGAGCGTAGATCATCGGTACGACGACAGGCCCGTCGTCTTGGCAGAACGCGACGTGCGCGACGAGCCCGGCGTCGAGGACCCGACGCACCGCCGCCTTGTCGTAGTGGGCTTTGTCGCCGAGCTGCTTGACGGTGGTGCGGTTGTCGGTCGGATAGCGATGATCGTCGGTCATTGGTGGATTCCCGGTCCTGTCGTGGCTTTAAGAGCCCGCGTCCGCGCTGGGTCGGCGCCGGCTCGCAGGCAGGGTACGCGTTTCGGCGCCGCCGCGGCAAAGGGGTTCAACCGTCCGCGGAGCCGTTTTCCCCTCGTATCTACATCTTGTGAACGGCTCGCTTTGAGGCACAAGATGTAGTAGCATCTGCGGCCGTACCAGTTCGGTACGCACGGAGATGAGGTGTATAGCTAAGGCAATACCGGCGTGATCGCCATACAGGATGCAGGATTCGGCGAACGCACTGGCATGATCCCTCTCATCATGGTCAGTCGTTCCGACGCTTGCGACGGGCTCGGACCCTCGCCCATGCGTCAGCCGAAACGCGATAACGGGGTAAGGAGCAGGTTCGACGGAACGATTCGAGAACGGGATGTTCGCGCTCGTTCGATGTCCATCTGATCTGCGCCTGATGCACCTTCTGCTTCATTGCCGCCCAGCTCTCTGGGCGGCTTTTTTAACTTCCCGGTCGGCGATCGGTCGAGCCAGAGGCCCGGCAGCGCTCCTCTCGGTCTGGCTCCTGGTTGCGGCGTGCGCCGCCTCGACGCCTTTACCGCCGTATCCGGCGTTCATCCAGGTCGACGAGCTGCCGGATATCTTCATGGCGGATCTGCCCGGGGTCAGAGCCAAGCGTCTCGCCGGCAACCCGGACACGCGCCGTTCCAGCAATCTCCTGACGCTGCCACCCGCGTGGAATTTCACGACCGGGGGGCTGCCGAACAAGAGCGTCGAAATCTACGTGCTCGCGGGCACCGTGATCCTCGGCGAGTTCACGCTGCCGCCCGGCGGTTACGCCTATTTGCCCGACGGCTCGACCGGCGCGCGGCTGCAGACGGAATCGGGCGCCCACATTCTCTACTTCATCGACGACGCGCACCCCGCGAGCGTCATTCGCACGCCGTTGATCTCGAACCGCGCAATTGTCCCGTGGCAGCCGGTGTCCGCGGATCCGGCCGATCTCGGGCTGTCCATCAAAGAGCTCCGCGCCGACCCGGGCAGCGGCGCCCGCACCTGGCTACTGAGAATCGAACCGCATGCGACGCAACCGTGGCGGAGCCGGTCCGTCGTTGAGGAGGGCTTCCTGCTCGAAGGCAGCTACCGCCACAGCGAATGCGTGAACGGCGAAATCGTCACCGACACGTACACCCCCGGCGGCTACTACTATCGCCCGCCCGGCGCGGTCAGCGGCGGGCCCGAGAGCGCGGCGGTCGAGCCCTCGGTTTGGCTGGTGCGCGTCCGCTCGGCCGGCACCACCGAGGCCGTCGATGCCTGCCTGCCGCCCGCGACCGTCCCGCTGCCCGACTCCGATTCGTAGGTGCCCTTCCCGACGGGCGCCCCGGCTCGCGGGCTCCTACAAGACGGGCGACCTTTGTCGACGCCGATGTCGCCCGCCAGGGCAGGCTCCTACAAGCCGGTCCCACACCGAAGGCGGCGGCAAGTCAGCGCTTGTTGACGAGCTTCGCGATGCCGGCGCCGAGCTTCATCAACTTTTGCAGCGTCGTCGTCGGCACCTCGCGGATCTTGTCGTACCACTCGCTCACCGATTCGACGAACGCGAGCATGTTCTTGATGCGCTCTTTGGTGATGTCATCGGTCGAGGTCTCGGCTTCGACTTCCGCTGCGCAGCTTCTGAGCATCGACAGCGTCGGGTTGAGCTCGCGCTGCTTGCGCTGTTCGATGATGATGCGAAACAGCTCCCAGACGTCGTGCGGCGATTCGAAATAATCGCGCCGATCGCCGAGCACGTGGGTCATCTTCACCAGGCCGTAGCTTTGCAGCTCACGGATGCTAGTGCTGACGTTCGAGCGCGCGACCGACAGCATATCGACGATCTCGTCGGCGCGCAGTGGCCGCGGCGAGAGGTACAGCAGCGCCTGGATCTGGGCGACCGTGCGGTTGGTGCCCCAGCGGGTGCCCATCTCGCCCCAGTGCAGGACGTACTTCTCGACGGCGGGTGACATTTCCATGCCATTCACTTTTTTCAGTCAGAACTGAAATTTAAGAAACTACCTCGCCGACGTCAAGGGAGCCGCAGCGGAAGTCAGGGGGCCCGGGCAACCAAGAGGGCACGGCGCGGGGCCGGCCAGCCTTCCACCGTTCGCTCGGGGGCGGCCGGGTCCAAAGCCTCAGCCAGGGATTCGAACGGCATCCATTCGGTGCTGCGCTGCTCGTCGATAGTCGTTGCCGTGACGTTGGCGACCTTTGCGTCTGTGAAGCCGCTGCGTGCCAGCCAAATCTGAAGCTCGGGCACGCTCGGCAGATGCCAGACGTTGCGCATGCGAGCGTAGCGCCCCGCGGGCGTGCGCGACAGCGGCTCGTCGCCGGGCAGTATCAACGTTTCGAGGACCAGCTGACCGCCGGGACGCAGCACCTCGCGGAGCTGTCTCAAGTGCTCGAGCGGCGCGCGCTGGTGATACAGAACGCCCATCGAGAAGGCGCTGTCGAAAGCACGAGAGCGCGCGGGCAGATCGCTCAACCGCAGCGGCAACACGTGCGCCGGCAGCGGCTCGAGCAGCCGGGTCAACGCTTCGAACTGCAGCACGTATAGAAGTGTCGGATCGATGCCCAAGACCCGCCGCGCGCCGGCACCGAGCATGCGCAGCGCGTAGTAGCCGTTGCCGCAGCCTACGTCCAGCACCAGCCTTCCTTCGAGGGGGTGCATTGCACGCACGACGCGGTCCCATTTGAGATCCGAGCGCCATTCCGCATCGATGTGAATACCGTCGATGACGAACGGCCCCTTGCGCCAGGGCCGGAGGCAAAGCAGGCTCTTTCGCAGAGCCGCTCTGTCGCGCGCGTCGAGTGCGGCGTTGGGCGCTCCCACGGCAGCCGCGTCGAGCTCGGCCGGCAATCGGTCTATCTCGGGCAGGCCGTCGACCGCTTCGCGCCAGTTCTTCAAGTCGCCGTGCGCGTGCTCGCCGGTGCGCTCGGCAATTAGAGGCTCGAGGGAGGTACGCCAATCGCCGAGACCTTCGGTCACCAAAGCCGAAAACAAGTTGCCGAGGTCGAGCATTAGCGAATCGCGGCGAACGAGGCGAAATTGAGGTTCTTGAGCCAGATGCCCACGTGCTGAAAGCCCGACGCTTCGAGCCGCTGCTCGTGCGTCGCGATGTCGTCGGGTATCAGCACGTTCTCGAGCGCCGCACGTTTACGGCTGATCTCGAGGTCGCTGTAGGCGTGCCGGCGTTTGAAGTCATGGTGCAATTCCACCAGCATCGCGTCGATCGCCGGATCGTTATGAACGACCTTCTCCGACAGGATGAACAAGCCCCCTGGTCGCATGCCGTCTGCGATCCGTTGGACCATGCTCGCACGATCGGCCGGTTGCAGAAACTGCAGCGTGTAATTCATGACGACCATCGAAGCATCTGCGATCTCGGCGTCGAGGACGTCGCCGCAGATGACCTCGACCGCAACCTCGCCGTCGTCTTCGGCGACGATCGCACGGCAGCGGGCCGCCATCGCGGGCGCATTGTCTATCGCAATGATTCGGCATCCGGATGCCGTAATGTTGTGGCGCATGGCGAGCGTGGCGGCGCCCAGCGAGCAGCCGAGGTCGTAGCAGCGGCTGCCGGCTTTGACGTAGCGGCGCGCCAGCGAGCCGATACCCCGGATGGAATCGGCGTACCCGGGGATCGATCTCTCGAGCATGTCCGGGAACACCTCTGCGACGGCTTCCGAGAATTCGAACGGGGCCTCGTCGGCATGTTCGCCGGCGTAAATCTGATCTCGCGCCATGGCTGGAGGTCCGTGAGTCGCTCGGAACGAGCATTCTAGTGCCGTGCGGCGCGCTGCGCACTGCCGGCTCCGGCCGAAATCGGGGAAACGTGACGCGGCATCGCTTGCCGTGACGCTCGGTTGTGGGACAATCCGGCCTCGCTCTTGGTACCAGGCACGAAAGGCATGCTGACTCACCGACAGCGACGACAACACGCCACGCTCGGCATTCCGGACGACTACGGCGCGGACGGACGGCTACCGTTTTACCCTGAGGCGACCGAGCTGGTCGACATCGGCCCGAATCTCGTCGGCCGCCTACAGCGGTTGACGCCAGCCGCCGCTGCTCGCTGGCACGAGATGGTCGCCGCGGCGCGCGTCGATGGGATTACGCTGATGATCGTCTCCGGTTTCCGTAGCTTCGAATATCAGGCGTCGCTGATCCAGAAAAAGCTCGATGCCGGCCAGGCAATCGCCGACATCCTGAAGGTCAACGCGGCGCCGGGATTCAGCCAGCATCACGCCGGCACCGCGGTGGATATCGCCACCCCGGGGAGTCGGCCTTTGACCGAGGAATTCGAGGACTCGCCGGCCTTCGCCTGGCTCAATCGACGGGCGGCCGAGTTCGGCTTCGAAATGACCTATCCGCGCGACAACTGCTACGGGTTCGTCTACGAGCCGTGGCATTGGGCCCTGGCGGAGGACTGCGAGGCGCCAGGCGGAATCGCGGGCCGGAAGGGATAGAGCGCGTGGCGTCGCGGCGACGCCGAATCGGAAGGCTCGCCGCTCCGACGGCCGGCCGGCCGAAGCGCGGAAATCAGGGGTTTAGCGGTTGACAGGTAGCGAGCAGGCTTAGACAATAGCCGGCTTGTTTCCGCGGAGGGGTACTCAAGCGGTCAACGAGGGCAGACTGTAAATCTGCTGGCTATGCCTACGTAGGTTCGAATCCTACCCCCTCCACCAGTTGTCGGTGGATGGTGGCGGCAAAGTTGAGCGATATCAACGGCTTACTGCCCCTGGTTGAGAGTCCCTGCCGCGGCACACAAACGGAGCGACGGCCTCACGGACTAGGCTGACGTCCCGGGTGGGAAGGCACACAAACGAGTTTTTTCGAGATCCCGACGGTTTTGTCTAGGAGGACTGTCAGGATTTTTGCGCGCGCCTGTAACTGGCACGGCGGCGCAGCAAGGGCAGCCGGGAGCTAAAGATCTGGTCGCCGGGTGAGGGCATTCGCGGGTGTAGTTCAATGGTAGAACCTCAGCCTTCCAAGCTGATGATGTGGGTTCGATTCCCATCACCCGCTCCAGATGGACGGCCGCGGGCGAGGGAATCACAGCCCACATAGCTCAGGGGCAGAGCACTTCCTTGGTAAGGAAGAGGTCCCCGGTTCAAATCCGGGTGTGGGCTCCAGAACAACGTGATCGGACGAGATCCGCAGGGACGCGGTCCGAAGTATTTTTTTTGAACTTGAGAGACGCAGGAAACGCTCATGTCTAAAGAAAAATTTGAGAGAACGAAGCCGCACGTGAACGTAGGCACGATCGGTCACGTGGACCACGGTAAGACGACGCTGACGGCGGCGCTGACGAAGGTGATGGCGGACCGTCACGGTCGTGGTGAGGTGAAGGGTTACGACCAGATTGACAATGCGCCGGAGGAGAAGGAGCGCGGCATCACGATTGCGACGGCGCACGTGGAGTACGAGAGCGACAATCGTCACTACGCGCACGTGGACTGTCCGGGTCACGCGGACTACGTGAAGAACATGATCACGGGTGCGGCGCAGATGGACGGTGCGATTTTGGTGGTGAGTGCTGCGGACGGTCCGATGCCGCAGACGCGCGAGCATATTTTGCTGGCTCGCCAGGTAG
>JBFGFX010000121.1:0-10555 GCA_041579335.1 Woeseiaceae bacterium | reverse complement strand
CACCTGGTTCGAAGCCAGGTACTCTATCCAACTGAGCTACGGGCGCATTGTTGCGTATCTCAGTAGACGACTCGTGCCGTACGATAATCGCCCGTCAGGACGGGCTCCTACGAATCGTCGCGGCTGAAGCCGCTCCGACGGCGCAGGGAACGGAATGATACTCGGTTTTTGCGGCATCGGCAGCACTTTGCTACGTTGCGATCGATGAAGAGCCATCCAATAAGATCAAGGATCGCGTTGCTTCTCGCGTCAGCTCTCTGGCTCGCGTATCCGGTTCATGCGGAGTCACGCTCGATTCCCGATGGAGACGCGGTCCGGGGATCACTGGGCGAGCGACTCGATCGGTTTCTCGAGGCGAAGGCAGACGGGGGTTTTTCGGGCACGGTCCTCGTCGCCCGTGACGGCGTGGTCGTATTGAAGAAAGGCTACGGGCTCGCGGATCGGGAAAACAATATCCGGAACGATTCCGAAACCCGCTTCAACATTGCATCCGTGTCGAAGACCTTCACGGCGACGGCGGTGCTGCAGCTCGAACGAGACGGCAGGCTTTCCGTCGACGATCCTGTCGCCGAGCATCTCGGCCCGTTCCCGGGACGGAAGAACGCTGCGACCATCCACCATCTGCTCGTGCATACGGCCGGGCTCGCGGTGAGAGGAACGGAGCTGGAGTACCGCAGTCGGGCGGCCTTCGTTCGGTCGATGAAAGACGCGCCGATGGAGTCGCCGCCCGGCGAAGCCTATCGCTACACCAATGCCGGCTATACGCTCCTCGCGGCGATCGTCGAAGAAACATCCGGCCAGAAGTTCGAGGATTACCTGTCGAAGCGGATCTTCGAGCCCGCAGGCATGCGCTCGACCGCCTACGTCTGGGAGCCGGGCGATCCGGTGTGGCGAAACGCCGTCGGCTACGCAGGTGAGACAATGGACGAGCTGCGCCCTGTCGACAGCCAGCGCGACGACTGGGGCAATCGCGGTCCCGGCAGCATCGCGACGAACGTCGGCGATCTCTACCGCTGGGTATCAGTGTTGAAAGACGGCCTCGTCCTCGATCCGGAGTCGAGAGACCGGATGTTCACCGCGTACGTGCGGGACGAGGGCTACGGCTGGCACGTCATCGATTCCCCGCACGGCCAGATCGTCCGGCGCGGCGGTGGCCTGCCGAATTTCGAAAGCTCCCTGCGATGGTACATCGACGAGGACCTCGTCATCGTGGTCCTGATGAACAACCATCTGGGCTTCCGCGTGCCGGTCGCCGAGGGCATCGAGCGGATCATGCTGGCGCGATAGCTGCAGCTAGTCAGTCGTCGTCGGACCAAACGGCGGAATCATCGGGAAAGCCGGGCTCCGTGCGAATTTGGTCGAGCTCGTGCCGGAAGGCCTGGCCGTCGGACAATCGATCGAGTGTTGCTACCAGCGAATTCAGGCCGCGGGGGCTGGAACGGCAGCACTTGACGAAGTCTCGCACCGCCTGCACGACCGATTTGTTTCGCTCTCTGAGCTCCCGATCGACACGCAAGAAATACACCGCGCCGCCCCAATACATGGTCGGGTATTGACGCATCGCTCGAAGCGTCGGCGCTGCCTCGGTGAACGGCATGTGGTCCAGGTCGTAGCGCCGCTCTGCTCTGCCGATGCGCTCCTGATATCGGGCCCGCATCTGCGCCTCGGTGAGCACTCCAACCGCCTGCATCACCTGATATTGCATGTAGCTCGCAAACCCCTCGGCAAACCAGGAATGCTGGCGCCCGAGATACGGAATCAGCAGATGGCTCAATTCGTGATAGGCCGTCCAGTCGGCACGCAGCGCCTCGCTCGAGAACTCCGGATTGACGTGGAAATTCACGCCCTGGCGGCGCGATCGTCGTATCGTATTCGCCCAAGGAACCGGCTGCCTTGCGCTCGAGCTCCGGTGAAAATGAATATGGATGTCGAACGGATACGGCGCCACGAACTGCTCGATACCGGCAACCGTCGCCGTGATCCACTCGGTCAGCTTTTCCTTTTCGCCCTCGTTAAAGCGATCTTCCCAATGCCAGACGAGATCGGCGCTCGCAGCCGACCCGCCGGAAAGCAGGATCCATGTCGACAGAATGAGGAAGCGGTGTAACACCGATTAGCTCCGCGTGCCGAGTGCCGTCCAGCCAATTCTCCGTTCGACGGCCGGCTCAATGCAAGTGGCAACGCTGAAGATGCTGACATTGTCGAATCCAACGTGCGTGCGGCCGTTGCCGGTAATGCGTACACTTGTCGCCGCCGGCCTGGCGCTAATCGGGACAGGACGGTGCTTCCGATACCGACGACGAGGTTGAATCAGTGCCCGCTAATCTGACCCCCAAAGAGGCCCGAGTGATCGGCTGCCTCATCGAGAAATCCGTCGTCACGCCGGATCAGTATCCGCTGACCTTGAACGCGCTCACGAATGCCTGCAACCAGAAATCCAGCCGCCACCCGGTGATGTCGCTCACTCAGGGCGAGGTGCAGCGCACGGTCCGGGACCTCGAAGCCAAGACGCTCGTGAACGTCGAGAGCAATTTCAAGAGCCGCGTCGAGAAGTACACCCAACGTTTTTGTAACACGCGCTACAGCGATTATCAGTTCGATCCGGCACAGCTCGCGATCGTCTGCCTGCTGCTGCTGCGCGGCCCACAGACTCCGGGCGAGCTCCGATCGCGCAGCGGGCGCCTGCATTCGTTCGCCGACAACTCGGACGTCGTGGCCACGCTCACCGCGTTGATGGAGTGGCAAGGCGGGCCTTTGGTCGTCAAGCTGCCCCGCACCGCGGGACGCAAGGATTCGGAGTACATGCATCTATTCTCCGGACCGGTCGACCTGGAGGCGCATGCGGCGCAGACGGCCAAGCCTGAGCGGTCGTCGGATCGGGTCAGCGTCGCGGCGCTGGCGGAGCGGGTGAGTGCTCTAGAGGCGGAGGTGGCCGAGCTCAAGGAGCTGTTGAACGCGGCAGATTGATTCTCGTCGCCCGTCGGGACGGGCTCCTACAACACGCTGCCAGCTTCGTCGCCCGTCGGGACGGGCTCCTACAGCGCAGCGGCAAAGCATCGTAGGAGCCCGCCCTGGCGGGCGATTGAAAAATGGATACGCGAGAATCGCCGTCGGGATGGGCTCCTACCGGTCCGCGGGATTCACTACAATAGCGGCCATGCAAGCACTGTTGTTATCCCTCTTCCTCCTCCAGGGCGTCAGCGACGACGCCATCGTGATCGGCATGGAGAAATCCGTGCAGTCGTTCTCCGCCGACGAGGAGAACCTCGGCATGCGCCTCGTGATCCAGCACGTCAACGCGAGCGGCGGCATCCACGGCCGGCGCCTGGTCGAGCACGGCTACGCGCGCACGCGGGAGAACTACGTTCAGAAACAGATCGCGAACGTCAAACGCATGGTACAGGAGGACGGCGTATTCCTGCTGTTCAACTTCGGCGGCCCGGCGTCGATGAAGATCGGCCCGTACGCGATGAAGCATGGCGTGCCCTACATGTTCCCGCATACCGCGCTCCTGACGGTCGACGGCGAACGCTATATCTTCACCTCGTATCCGCGCTACGAGGGAGAGACCCGCGTCATCCTCCGCTACCTGGCAGAGGAGCTCGGCATCGAGCGGATAGGCGTGATCTACGCAAACAACGCCTACGGCCAGTACTTCGCCAGCCGCGCGAACCTGTTTGCCGGGATGTTCGGCTATGACTTGGTCGGTATCGAGACGCTGGCGCGCGACGCCGCGGATGCGGCGCGAGAAATGGCGACGCTCGAGAGCCTGGGCGCCGAAGCCGTCATCATGGCGGTCTATCCCGCAGGCGCCCGCAAGATCGTCGAGGCCAAGGCGGCTCTCGACTGGGATGTGCGACTGGTGTCGTCGGGGCCGCTGACCGACGAGCAGTACTTCAACATCGAAGGCGGCTTCGCCGAAGGCACGATCGGCTTCTGTCACTACCCGAACCCGAGCATCAGTGACGTACCGGGCATCGTCGAATACCGCAGGCTGATGGCTGAATACTACCCGGGCCATCCCGTCAATCGTTACTCGCTGTACGGCTACGTCATGGGCAGCCTGGTCGTCGAGGGCTTGAGGCGAGCGGGTCGCGATCTCACCCGAGAATCGTTCATCGACGCGATGGAGACGATCCGCGACTGGGATTCCGGCGGCATCATGCCGCCGGTGAGCTTCACGCCGACCGATCACCACGCGCAGACTGCTGGCTTCATCTGTGAGCTCGACGACGGGCGCTTCAAGGCCCTGTCGGATTGGATCGATCCGGGCCCGCCGCCGCCGCCGCCCGAGCCGCCGCCCCCCGAGCCGCCGGTGCCCGAGCTCGATCAATAATGAGGAGTCGCCCGCCAGGGCGGGCTCCTACGACACCGCGACAACCTATCGTAGGAGCCCGCCCTGGCCGGCGACAAGGGCGTTGGGATCGACGACGAAACGGTAGGGCCGATGCGCATCCCCACCGGCGTAGTCGATGCCGACCCGCGGACCGATGTCAATCATGCGGCGCGTGACGGCGATGCCCTGATCCTCGATCCACAGCGTCTCGCCCTGGAGGCTCGTGCCGGAGAGCTCCGTCCGAATCCCGAGCGCCTGCGAGAGCGACCCGGGCCCGGCTAGCAGTGTCTTGTCCAGCCGCCGTTTGCCGCGGCGCTCGAGCATTGCATCGACGCCATCGAGCGGGGCGCCGGCGCGCACGAGGATCGCGTGCGGGACGTCCTCACGATTGGTGACGACGTTGAACAGATGATGGATGCCGTAGCAGAGATAGACGTAGGCTCTGCCGCCCGGTCCGAACATCGGCTCGGTGCGCTTCGTACGGCGGCCGCCGTACGCGTGACTCGCCCGATCCTCGACGCCCGCGTACGCCTCCGTTTCGGTGATGATCGCTTTCGTGGTCCTGCCGTCGACCTTCGAGCACAGCACCTTGCCGAGCAGGAGGCGGCTGATTGCAACGACGTCGTCGCCTGTGTAGAAGCTCTCCTCAAGCTTTTTCATGGATAGCCTACTGCAGTAGCTGAGGCGCAACGTACAGCGACACGATCGAGACGACGACGATGCCGATCAGGTTCAGGAAAAACCCCGCCTTGACCATCTGCGGGATGCTGATCGCGCCGGTGGCAAACACGATCGCGTTGGGCGGCGTCGCGACCGGCAGCATGAACGCGCAGCTCGCCGCGATCGTGATCGGTACCGTCAGCACGATCGGCGGCACGCCGGCCTGCACCGCAATCGCCCCCATGACCGGCAGCAGCGTCGCGGTCGTCGCGAGATTGCTCGTGAGCTCCGTGAGGTAGATCACGAGGGCGACCGCCGCGACGACCAAGACGGCGGTGCCGAACGCGTTGAGCGGCGCGAGACTCTCGCCGAGCCACAGCGCGAGGCCGGACGTCGATACCGCCGAGGCCAGGCTCAGGCCCCCGCCGAACAGGACGAGCACGCCCCAGGGCAGGCGGCGCGTGTCGTCCCATAACATGAGCTGCGGCTGCGCGCGGTCGCCACTCGGGATCATGAACAAGAGGATCGCGGCGGTCATCACAATGCCCGCGTCGGACACGCCGCTCAAGCCGAGCAGACTCGAGATCGGGCCGCTCAACATCCAGCAGGCCACGACTAATCCAAATACGATCGCGACGCGCCGCTCCGCGACTGTCATCGGGCCGAGCTTCTCGCGCAGCTCGTGGAGGTGCGCATCGACCGCGTCGTTCGCGGGTATGCGGACGGGAAATACGAAGCGCGTCAAGGTGATCCAGGCGACCGGCAGCATCGCGAACGTGACGGGTATGCCGACCGCCATCCAGCGTGCGAAGCTGATCTCGAGGCCGTAGTTCTCGGCCATGTACGCAATCAATAGCGCGTTCGGCGGCGTGCCGACGAGTGTGGCCAGTCCGCCGATGCTCGCGGCGTAGGCGATGCCCAAGAGCATCACGACCTGGAAGTTGTCCATAGTCTCGGCGTCGACGTCTATGACGTTCTCCCGCATCACGCCGACGACCGACAGCACGATCGGCAGGAGCATCATGGTCGTGGACGTGTTCGTCATCCACATGCTGAGCGCCGCGGCGACGAACATGAAGCCGCCGACGAGCCGCTTGCCGTCGGTGCCGGTACGGTCCAGGATCGCGAGCGAGATGCGCCGATGCAGATTCCAGCGCTCGATCGCGAGCGCCATCATGAAGCCGCCCAAGAACAGGTAGATCGTCGGGTTCGCGTACGGCGCGGCGGCATCGCGCAGGCTCGAAATGCCCAGAGGCTCGAACAGCGCCAGCGGCATGAACGCCGTTACGGGGACGGGGATCGCCTCTGTCGCCCACCAGATCGCCATCCAGAGGGCGACCGCCGCAACCCGCCAGGCGTCGGCGGACATGACGTCCTGCCAACCTTCGGTCGCGAACATCGCCGCGAACACGAGTGGGCCGAGGACGCGTCCGACCCGCTGATGAGTCGCCAGCGCCCGATCTGTGACAGCCTTGCTAGCTTCGGATTCGGTAGCCATTCGTCAGCTCGAAGAGTCCCTCACGTATAGATCCTGCTACCTGCGCAAATGCGAGATTACACAAACACTCAGCTCGGTAGTCATCGACTCCCGATGCGTGGCGGAACGAATGACGAACCATATCGCAGCGCGACGGCGAAACAAAAGAAAAGGCGGTGGCGACCGCCACCGCCTTTAACGAAGACCCGGTTTGCTTGGGTCGCTCTATCGCAGTTGCACGTAGCGCCGATTCTGCGCGTTGTAGACGCGCGCGTCGTCGCAGTCCATCAGATGACTGAACAGCGACTGATACTGCTCGAAGAGCCGGCCGTTGCCCATGCGCTCGTAGTCGGCGCCGAGATCGCTGTAGTTCTGGTAGGCCTCGATCCACTTGAAATCGAAGTCTGCATCGCCGCCCCCATAGACGGGATACCAGTGATAGAGAGCGACCTTCGATCCGGCCCCGTCGACGACGTCGGCCCAGGCTCGCGCCGCCGAATCGAGTGCCGGAAATCGCACGCCGTCGTGCAGCACGCAATCGGACATCGTGATGACGCCGGTCTGCGAGTTGTCCAAGCCGGCCGGGACGCGGTACGCGGCCGAGGCCAGGCCGATATGGGCCCCGCAGCTGACGATCTCGAGTAGATCCTCGTTCAGCTCGCTGCCGGTCGACAGCCACAGGTCCGTGCCGGCGCCCATCGCGTTGCCGTCCGTCGCCGCGCCGAGCCACAGGAAGTCGAACTCCTGCTCCGTCGTGTAATAGAACGGCGTGAGCGTCCAGGCGGCGTACGTATCGACGCTGTTCGAATCGGCCCATCGGTTCCAGCGCGCGACCCAGGCGTTCAGGTCGTCGGCATCCTGGCGCTCGTTGAACTCGCAGGCGTAGATCTCGACCGGAACGATCTTCCACGGTGGGCTTCCCTGACCAAAAGCGGCGCTCGTCCCCAGAAGCACCGTCAAGACGGTGCATGCCGATAGCGGTAGTTTCTTCTTCATATTGTTGTCCCCAATGAAATGACGCCGGTTTGCGACCGGCTTCCATCCAGTATAGCGAAGCGCGCGGCGATTGCCGGCAGGCATTGCGAAGGGCGCGTGTCTAGTTAGCCCTTGCCCGAGAGGCGCGCGCTCGTGATGATCGCTTCGGCTTCGGCCAGGTGTTTGTCGTAGTAATAAGGCTCGGCGCCGAAATACATCATCATGTAGAGCTTCTCGTCGACGATGAACGAGCCGACCAGCCCTTTGTAGTCCGGCCCGTCGCTCACCGCAACCTCGACGTTGAACAGGATGCCGCGATGCTCGCCGAAGCGGTGCGGACGAAGGCTCGACGTGTTCACCGACACGCCGCCCTCGCCGAACAGCTTGAAGATCGACGATTCGGTCAGCTCCTCGATCTCGTTCGGCAACATGCCTGCGCGAAAGACGGGGAGCGCCGCATCCTTGCGGTCGCTCTCGACGATCGGCTCGCCGTCCGGGACGCCGGGGACGATCACCAAGCGGTCGAGCAGCAGGCCGTCCCGGGTCCATACCCGGGTCGTCCGGCGGGACGACGGGCTGAGCATCGGCGGGACCTGATTCCATGCCTCGCCGGGCGTGACCTGTAACGCCTCTACCGTGACGGTCCCTGGCGCTACCATTGTGTAGGTCGTCGCGACGCAGCCACCAAGCGATATGAACGCGATGCCAAGCAGACTGCGGCGCAGGATACTCACGACTCTTCCTCCAGATAGAACTCGATCATCGCGCGATCCGATGCGTCGGGTTTGCGCTCGAGATACTTCCGGAACTGCACCTGCGCCTCGGCGACCTCGTCGTTCTTGAGGTGCAGATAGCCCAAGTTCTTGTACGCCTCGGGCGGCGCGGCGCCGCCCTCGATCGACTGCCGGTAGGCGTCCATGGCACGCGTGAGATCGCCCTCCTGCCCGCGCTGCCGGAACATCTCGCCGTAGAAGAAGCGGATCAGGCTGGGTTCGATGCCGATCTCGGCGTGACGCTTCAGCATCGCTTCGGTACGGCCGAAGCGGTTCGTATCGAGCTGATCCTCCATGAGAAACAGGTAGTGCCTGTTCATGATCTCGATGTGCTCTATGTTGCTGACGAGCTCCGCATCGGGCGGGCCGTAGGTCGCCGTGATCCACGCTTTGAGCTCCTTGGCACGAACCGCCGCATCCGGATGGGTGGCGGCGAAGATCCCCGGATTCTCGCGCTTGACCTCGGCCGCCTGCTCCTCCGCGATGACGCCCTCCCAGATGCGGTACGCCGCATGCGGATCGTAGGCCGCCTCCGCGATCATCCGCGTGCCCAGGAAGTCCGCTTCCGTTTCCTGCTCCCTGCTGAACGACAGCACATTGAGAATCGCCGTCATCTGCCCCACGGGCACGTTCACTCCGGTGAGTATCGTGATGCCGAAGTCGAATATCGATCCGGCGGCCATGCTCTTCTTCACGCTACGCAGGCGTTCGAGCGTGTGCAGGCGAGTGTAGTGCGCGATCTCGTGGCCGATCACGGCGGCAACTTCGTCGCTCGAGCGGCTCCGCAGCAAGAGGCCCGTCCAGATCTGCATCACGCCACTCGCGGTCATCGAGGCATTGAAGCCGGGGTTCCTAATGATGTAGACACGGAAGTCGTTGCAGTAGTCACCGGCGACGCGGCACACGATCGAGCTCACATAGTTGTTCAGATCGGGATCCTTGACCAGCAGAGCCGATTGCTGGATAGCCTTCTCGTATTCCTCGATCTCCATCCAGATGCCCTTCTCGTCCGGGCCCTGTTCCGGCACGTAGCCGGGCGGGATCTTGTGATCGATGTCCTCTTGCGCGGCGAGCGGCGCTGCCAGGAGCGCCGCTAATATCGCGAAGGCGGAGCGTGAAGAGGCCACGAGCTAGCGGTTCGTCGGTATGTCTTTGAACAAGGTCTCGACCGCGGCGGTCGCGCCAGCCGGGTCGCGCAGCTCGCCGCTGCCCGCGCCGACCACGTTGAACCAGACGAGATCGCCGCTGCGCAGATCGACGAGCGAGGCGAAGCCGTACTCGCCGCCGGTGGACACCGCGGCGCCGGCGACGGCGGCCAGCACGGCGAACGCGACGCGGCCGCCCGATGCCTGCTCGTCGCGATAGAAGACGAACAGGCCGTAGTCGGCCTCGTAGCGATCCGCAAACTCCTTGACGCCCGGCCCGAGCGACCAGTCGAACGTGTCCTTCTTCGTCGGCAGCTTGTAATAGCCGAAGTGATTGATGAGCACGGTCAGGCCCACCGCGTTGTGCAGCTCGCTGTAGCTGATCTCGGTAGGCGTCATGTCGCTATCGTCCATCACGACGAGCTCGGTGCCGATCGCCTCGGCGTAGCGCTTGACGGCGTCGGTGAAGTTGGCACGCGCCGCCTCGGTCCACTCCGCGTGCGGTTCCGGCACGCCGCCCGCGGTCAGCAGGTAGTAGCGGATATCCGGCGGCATGAGCAGGACACGGGGATGCTCCTTGACGGATTCGAGCCGATCGATCTGCTGCACGTTCTGCGTGGTCGCACAGCCGGCAACGAGGCAGAACAGCAGGGGAAAGATCGTGGCGCGGGAGCCGGCGGGGTTCCCGGTGTTCGCTAGCCTACGCATACCCTCTCTCCGCGTGTGCGCATCTGTGTCGATGATAGCCCCGCCCGTTGGGGGGCTCAACGCGAAAACCGGGGCAGCGCTCAGGCGACGAGCGCGCTCGGCAGAATCTCTTCGAGCGCGCCGAGCAGGCGATCGATCTCCTCGATGCCGTTGTAATGCACGGGCCCGATGCGCACCGCTCCGCCGGTTTCGTAGATGCCGAGAGACTTCGCGACTTCCACGGCGTAGTTGTGCCCGCTCCAGACGAAGAAGTTGCGTTCGCCGAGCGCTTTGGCGATGTCGGCCGACGCCGCGCCGTCGGCGGTGAACGCCACCGTCGGTACGCGGCGATCGAGCGCCGCCTTTTCCGTGATGCCGTGGATACGCACGCCGGGCAGGGACTTGAGGCCGTCGAGCAGATGCGACGCCAGCCTGCGCTCGTAATGGAACAGACACTGTAGTGCCGAGCGCACCATCCGGCGGCGGCCGGCATATTCGGCAT
>JBFGFX010000120.1:0-10581 GCA_041579335.1 Woeseiaceae bacterium | reverse complement strand
TTCGGGCCGGTGGGCTGCAGCCAGTGCAACGAAGGCTACAAAGGTCGCGTCGGCATCTTCCAGGTCCTCGAGGTCTCCGAGACGATCGGCCGGATCATCATGGAAGGCGGCAACGCGATGCAGATCGCGGATCAGGCGGTCAAAGAGGGCGTAGCGGATCTGCGGGCCGCGGGTTTGAACAAAGTCAAGGAAGGGATTACCAGTCTTGAGGAAATCAACCGGGTTACAATCGAATAGTCGATGACCCGTCAAACCGGACGAGAGTGCGATGGCTGAAACAGCGACAATGGGAAATGTTCCGTTCCTCTGGGAAGGGACGGACCGCAAGGGAAACAAGGTCAAGGGCAAGAGCATGGCGGCGAGCGAGGACGCCGTGCGCGCGGATCTGCGCCGCCAGGGTGTAGTCCCGAGCCGAATCAAGAAACAGGGCAAGAAACTCTTCGCCGGCGCCGCGAAGATCACGACCGGCGATATCGCGATTTTCAGCCGCCAGCTCGCGACGATGCTGGCCGCCGGCATTCCGCTGGTGCAGGCATTCGAGATCGTCGGCAACGGCCACGAGAATGCCGGCATGCAGAAGCTCATTCTGGCGATCAAGTCCGACGTCGAGGGCGGCAGCGCGCTGGCGGAGGCCCTCGCCAAGCACCCGCTCTATTTCGACGACCTGTTCGTCAACCTGGTCGAGTCGGGTGAGCAGGCCGGTGCGCTGGAAACCCTGCTCGACAAGATCGCGACCTACAAGGAAAAGACCGAGGCGATCAAGAAAAAGATCAAGAAAGCCCTGACCTACCCTGCGGCAGTGCTCGTGGTGGCGTTCGTCGTGACCATAATCCTGCTGGTGTTCGTGATCCCGGCGTTCGAAGACCTGTTCCAGGGATTCGGCGCGGACCTGCCCGCCTTCACGCGCTTGGTCATCGACCTCTCGGAATTCGTCCGCAATCAGGGATGGATACTGGCGGGCCTCGGTATTATGGCTGTCTGGTCGTTTCTGTATTTCAAAAAGCGCTCTCGTCCGATGCGTCACTTTCTAGATCGCATGGCCCTGAAGACGCCGATCATCGGCCCGATCCTGCAGAAAGCCGCTATCGCGCGCTACGCGCGAACGCTGTCGACGATGTTCGCAGCGGGCGTGCCGCTGGTCGAAGCGCTGGAGTCCGTCGCGGGTGCCACCGGCAATATCGTCTACGAGACCGGCGTGCTGCAGATGAAGGACGAAGTCGCGACGGGTCAGCGGCTGCAGCAGGCGATGGAGAACACGGACCTGTTTCCGAACATGGTCATTCAGATGATCGCCGTCGGCGAGGAATCGGGATCGTTGGACGAAATGTCCGCCAAGGTCGCCGATTTCTACGAAGAGGACGTCGACAATGCCGTCGACAACCTGTCGAGCCTCTTGGAGCCGATGATCATGGCGATTCTCGGCATTCTGGTCGGTGGACTGGTTGTTGCAATGTACCTGCCGATCTTCAAGATGGGCTCGGTGATCTGATTGGGATCTGCCGAATAGCGGATCGTACGAACGAGCGGCGCCTCTTGGCGCCGCTTTTCATTACGGAGCACTTGAATCAATGCAAGATTTGATGCTCGAATCGCCGTTCCTGTTCGTCTTGGCCGTGTTCCTGCTCGCGCTCTTGGTCGGCAGTTTCTTGAACGTCGTCATCTATCGGCTGCCGATCATGATGGAACGCGACTGGCGACAGCAGTGCGACGAGCTCGTGAGCACACCGCCGCCCGAACTGCCCGAGGGTCGTTTCGATCTGATCGAGCCGCGCTCGCGTTGCCCGGCCTGCGGCGCACCGATCTCGGCGCTGCAAAACATCCCGCTGCTGAGCTACCTGCTGCTGCGCGGCCGCTGCGCACATTGTCGCGCGCCGATCTCGAAACGGTATCCCGTCATCGAGCTATTGACGGCGGTCTTGAGTGCGATCACGGCCTGGCGTTTCGGCGCAGGTTGGGAAGCCGCCGCCGCGATCGGCGTCACCTGGGCGTTGATCGCGATCAGCGTGATCGACATCGACCATCAGCTCATTCCGGACTCGATCTCGCTGCCGCTCCTGTGGGCCGGCATCGCCGCCAGTCTCGTGCATCCGCTCGACGGCGCCGGCGTCTTGTTCATCGATCCCAAGGCGAGCATCGTCGGCGCAATCGCCGGCTATCTCAGCCTGTGGACCGTTTACCACGGATTCCGGCTCGTTACCGGCAAGGAAGGCATGGGCTTCGGTGATTTCAAGCTGCTTGCCGCCCTCGGTGCCTGGCTCGGCTGGCAGATGCTGCCCCTGATCATCCTGTTGTCCGCCGTCGTCGGAGCGGCCGTGGGCGTGGGCCTGATCGTCGCCAAGCGCCACGAGCGCAGCGTGCCGATTCCCTTCGGGCCCTATCTCGCGGCGGCCGGTTGGATCGCGATGCTGTACGGCCAAAAGATCGTCGATGCCTATCTCGGCACTATGCAGTAGCTGCGGCCGGGATGGATGGTTTGCGTTAAGCTGGCCGTTCCTATCCGATCGGAGAGCGACGTCGTAGCCACTCCCAACACCCTGCGTATCGGCTTGACGGGCGGTATCGCCAGCGGCAAGAGCACGGTCGCGAATTTCTTCGCGGACCTGGGCGTTACGATCATCGATACGGACCTCATCGCCCGGCAGGTCGTCGAGCCGGGCCAGCCCGCTCTGGCAGAGATTCGAGAGGCGTTCGGCGACGCGGTGTTCGGCGCGGACGGGCGGCTCGATCGAAAGGCCCTGCGCACGATCGTGTTTGCCGACGACGACAAACGCCGGCAACTGGAATCGATTCTCCATCCGCGCATCCGCGAAAGCGCAGCCCGCCAGGCGGAACGGGCGGCAGGACCCTACCACATCGTCGTCGTGCCGCTGCTCGCCGAGTCGCCGATGCGATCGGAAATGGACCGCATCCTGGTCGTCGACTGCGCTCCCGAGGTGCAGCTGGATCGGCTCAGGCGCCGGGACGGGGAGTCCGAGAGCCGGGCGAGAAAGATCATTGCGTCACAGGCAAGCCGTGCAGAACGGCTTCGGATCGCGGACGACGTCATCCTGAACGAAGGCGATCTGGACGAGACCCGGCGACAGGTAGAGGCGTTGCATCGGCGTTATCTGTCGCTGTCCGCCGACACGGCCGGTGCGGCACGCGACTGACGCCCGCGCCGGATTCGATCCGACGCTCATTTGCCCTGCCCACGGTCGTGGCGCAGAATACGGCGATGGCCAGAGCCGCCCCTACCGTCTCGATGCCGAGCGCCAACCGGCGCTTGAACGAATACGAGCAGCCGCTGACCGAGCGTATGCGCACGTTCATGCGGCTCGAGTTCCTCTATCAACAGATGCTGTTCAACGCGGAGCAGGAGGCCGACTGGGCGACGCGCGCGGCGACGACCAGCCTGCTCGACATCATGGCTATCCTGACCCGCGGGGACGTGCGCGGCGACGTGCACAAGGAGCTTGATCATCAGCTCGGCAATCTCAAGCGCTTTCAGAGCCAGCCGGGGGTCGACGCCGCCCGTCTCGAATCGCTCATCAGGAACTTGGACAGTAGCCGCCGTGAGCTGCAGTCCATCGGCACGCATTTCCTGCAGCCGTTGAAAGACAGCGAGTTCCTCGCGGCGATCAAGCACCGCAGCGCAATCCCTGGGGGCACCTGCGAGTTCGACTTGCCGGAGTACAGTCACTGGCTGCGTCAGCCGTTCGAGCGGCGCCAGCGGGACTTGACGTCGTGGCTCTCGGTGATCCGCCCGGTGTGCGATGCCGTTCTGGAGCTCTTGTGGCTGGTCCGCGAGATCGCGCAGCCTTACGACAAGCTCGCCATCAACGGCATGTATCAGCACAACATGCCGAAAGACGCCCACTATCAGCTCCTACGGGTGTTGCTGCCCGGCGGCAGCCCGCTCTATCCGGAGATAAGCGGCGGCCATCATCGCTTCACGGTGCGTTTCCTGGAATGGTCCGACATAGATCAGCGGGCCGTGCAGACCGATCACGACGTGAATTTCAAGATCAGCATCAGCTGATTCCGCGGCGGCTCCGGAGCTCTTTCAATGCCTCGACGACCGGCGCATCGGCCGGTAGCAGGAGCGCCTCGTCGAGACGGTCGATCGCGAGCCATCTGAGCGTTTGTCCCTCGCGTCCGTGGGGGCGGCCTGACCAGGCGTCGACGACGTAGAACTCGATCGATACGCAGCGATCCGCGTATCGGTGCTCGAGCTTCATGAAACGCCGCTGACGTCGCACGTCGATGCCGAGCTCTTCGTTGAGCTCGCGATGCAACGCGTCCGTTGCCGACTCCCCGTCGTCGATCTTGCCGCCGGGGAACTCCCATAATCCGGCCCACTGCGGGTCGCCGCGTCGTTCGGCGAGTAGCACGCGATCGTCGACATCGCGCAAGATGCCGGCCGCGACGTTGACCCTTAGGGTTCCGCTCACGCGCTCAGGACAGCTGGCCGTGACAGCGTTTGAACTTCTTGCCGGAACCGCAGGGACACGGCTCGTTGCGGCCGACCTTGCGGTCCGGGCGCACGAACGGCGTCTGCGGGGAGACGCCGGCGGGCGCGGCCGGTCGAGCACCCGCCGCCACGGCGGCTGCCGCGGGACGCGCAATCGGCGCCTGCTGCGGCAGCGCGCTGGCATCGGCGTGTTTGAATTCCATCGCCTGAGCCGCACGGCGTTCGGCTTCCATACGCGCCACGTCCTGTTCGCTCTGGATGCGGACACGGGACAAGATGCTGATCGTGTCGTGCTTGACGTTGTCCAGCATTTCGCCAAACATCTCGAACGCCTCGCGCTTGTATTCTTGTTTCGGGTTCTTCTGCGCATAGCCTCGCAGACCGATGCCTTGCCGCAAATAGTCCATCGCGGCGAGGTGCTCCTTCCAATGCAGATCGAGCTGCTTCAGCATCACTTCCTTTTCGACCAATCGCATCAGCGGCTCGCCGATCGCTTTCTCCTTCTCTTCGTAGGTTTCCTGGACTCGCTGTATGCAGCGCTCGCGGATGCCGTCGGCATTCAATTTCGGATCGTCCCTAATCCAGCGGCCGATGTCTTGGGAAACGAGAAACTCGTGCTCCAGCGCGTGACTCAGACCGTCGGGATCCCACTGCTCGTCCAGGCTGCCCGGCGGTATGTACTGATCGACCAGAGCGCCGACCACCTCGTCGCGAATCGCGGCGACCGATTCTCTGATCTCTTCGGCGGCCATCAGCTCGGTGCGCTGATGGTAGACGACCTTGCGTTGATCGTTGGCGACGTCGTCGTATTCGAGCAAGTTCTTGCGGATATCGAAGTTGTGCGACTCGACCTTGCGCTGCGCGCGCTCGATCTGGCGGGTCAAGAGCTTGCTCTCGATCGCCTCGCCCTCGCGCATGCCGGCGCGGGACAATAGCGCCTTGGTGCGGTTGGGATCACCGAATATACGCATCAGGTTGTCTTCCATCGAGAGATAGAAGCGGCTAGAGCCAGGATCGCCTTGCCTTCCCGAGCGGCCGCGGAGCTGATTGTCGATGCGCCGCGACTCGTGCCTTTCGGTACCGACGATGTGCAGGCCACCGGCCCCGATGACAGCCTCGTGGCGCGCCTTCCAGTCCTTTCTGATGGCCTCCGTGTCGGTGCCTTCCCCGGCGGCTTCGAGCTCCGCCTCCAGATTGCCGCCGAGCACGATGTCCGTTCCGCGACCCGCCATGTTCGTCGCTATCGTGATCGCGCCGGGGCGCCCTGCCTGCTGAACGATGATCGCTTCCCGTTCGTGCTGCTTGGCGTTCAAGACTTCGTGCTTGATGCCCTTCTTCTTGAGCAGCGACGACAGGAACTCCGACGTCTCGATCGAGGTCGTGCCGACCAGGACCGGCTGTTCCCGTTCCTTGCAGTCGACGATGTCTTCGATGATCGCGTCGAATTTGTCTTTCTCCGTCAGGTACACGAGATCGGGCTTGTCGTCGCGAATCATCGGCTTGTGGGTCGGGATGACGATCACCTCGAGGCCGTAGATCGACTGAAACTCGAACGCCTCGGTGTCCGCCGTACCGGTCATGCCGGCAAGCTTGTCGTACAGCCGAAAGTAGTTCTGGAACGTGATCGACGCGACCGTCTGGTTCTCCTGCTTGACGCGCACGCCCTCCTTCGCCTCGATCGCCTGGTGCAGGCCGTCGGACCAGCGCCGTCCCGCCATGGTACGCCCGGTGAACTCGTCGACGATGACGATTTCGCCGTCTTTGACGATGTAGTCGACGTCCCTGTTGAACATCGCGTGGGCTCGCAGCGCGGCGTTCAAATGATGCAGCAGCCGGATATTCGCTGCGTCGTACAGGCTCTCGCCTTCGTGCAGCAGCCCCGCTTGGATCATCAGTTCCTCGACGCGCTGATGCCCTTCTTCGGTGATGTGCACCTGCTTCGATTTCTCGTCCTTCGAGAAGTCGCCGGGACCGTCCTCCTCCTCCTGCACCGTCAGCTTCGGGATGAGCTTGTTGATCTTCTGATACAGATCGGTGCTCTCTTCCGTCGGGCCGGAGATGATCAGTGGCGTGCGCGCTTCGTCGATCAGGATGGAGTCCACCTCGTCGACGATCGCAAAGTTGAGGTCTCGCTGTACCTTGTCGTTGATCGAGAACGCGAGGTTATCGCGCAAATAGTCGAAGCCGAGCTCGTTGTTGGTCGCGTAAGTGATGTCCGCGTTGTACGCCTGCATCTTCTCGGTCTGCGACTGACCGCTCTTCGTTACGCCCACGGTCAGGCCGAGAAACTCGTACACAGGGCCCATCCAGTCCGCGTCGCGCTGTGCCAGGTATTCGTTCACCGTCACGATGTGCACGCCCTTGCCGCTCAGGGCATTCAGGTACGCGGGCAACGTGGCGACGAGCGTCTTGCCCTCACCGGTGCGCATCTCGGCGATGTCACCCTGATGCAGGACCATGCCGCCGATGAGCTGGACGTCGAACGGCCGCATGCCGAGGGTCCGCACCGCAGCCTCCCGCGCGACCGCAAACGCCTCGGGGAGCAGCTCGTCGATGGTCTCACCTTGCTCCAGTCGCTCGCGAAACTCGACCGTCTTGGCGGCCAGCTGTTCGTCGCTCAAAGCCTGAATGCCGGGCTCGAGCTTGTTGATCGTATCGACGACTTTCGAAAACTGCCTGAGCAGCCGCTGATTTCGGCTGCCGAAAACTCGCGTGAGGACGTTGGCCACCCGGGGCTCCTGGAATCGGGGTCTCTCGCGCGGCTCTAAGGGCCGCGCACGAGGACCGGTATTTTACGGATGACGCGTAATTTTGTCTGCACGCGCCGCGCTTTCGCAATATGGGCGCTATCGGGGAGACTTAAAGGTGTCGGCCGACAGTACGCGGGCCCGGAGCGGCCCGGTGACAGGGGTCATTCGGCCTGCTGGATGAACTTGACCGGATTCACGCGCTTGCCGCGGTGCAGGACCTCGAAGTGCAGATTCGGACCGGTGGCGCGGCCGGTATCGCCCATGAGCGCAACGGTCTGACCCTTGCGTACCTCTTCCCCGACCTCGACGAGATTCTCGGCGTTGTGAGCGTAGCGGGTAGCGTAGCCGTTGCCGTGATTGATCTCGACCAGCTGTCCATAGCCGTAGCGCTTCGACGACCAGGTGACGACGCCGTCGGCGACCGCGACGACCTCGGCGCCCTCCTTGCCGGCGAAGTCGACACCGCGATGCATTGCGGGCTTGCCGGTGAAGGGATCGGTGCGCCGGCCGTAATACGACGACATCCAGCCGGACTTGACCGGTCGGCCCTTGGGGTAGACCCGTTCGTTCAGGTTTCGATTCATCAGAACGCTCTCCAACACGGAGAGCTGCGCCTCGCGGCTGTCTAGGTGATAGCCGAGATTGGCCATGGCGGCCAGCACCTCGGGCGCCGCGGCGGAACCCGTGCCTGGTTCCTCCGGTCCGCCGATCGCAGGCTCCGCGTCGAAGTCGAACTCCTCGCCGCTGATGTCCGCCATCTCGGTCAGCCGCCGGCCCAGCGCGTCGAGTCGGATGACGCGGGCATTCATCTGTCCGATGCGGATCGCGAGCGCGTCGAGATGATCTTCCGTCTGCTGGCGTATGGATTCGATCGCGACGCGCTGCGTATCGAGCTGTGCCGACATCGTGCGAGCCGCTTCCAGGCTCACCCCGGAACCGTTCAAGGAGGAATACCAGTAGCCGGCGCCGAACGCGGTGGCGCCCAGAATGACGGAGAAGCACGTAACGACGGCAGCGGTCGCACGACCCGTCAGGCTCACCTGCCGCGGTCTGCCGAATCCCTTGCCAAAGATAACAACGTTCATGTACAACGCCTTATCAACGCGCTCACGTCCAGTAAGTAATTGTTTTGTCTGCCTTTAGTTGGCGGGCCGGCTGCCGCGAACGGCGCATAGTTGTCGTTTTCGGCCTACCTCGAGTGATCATTTCGGTAACCCCGCTGTCATAGGATTCGTCGAGAATCCCTTAGATCGGTGGCTTTGCGTCCCCGTCTTTCGGCGGGTATGCCTTTGTCGGTTGATCAATATGCATAATGCGGCTTTTCATTACAAGCTACGCCTCGGAGAATATTGATTCCGATCACTGACAGCGGCTCAAAATCGCCAACTGCGTCACACTTGCAAAGCCCATGCTGAGTCTCGATAAGCTACTGAAATCCAACGCGGGCCGTAGCCTGGCAAAAATAGTCCAGCGCGCTCAAAATATGGACGCCCTAGCTCGTCGTTTGCGCGCCGAGCTCGAACCGGCGCTCGCCGAGCAGCTCGTGGCCGTGAACGTCCGCGACGACGGCGAGCTGGTCCTCGTCTGTGGCTCCTCCGCGTGGGCGGCACGCATTCGCTTCGAGGGTGAAAAGCTCGTCGATGCGGCGCGCGATCACGGTGCCGACGTGACGCGCTACCGCGTTACGGTCGCGGGATGACGTTCGCGTGACTCAGGCGTAGGCGGGTGTGGCGTAGGAGATCGGCGCCTTTCCGGCATCGCTGAAGGTGACGGTCTCCCAGGCCGATTCGTCTCTTAGCAGGGCGAGCAGCAGCCGGTTGTTCAGGTCGTGACCCGACTTGAACGCGGAGTACTCGCCGATCAGGCTGTGCCCGAGCAGGTACACGTCGCCGATCGCGTCGAGGATCTTGTGTATGACGAACTCGTTGGCGTAGCGCAGCCCGTCTTCGTTGAGGATACGGAAATCATCAAGCACTATGGCGTTGTCCATGCTGCCGCCCAGGGTCAGATTGCGCGCCCGCAACGCCTCGACGTCACGCAGGAAACAGAACGTACGAGCCCGGCTCACTTCCTTCAGGAACGACGTCGACGAAAAATCGATCGAGGCGTGCTGCTTGATCTTGTTGAACACCGGGTGATTGAAGGCGACCTCGAAGTTGACCTTGAAGCCGTTGAAGGGCGACAGCTCGGCCCACTTGTCGCCGTCCTCGATGCGGATCCTTTTACGGATGCGAATGAAACGCTTGGCGGCCTGCTGTTCTTCGATTCCGGCGGACTGCAGCAGGAAGACGAACGGTCCGGCGCTGCCGTCCATGATCGGCACTTCCGGCGCCGACAGGTCCACCATCAGATTGTCGATGCCGAGACCCGCGAGCGCAGACATCAAATGCTCGACCGTGGCCACTTTGACACCGTCTTTGACGAGTGTCGTGCCGAGCATCGTCTCACCGACCAATCTAGGGTCTGCGGGCACCGCGACGGGTTCGTCGAGATCCACCCGGTGGAAGACGATCCCGGCGTTCTCGGCCGCCGGGCGCAAGGTCATGTAGACCTTTTCGCCCGTGTGCAGGCCGACCCCGGTCGCCCGGATGGCGGTCTTGATTGTGCGCTGTCTGAGCATCAGCGGCGGGGCCGGCGCGCGCGCTCTGTCCAGGAATCAGGCATCTGCGCGGGATCTCCGAGAAAACAACGCGGAAGACTATCACAGCGGCAAATCATCGCAATATGGCCGTCATCGAAACGCGATCTCCGTCGGTGCCGTCGCCCAGGTCTCCAAGGGCCGGCGGACAAAGCACCCCGGCCCGGCCGACGCGGCCGGACCGGGGCGAGCGGAGTGCCCGGCGGGCGCTCGAGAGTGAGTGACGAGTCGCCCGCTAGGAGGTATCGACTCAGTCCGCCTGCCGACGCAGGAAGGCCGGTATATCCAACAGCTCCTCCTGCAGCCCGGCTTCCTCGAGACCGTCGCCGACGGCGCGTTTGCGCTGCACCGTCGGCTTGTCGAGCGAATGGTAGTTCGGCTCACGCGGCTCGGCTTGTCGGCGCACCACACGCATCGGCGACTGCATCTGCGCCGCCTCCTGGCCGAGACCGGTCGCGACGACCGTGACCCGGATCTGATCGGTCATTTCCGGATCGATCACCGTGCCGACGACGACCGTGGCGTTGCTCGAGGCAAATTCCTTGACGGTGTTGCCCACCTCCTGGAACTCGCCGATCGACAGATCCATGCCTGCGGTGACGTTCACGAGTATGCCGTTGGCGCCCGCCAGGTTGATGTCCTCGAGCAGCGGGCTCGACACCGCCGCCTCGGCTGCCTCGCGGGCCCGATCCTCGCCCGTGGAGGCGCCCGACCCCATCATGGCCATGCCCATCTCCGCCATG
>JBFGFX010000119.1:0-10743 GCA_041579335.1 Woeseiaceae bacterium | reverse complement strand
TGATCGAGACCGACGCGGTTGAAGCTGTTCTCGAGCGCCAGCACGCCCTGGATCTCGTGGGCACGGATCATCGCCGTCAAGACGTCGTGCATCGTGAGCGGCTCGCGGCCCTCCAGGCGCGCCATGCGACTCAGGTAGTCGGCCGTTGCGAGTATGCCGCCCAGATTGTCCGACGGATGGCCCCATTCCGCGGCCAGCCAGGTATCGTTGAAATCGAGCCAACGGATCATCGCGCCTATGTTGAAGGCCGCCATCACGGGCTCGAGCTCGTAGGACGTTCCGGGCACGCGGGCGCCGCCCGGCAGCGTCGCGCCCGGCACTACGGGCCCCAAGAGCTTGGTGCAGGCCGGGTAGTCGAGCGCCTGAAAGCCGCAGGCCAACGTGTCCATCAGGCAGTATCGCGCCGTCTCGTACGCGAGCTCGGAATCGATGGCCGGACCGCAGACGTAGTCGGCGATATCGACCAGCACCTGATCGGGATCGGGCCGCGCTGCCGAGCGGCTGTCGTGTGCGGACATGTCGTCTCCTGCTTTATCCGGGGTCGAACCGCAATTTTTCCCGCACCTGATTGACGGCCGGACCCAATCGATCAGCGGAAAATTGCGGTTCGAGCCCGATAGGCTATCGTTCGTCGATCGGCACCCACTGCTGTAGACCCGGCCCGATGTAGTCGGCCGCCGGTCGGATCAGCTTGTTGTCGGCGCGCTGCTCCATCACGTGCGCCGCCCAGCCGGAGATCCGCGAGCAGACGAAGATCGGCGTAAACAGGTAGGTGGGTATGCCCATGAAGTGGTAGACGGTCGCGGCATAGAAGTCGGCGTTCGCAAACAGCTTCTTCTGCTCCCACATCGCGCTCTCGATCGCTTCCGATACGGGATACAGGCGCGTGTCGCCGGCCTCCTTGGCGAGGACCTTGGACATCCGCTTGTTGACCGCGTTTCTCGGGTCGGAGGTCGTGTACACGCGGTGGCCGAAGCCCATGATCAGTTCTTTCCGCTCGAGCATGCCGAGCACGCCCTCGGTCGCGGACTCCGCGCTGTCGAACTTCTCTATCAGCTCCATTGCGGCTTCGTTCGCGCCGCCGTGCAGCGGCCCGCGAAGCGCGCCGATTGCGCCGGCCACCGCCGAATGCATGTCCGACAGCGTCGCCGTTATGACGCGCGCCGTGAAGGTCGAGGCGTTGAACTCGTGCTCTGCGTACAGGATCAGCGTCGTGTCGAGCGACTTGCGGTGCAGCTCGGGCGGCGCCTGATCGTGCAGCAGATGCAGGAAGTGCCCCGCGACGCTGTCGTCGTCGGTCTCCACGTCGATACGCTTGCCATCGCTGTGAAAACGGTGCCAGTACAGCAGCATCGACGGTAGGCACGCGAGTAGCCGATCGGCCGTGTCCGACTGATTGCCGAAGTCCCCCTCCGGCTCGATGTTACCGAGAAAAGACACGCCGGTGCGCAGCACGTCCATCGGATGCGCGTTGTCGGGGATCATCTCGAGCACCGTCTTGAGCGCGTCGGGCAGCCCGCGTCCGGCTTTGAGCTTGTCGACGTAGGCGCTCAACTCGGCGCGGTTCGGCAGCTTGCCGTGCAGTAAGAGATGCGCGACTTCCTCGAAGCTCGCGTTGTCCGCCAAATCGTAGATATCGTAGCCCCGGTACGTCAGACCAGCGCCTTCCTTGCCGACCGTGCAGAGCGCAGTGGCGCCGGCGGTGACGCCGGCCAGACCACCCGTTTTATTCTTCGCCGTCATGTGTATCTCCGTATGCTGCTTACTCGCACGCTCAATCCGGGCTGGTCTTCAGGCCCTGTTCTGCGAACAGCTCGTCCAGTTTGTCCTCGTACTCGTGGTAACCCAGCACCTCGTACAGCTCGTCGCGTGTCTGCATCGTATCGATCACCGACCGCTGCGTGCCTTCGGCGCGAATCGCGCGGTATACGTTCTCGGCCGCCCGAACGGCGGCCCGGGTGGCGCCCAGCGGATAGAGCACGATGCGCACGCCGACGTCGCCCAGCTCCTTGGTCGTGAACATCGGCGTCTTGCCGAATTCGGTCAAGTTCGCCAGCACGGGGACGTCGATGGCGTTGGTGAACTGGCGGTATTCGTCGAGTGTCGTCAGGGCCTCGGCGAAGATCATGTCGGCGCCGGCCGCGACATACGCCTGTGCGCGGTCGATGGCGGCCTGTTGGCCTTCTACGGCGTGCGCGTCGGTGCGGGCCATGATGACGAAATGCGACTCCGTTCGGCCGTCGACCGCAGCTTTGATACGGTCCACCATTTCCGCCGCGTCGACCAGCGCTTTGCCGGGCCGGTGGCCGCAGCGTTTGACCGAGACCTGATCCTCCATGTGACAGCCCGCGGCGCCGGCGCGGCTCATTTCGCGAAGCGTACGTCCGATCATGAATGCGCTGCCCCAACCGGTATCCGCGTCGACGAGCAGCGGCAGTTCGCAGGCATAGGTGATGCGGCGGATGTCTTCGCAGACGTCGTTCAAAGTCGTCATGCCGAGGTCGGGCAGGCCGAACGAGTAGTTCGCGACCCCGGCACCCGACAGGTAGATCGCGCGGAAACCCGCACGCTCGGCGAGCAGTGCGGCGTACGCGTTGACCGTGCCGACGACCTGCAAAGGTCGTTCCCGTTCGAGGGCCTGCCAGAATCGCCCGCCCGCGCTGTCGGTCGCCACCATATCGTTGCTCGCCGTTTTTTTAATGAAGATTAAAATTCGGGGGGGCGGATTTTAAACCAGCCCTCGGTCGATTCCCAAATCGAGCGGAGGATCGGCGTAACGTCGCGGCCCCGCGACCATAGAAAGGATGCGTGGCTCGAGCCGCGGCGGTTAAAGCAGACGAATCAGCGCGCGGGTCGTGGGTCGTCCCCGTCGCCCCAATCATCCCAGTCGGAAAGCTGCTCCTCGAGCCACCTGGCCTCGTTGCGCTCCTCCAAACGCTTCCAGGCAGATTGGCCCTGCGCGGCATTACCGACGTCCAGATCCGGTTCACCTACCACGATGTCGATATCGGGATCCAGATCGAGGTCATACGACGGTTCAAAGTCATCGAAGTCTTCGGACGGGCGACTGCTCTTCTCACTCATCTTCGCCTCCCCGCAAAGACAAACGTTGCCCTGATGACAGTGTCCAACGGCGTGCGGCCGTTGGACATTCACAGTAAATCGCCGAGCTTATTTCGAATATATACCTGTCCGCGAGACTGTCAACATGATCCATTGGTTTCACGCGACACCCTTCTCCCCGCGTCCGTGATCACGGATGGGCATCGATCACTCGATAATCATCAGGTCTTCGCCCACGATCAGGTTGCCGGCCCAATTCGTGCGCACGGCGGCCTCCCAAACCTCGGGGCGGTCGAACTCCGGATCGCCGGTGCCGCCGAAGTGGGTCAATACGAGCATGTGCACGCCGGCCGCCGTTGCCACCTTGCCGACCTCGTCGGTGGACGTGTGATTACCGACGATGTGTCGACGCAGATCGTTGTTGCCCGGCGACACGCGTTCCACCATCGCATCGACGGCGGCGACGTTGATCACCTCGTGCACTAGAATATCCGCGCCCTTGGCTGCGGCAATGACGCTCTCTTCCGGCGTCGTATCGCCCGAAAAAACGATGGACTTGTCGGCCGTATCGAAGCGGAAACCGAAGGCGGGCGCAGCCGCGCCGTGATTGACGGAAAAGGCGGTTACCTTGACGTTCTCGTCGACGTAGATCGCACCATCGGCATCGATGTCGTGTGCGTCGATCATATCGTCGAGCGGCTGCCTGCCCTCGGCGCCCACCCGGAGCTTCAAGTCCCAGCGCATGAAATCGAGATAATCACGCGTCATTCGCTCGATCGGCGCCGGTCCGAACGTCTCTATGGGGTCGGTGCGGCCGGTCATCCAGGACCGCAACAACAGGGTACCGTAGTCTGCCACGTGATCGGAGTGGTGATGCGTGATGAATACGGCGCGGACGTCGGCGACCGAAAACCCGGCAAGTGTGAGCTGCCTGACGACGCCGTCGCCGGCATCGACGATGTAGATATCGTCGCCGACGATCACGGCGCTGGCGGGCTGGGCGCGGGCGCGTTTGGCCGAGGGTCCGCCCGCCGTGCCCAGGAGGACGAGGCGGGTGCTCGAGTCCCGCTGCGGCTCCGCTTGCGCCGGTGACGGCAACGACGCCGCCAGGGAGATCACCAACATGAGAGTGCGCGTCAGCAAGATATTCTCCTCGAGCAGATCGACCGCTATTTTCGGAACAGCCACAGCAATAGCGATAACACGACACTCACGAGCACCATCGTCGCGAGCGGAAAGTAGAGCCTGAAGTTCTCGCGCTCGACTACGATGTCGCCCGGTAGCCTTCCCAGCGGCAACTTGCTGAGCCACGGCCAGGCGAGGCCGGCGACAAGCAGCGTGAGACCGATGACGAGCAACATTTTCTGCATTACGGAAGCTCCGCGGCAGCCCGCGCGATGGCATCGAACGCGGCTAGCGTCATCGCCAACTCCTCCGACGAGGACGGATCGGGATGCGAGGACAACTTCACGATGACGACCCGCGCGGCAGGATCGACGTAGACCCATTGCCCGTGCACGCCGCGCGCGTAAAACGCGCCGTGATCGTTCGCGGTATGCCACCAATAGCTGCGATAGCCGCCGCGCGGCCGTGCATCGTAGGCGCCGCTACGCCAGGCGTCATCGTTCAAATTTTGCCGGATATCGTCGATCCAGGCCGCAGGCACCAGCTGCTCGCCGCCTAGTCTGCCCCGGTCCAGAACCAGTTGCCCGAACCTCGCCATGTCCCGCAAAGTCGCGTTCAAACCGCCGCTCGCGAGCACCGAACCCGACGGATCGACCGTGTAGTAGCCGTCCTGCTCGACACCCAGGCCCGACCAGAGCTCGGCGGACACGAGCTCAGCGAGCCGCGTGCCGGTTGCACGCTCCATGACCCAGCCGGCCACGTCCGTATCGCCCGACTTGTAGACGAACACGCCGCGACGCGCATCGTTGCGACCGATCGTCGGCAGAAAGCGGTAGTTGCCGCGCGGCAGCCCGGCGAATTCCTCGGGTAAGGGCAATAATCCGTTCGACGCATCCTGTCGGCGGACGCTCGAGTTCGGGTCGTCGTAGTCCTCGATCCAATCCGAGGTGGTCTGCATATCGAGAACAGCGCGGATGGCGTTGTCGCCCCAGCCGCTCTCTGCAAGCTCCGGCACGTAGTCGGCAACGGTTTTCTCGAGATCCAGGCGGCCGTCCTCGACGAGAATGCCGGCGAGCGCCCCGAGCACCGACTTGCTGACGCTCCAAAGGAGATGCGGTTCTTTAGGCTCAAGGCCGTTGAAGTAGCGTTCCGCAGCGATCTTGCCGCCGGACAGCACCAGGAATCCGTCGGTGTAGGTCTCGGCGAGCATGCGCTCGACGCTGAGCCGGCGCGCTCCGTGCACGAAGGCGACGTCGGACAGAGGCCGCTCGTCGCGCGCGAGCACGCGTACCGGTCCCGTACCTCGCGACACCGGCATCGTCGGCAGTATCTGGCGCACGTGCTGAAACGCCCAGCGGTTGTACGGAGCGTACTGCCAGTTTGCCAGCGTCACGCGGTTTTGCGGCGCCGCCGGGCTGCCCTGCATCAACCCGAGCTCGGCCGCCGTCGGCGGCCACACGATGTCGTCCGCGCCGGCGCTCGACGCGCAGAGGATGAACAACAGACCGAGGCGGCGCACGGATTCAAGCGATTTCGACGACGGTGCGACCGATGGCCTTACCTTCGATGTGTGCATCGAAGCTCACAGGCAGCTCGTCGAAACGGATCGTACGCCCGGCAATCCGCTCGAGATGACGCGGGCGCAGGTCGCTACCGATGCGGTGCCACACCGCAAGCCGCAGATCGCGCGGCGTGTCGACGGAGTTGATGCCGAGCAGACACACGGCGCGCAGGATGAACGGCAACACGGTCGTCTCGAGATCCGCACTGGCGGCGAGACCGACGCTCGCAATATTGCCGCCGTAGCGCGTCGTGCGCGTGAGCCATGCCAGCGGTTCGCCGCCGAGATTATCGATCGCGCCTGCCCATTCGGCTTTTTCGAGCGGCCGCGTGCCGAAATCGACCTCGTCCCGAATGAGGACCCGGCGTGCGCCGACTGCGCCGAGATAATCCGCCTGATCGTGCTTGCCGGTGAGTGCGACTGCCTCGTAGCCGCGGCCGTCGAGCATGTCCAATGCCAGGCTGCCGACACCGCCGGTCGCGCCGGTAACGAGCACCGGTCCGTGCTGCGGAAGCTGACCGTTCTGCTCCATGCGATGGATCGCGAGCGCGGCGGTGTAACCCGCGGTGCCGATTTGCATCACCTCTTTGGCGTCCATGCCGCCCGGGATCGGCACGACTGCCTCGGCCGGGACCCGCGCGTACTCCGCGTAGCCGCCGTCGCGTGTCTCGCTCAGGCCGCAGCCGTTCACGAGCACCGGCTGCCCCTCGTCGAACTCGTCGGAGCGAGTGCTTGTCACGGTGCCTGCCAGATCGATGCCGCCGACCAGCGGATAGGTCCGCAGGATTTTGCCTTTGCCGGTCGCCGCCAGCGCGTCCTTGTAGTTGATGGTGGAGTGACTCACCTTGATGACGACGTCTCCCTCGCTCAAATCGTCGAGGCGAAGCGTGCAGAAGTCGGCCGAGATCCGGCCGTCCTTTCGGTCGATTCGATAGGCGCGAAAATCTTGCATGCGGGCCACCTGCTTCCGCCTAAGGCGTCGGTCAGTGATCAAGCCAGAACTCGAGACCCATCGTGTTCAGCTCGACGTCCATTCGGACGATGCTCTCGAGCGCCTCGTCGCTCGCCGTGCAACCGTGATCGCGAAGGTGCTGGATCAGATACGCGTACATACTCTCGTGCATCCGTGCGGTGCGGTTCTCATCATTGGCGTGGCGCTCGGCAATGTCAACGAAGTCATCGATGCGCCGGTGCATGTCGCAGCTGAGCCGCTCCAGGCTCGTGACGCGACTGTAGTGCGTGAGATACACCTGCGAAGGCTCGCAGGCCATGATGCGATCGATTGCTTTGTGGGCCTCCGGCGGATCGAAATGCACCGGCGTCGTGGTCGGATAGATGAACTCGCCTGCTGCCGTATCGAGCTCCCGGTACGAAATGCCGAAGCTGTCGCCGGTAAACACGCCGTTGGACGCCGGATCGTCGAGGCAGTAGTGGTGGCGGGCGTGGCCTTCCGTGTAGAACGTGCGCAATGCACGACCGGCCAGGCTGAAGGTCTGGCCGTCTCCGGCCACGACGACGCGCGATTCGGCGATCGGCACGAGCTCGCCGTACATTTCGAAGTACTCCTTTCTGCCGTAGACTGCCTGCGCGCCTTTGATCAGCTTGGTCGGGTCGATCATGTGCGGCGCGCCGCGCGGGTGCAGCACGGCCTTCGCGTTCGGCAGCTCCCGCATCAGGCGGCCGGCGCCGCCAGCGTGGTCCAGATGCACGTGCGTCAGGAATACGTAGTCGACGTCGCCGACGTCGAGACCTCGCGCTGCGAGTGCGGCGATGAGGAACGGCACGCTCGAGTTCGTGCCCGTGTCGACGAACGCGGCGCGCCCGCCTTCGACGATCAGATGGCTCGCATCGAGCAGCGGCCGAACGTAGTCGGTATCGACCGCCGTGATGCCGTGATCCAGTTGCGTGGTTCGCGCCGTCTCACCTGCCATGCTCGGTCCCTGCGGCTTGCGATCAGTCGGGCTTCTCTGGCGTGTAGAGTCCGTCCCTGTCGCTGTAGAAGCGCGCCAACCGTACGATATCATCGTCGCCGAGCGCCGTCGCGAACGCGTTCATGACGTTTGCGCCGCGCCGGCCGTTCTTATACTGATTCAAGGCGTGCACCAGATAGTCTTCATGCTGGCCGGACAGCACCGGTGGTTTCGGCACCACCGCCGCGCCGCCCACGCCATGGCAGGCGAGACAGGTGCGCACCGCGTCGAGGCCACCGACGTCGTCCTGGGTCACGCTGTCCTCGGCGGCGGCCTCGCCTTGAAAATACGCGGCGATATCTTCGATGTCCTGATCCGTGAGGCTGCCCCCTTGGGCCTGCATCGTCGGATGGGGTCGAGTGCTGCCGCGGTACGCTTTGAGCGCATCGATGAGATACTCCTGCCGCTGCCCGCCGAGCTTGGGCACGCGGTAAGACGGGTACGCGTTGCGGTAACCCTCGATGCCGTGACAGCCCAGGCAGGTATATGCCAAGCGTTCTCCGACACCGGCGTCGCCGGCGGCGTGCGCCGGACTCGACGACGTTGCCGCGACGAACAGGATAAGCGTCGCGGGCAATCCCGATGTAGTGATTCTTCTCACGTGAAAGGCTAGGTGCTTCAGCGTAGCCGGGCACTGCCCGGCGCGACGAGGGCGTTATGGTAGTGGCAGTCGCGAGCCATTTCCATACCCGGGAGGCAAAGAAAAGCCTGTTACTATTGGTTTTTTCGACGATTCGTCGGGGTGCGACCGTGAAACGCTGGATTATCGTGCTACTCGTCGCGCTCGCGCTGGTGCTGCTGTTGTCGCCCGGGCTCATCGGGCGTCTCGCCGAACAGAATCTCGACGAGCACATGAGCTGGGTTGACGCCGAGAATGACGACATCGTGATCGAGTCGAAGCGCTTCGACCGCGGCTGGTTCACCTCCGAGGGCCGTCATCGGGTATCGCTGACGGGCAGCACGATCGCCGAGCTCCTGGCGCCGGACGCGGACGCCGGGCGCGATGATCCACCGACCCTGATCATCGATACCCGCATGGACCACGGCCTCGTGCCGATCACCTCGATGACGCGTGAAAAGGGCTCCTTGCAGCCGGCGATTGCCAGCAGCGTGTCGACACTGGCGCTCGATCGCGGCGACGGTGAAATCGTCGACGTGCCGGGCAAGGTCTTCAGCCGTATCGACCTCTCCGGCGACGCGACCTTCCGCTACCTGCTGGAGCCTGGACAACAGGTGTCGGGGAACATCAGCACGTCCTGGTCCGGCGCGGATCTCACGATAGAGACTGCGCCGCGCAGCCGCACGTTCTCGGTGGTCGGCACGATCGAACCGCTGACCGTCGAGTCCTACGGAATCACGACCAACATCGGCAAGATTGCCATCAACGCGGCGCAGGATCGCAGCCGCTACACGTTCGACATGGGCAAGCTGTCGCTCGACGTCGACTCGGCGAACGTCAGCAGTGCCGGCGCGGTCGACGCCGGTTTCCGGCGCCTCGTGATGAACGCCACGAGTCGGCTGGACGGCGATCGGGTCAACGGCGCTACGGCGTTGAATCTCGATCACTTAGTCGTGCCGGAAGTCGGCGACGTGAACGTCTCGATCGATGTGGCGGTCAACGGGCTCGATGCTGAAGCGCTCGAGGTCATCGTCGCCGCGCTAAGGGAAACGAACGGCGGCGGCGCGGAGACGGACGCGGGGCTGCTCGCCCTGTATCCCTCGATCGAGACGGAGCTCGAGACCCTGGTCGCCAACGGCGGCAGCATCAAGGTCAATGAGCTCAAGATTGCTTTTCCGCAAGGGGACTTCTTTACCGCGTTCAGCGTCGATATTCCGGAGACCGATCGCGGTGACGACTTCTCCTGGCCATCGGTGTTGCTGAAGCTGACCGCGAGCGCCGACATCTGGATGTCGTCCTCGCTCTACGACTTCTTTACGGCGCTTGAACCCGAGGCCGCCGGTCTCTTAGCCATGGGCATCGTCAGGCGGGTGAACGACCGCTACGAGCTCAAGGCCGAATTCAAAGGCGGGCTCTTGACCGTCAACGGCGCGCCGCTGCCGATCCCGCTCGCCGCACCCGAGTAGGAGCCCGTCCTGACGGGCGACTCGGCCGTCTCAGCAACGGCGTAGTCGACCGTTGTCGCGAATCACGCTGACTTGCTGGTGCTCCGTCGGTAGTGCGACGGTCGTGACTGACGCCGCTCCCACGGGTTGCCCGCGAGCCGGGGGGCGCGGGCAACATGCGAGAGTCACCTCGCCCGTCGTCGGGGCGGGCTGCTACGATTCGACGCGAAGATCGAGCTCGACGGCGCGGTGACAGGCGACCCGACTGCGCTCGACGCGCTCAAAGGCGGGGATCTCCTCGGCGCAGCGCGCAATCGCATACGCGCAGCGGGGATGGAACACGCAGCCCTTCGGCGGGTTCAGCATAGACGACGGCTCGCCGCGGACGGCAGGCTCTGCAGGCGCCACGGTCGGGTCGGGGATCGGGGTCGAATCGATCAGCGCCCGGGTATACGGATGACGAGGCTCGCCGAACAGCGCCTCCGCGTCGGCCAGCTCGAACGCGTGTCCCATGTACAGGACGAGCACGCGGTGGCTCAACTGCCGCACCACCTTCAGATCGTGAGAAATGAAGACAATCGCCAACCCGGAGCGGCGCTGTTCCTCGGCTAAGAGCTGCAAGATACCCTGGCGGATCGAGCTATCCAGGGACGCGACCGCCTCGTCGCAGATGAGGACCTCGGGCTTCAACACCAAGGCGCGCGCAATGGCGACCCGTTGCGCCTGACCGCCCGAGAGCTGATGCGGAAGGCGCTCGAGCAGCTCGGCGTCGAGGCCGACGCGCTCGAGGATGCGGTGCACGTCGCGCGCGCGATCCGCCGCCGGCTGTCGCGGACGGTGAACCCGTAGCGGCTCCTCGATCGTCTGCCGGATGCGCATAGCGGGATCGAGCGATCCGAGCGGGTCCTGAAAAACGAGCTGCAGACCGCGGCGCTCGGCACGTTGCCGGTCGGAAAGGCG
>JBFGFX010000118.1:0-10835 GCA_041579335.1 Woeseiaceae bacterium | reverse complement strand
ATCTCCGGTCAACGGATCCGACCAGGCGATCGACTCCATTTGGAATTCCTTGGCCTTCTTGTCGGTGATATCGACGAACGTGATGGCCACGTTGTCGCCGACCGGTTCGCCGATCACGCGCAGCCACCGACCGTTCCGCTGATCGCCGACGCGGACCTCCGCATCGACGACCTCCGCGGCGTTGACCGCATCGCGAAACTGCTCCATGACGGCGGCCGCCTCGCGAAGCTGCATACCGCTGGATGCGAGCATCACGAGCTCGTCTGCGGTGCGGCCGATCATCGCTTCCGGCTGCGTACCGAGATAGCGGCCGGCGGCGCCATTTGCGAACACGCAGCGCAAGGCGCGCTCGCCGTCGTCGTTCTCGCTCCAGCGCAGCCGTATGATGCCGTTCACGGAGTGATCTACCAGGGTGCGGAGCAGTCGCTCACTGTCGCGCACCTCGTTCTGTGCGCGCTCGACGTCGCTGACGTCGCGGAACATCAACACCCGCCCGGCTCGGGCCGCCGCCTTGTGGCTGTCGATCGAGGATACCTGCACGTGTAGGAAACGGCCGGTCGTCGTCATCAGCTTGCGCGGCTGCCCCGACACGAGCGCTTCGTGCACTTCGGGCACGTCCTCGCCGAACAAGGTGTCGAGAGATTGACGCAACGCCTCGCTTTCCTTCATCGCCAAGAGCGCCTCGGCGCCGCGGTTTAGGCCGATGACCCGGTCCTGCTCGTCGAGCACGACGACCGGGTCCTGCATGTTCTGAAACACGGTTTCGTAGGCGATGGGCGAGAACTCGATGAGCTGCTCGCCGAAGATCAACCAGGCGTAGACCGGCAGCATCGCGGCCAGAACGATCGGGACGAACGACATCGTCTCGGGCCCGAGACCGAAATCGTAGGCCGCCGCGGCGATCGTCGGCACGGCCGTTGCCGCGGCCAACATTAGGAGTCCGCGGCGATGCGCCGGCGCGACCGCGGTGCTGTGCAGCATCAGGGTGACGATCGCCGTGAACGCGATCGCATAGCTGTACGGCGCATGCAGTAACAGGTACCAAGGCCCCCATTGCCCGGGGCGCGTCAGGAACTCGCCGGCCGTGTTCGTCGCCGGCAGGAACCACATGAATTCGTGCAGCGAGTTCGTGGCGGCGACGGCCATCGAGCAGACCGGTACGATCAGGAGCGTCGCCACGAGGCCGCGGGAGGTGGTCGCACCGGTGTATTCTCGGAAACAGATCAGAAGGGTGACCGGCGCGAGCGCGGTGCCGACGAAGTGCCCCATGCGTCCGATCGAGAACACGAGATACGACGATGCCAGCATCTCGAGCGCGCCGCCGAGTACCCACAGACCGACGACGAACGCCGTCAGCCCGATCGGCAATTGACCGGGGTCTCGATGACCGGCGATCAGCCGCGCAGCCAGCAACAGGTAGCAGACGCCGCTGAAACACAACAAGACCGCGACAACGACGAGCAGATCCATCGCAAGCGTTCCGAGCCCTTAGCAACCGAATATGGTAGCCGCCATGGCTGCTCGGGTCTGGGATCTGATCGAAGCTTTACCGGCCCGAGCCGGCGCTATATGTTCGGCAACGCGCATATGGCCAGTCCGCCGCGCTGCCAAAGGACGCGTCGAGTACGGCCCTAATCGACTCGACCGCCGCTCAATCCCGCCACTTCGCCACCCGCGGCGGCGCATAGCGATCGAACGCGTCGAGCAGGGTACGCGCGTCGTCCGCGACCAGCAGCATGCGACGATGGGCGGCTTTCAGGAAACCTTCGCGCTCGGCATGTCTCATGAACTCGCGTAAGCCGTCGTAGTAGCCGGCGACGTTTACTAGCCCGCAAGGTTTGTCGTGAAAGCCGAGCTGCCCCCACGTCAGCACCTCGACGAGCTCCTCGAGCGTGCCGAACCCTCCCGGAAGCGCCACGAAGCCGTCGGCCATGTCGGCCATCAGCGACTTGCGCTCATGCATGGTCTCGGTAACGTGTAGCTCGCTCAATCGGTCGTGCGCGATTTCCTTGCGCGCCAGCGAATGCGGCATGACCCCGCAGACGTGCCCGCCGCGCTCGAGCACGCCGTCCGCGAGTACGCCCATGAGCCCTTTGGAGGAACCGCCGTAGACGAGCTCCAGGTCGCGCGCCACGAGCTCCGCCGCGAGCTCGACGGCCGCGTGCTCATAATCGTCGCGGTCGCCTGAGCTCGAGCCGCAGTAGACGCACACCCGTTTCACGCCGCTTTAGGCCGCCGTCGACGTGTCGGGGTACACGATCGCCGCGATGTCGGGGCGGCGCTCACGCATCTCCTCGGGCGTCAATGCGTCGAGCTCGTGCGGGAACACCAGCCATTCGGCGGTCTCGTGCAAATAGTAGTCCGGTACGAGATCCGTTTGGTTGCGCGACGGCTTGTACCAGGGCGCAGCGATGCGGATATCCTCCGGCGTGTTGGCGCGCGCGCGCATCTTGAGCTCCCTCAAGACCGCCGCAAAGGTGTTGCCGGTGTCGAAGACGTCGTCGACGATGAGCAGGCGATCGTCATAACAGATCTTCTTGACGATGTAGTTCAGGCCGTGCACCGCGACGGCGCCCTGTCGATCGACACCCTCGTACGACGAGGTGCGAATCGCGATGTGATCGGCGTCGACGCCGCAATACGCCAGGATTTCCTGCACGGCCATTCCGACCGGCGTGCCGCCGCGCCAGATCGCGATGATCATCGTCGGTTCGAAGCCGCTCTCTAAGATCTTGACGCCGAGGCGGAACGAATCCTCCAGCAGCCCCTTGGCCGTCAGGATCGTTTTCTCCATATCGTCGCTCTCCCCCGCTGGGCGTCTATACTACATGAGACGCAAAACCAGAGAACAAAGCGCCGTGGAAAAAAACTACATCACCGCCGACGATCTTCTGCTCGACTCGTTCAGGCTCGCAGCGACGATTCACGATTCGGGGTTTCGACCCGATTTCTTGGTTGGTTTGTGGCGCGGCGGCAGCGCCGTCGGTATCGCCGTCCAGGAGGGACTCGATCATTTCGGCACCCCGACCGATCACATCGCGATACGCACGTCCTACAGCGGCCAGGCGAACTACGCCGCGATGGTCGACAAAGCCGATGCGATACGCGTCCACGGCTTGCAGTATCTGCTCGAGAATCTGTGCCGCGAGCATACCCTCCTGATCGTCGACGACGTCTACAGCACCGGATCCAGCGTGCAGGCGGTCATCAACCAGCTGGCGGCGAAGACGCGACGCAATCTGCCGCACGACATTCGCATCGCGACGGTCTGGTTCCGGCCGACCGAACGAACGCTGCGCCGGCCCGATT
This sequence comes from Woeseiaceae bacterium, assembly GCA_041579335.1. GTDB lineage: Bacteria > Pseudomonadota > Gammaproteobacteria > Steroidobacterales > Woeseiaceae > JBFGFX01. Next base: position 7,526 of record JBFGFX010000118.1, on the reverse strand, counting down.
TTTACGTCCACGAGACCCAGGCCTGGCTGGTGCTGCCGTACGAGCTCTCGGGCCTGTCGCTCGACGAGCTCGACGAGCACAAACTCGAGATCGCGCCGGTCATCGAGCGGCTACGAGCCTTGACGGAGCGACCGACCTGACGCGTCAGCGTCGGCGCTCGAAGGCGGCCTCGCCCATGAGATAGGTCGCACGGACGTCGCGATCGTCGCCCAACGTAGCGAAGGCGAAAAACGCCGCGCCCGGGTCGCCCGCGTGGGCGACGCGCCGCGAGGTGACGCTGCCCTCGTGCGGATCCAGAACGACGAAGTCCGCTTCTTTGCCGGGCGCCAAGTTGCCGATCCGGTCGTCCAGCCTGAGGGCCCGCGCCGCGCCGAGGGTCGCGAGGTACAGCGCCCGGTACGGAGCCAGCGACTGCCCTTTCAGCTGCAGCACCTTGTATGCGTCGCCGAGGGTACGCAGCACGCTGAGGCTCGTGCCGCCGCCGACGTCGGTCCCGATACCGGTCGTGACCCCGGCGTCGTCCATTGCCGCGAGATCGTACAGACCGCTGCCTAAGAACAGGTTCGAGGACGGGCAGAACGCCGCCGCGCCGCCACCCGCCGCCATCCCGCGCCGATCCGTCGCGTCGAGATGCAGGCAGTGGGCGAACACGGACCGCTCCCGCAGCAGCCCGTGGTGCCGGTACACATCGAGATAGCTACGTTGCTCGGGGAAGCGCCGGGCCACGGCTTCGATCTCGTCGTGATTCTCGGCCAGGTGCGTGTGCACATGCACCGCGGGAAACTCGGCCGCCAATCGGCCCATGGCTTTTAGCTGGGCGCAGGACGACGTCACCGCAAAACGCGGCGTAATCGCATAGCCCAGGCGATCGACGCCGTGCCACTTCTCGATCAGGTCGCGACTGTGCGCATACGCCGACTCCGCACTGTCGCAGAGCGACGCAGGCGCCCCGGTATCCATGACGACCTTGCCCGTGATCAGGCGCATGTTCCGCGCACGCGCTGCTTCGAACATCGCGTCGACCGACTCGGGATGCACCGTAGCGAATACCAGTGCGGTCGTCGTGCCGTTCGCGAGCAGCTCGTCGGCGAATAGCTCGGCGACTTCACGAGCGTAGCCGGCATCCGCGAATTTCTCTTCGGCCGGGTACGCGTAGCGGGTCAGCCAGTCCAGGAGCTGCGTACCGTAGGAGCCGATGACGTCGAGCTGCGGATAGTGCACGTGGCAGTCGATCAGGCCAGGGATGATCAGCTTGCCGCGCAGGTCGATCAGCGAAACGCCGCTGTCGAGCTCGTCCAACAGCGCGGTCGCGGGGCCCAGCTCGCTGACGATGCCGTCGGTCGTGATCAGTACGCCGTCGTCGAAGTACTCGATGCCGTCCGGCGTGCCCGCCGCCGCCCCTGGATCGGCGAGGCAGTGGAGGATGGAGGAGCGAAAAGCGCGGAGCCGGGGCATGATCGTCACTCGAGATGCAGCGTGACCGGCTCGTCGAGGATGCGCTCCTCGCAGTTGCCGCCCCCTGCCCGATCGACGATCAGGAACTCCTGACCGGACTCGAGCGCGATCAGCGGCATATGCCACACGCCGCGCCGATAGTTGACGCCCTGATGTCCGTTCGTGACGAACGCTCGGAGATCGCCGCGCTCGACGGACTCGCCCGGCGGCGCGACGACGACGACGAAGCGAAACGGCGACAGCGGAATGAATGCCTGGCTGCCGAGGGGGTGCCGCTCGAGCAGGTCGAAGCAGTACGGCAGCGCCGTCGCCGCGCGCGAGCGGGCTATGCTGATGGCCGGATAGCCGCCGCCGTCTCCTACGACGTCGACCGCGGCAAGATCGTCGTAGCGATCGAAGCGCGCCGCGTTCATGGAGCTCCTGCGATCGGCAAATGCGGCGATCAAGTCGCCGTACGGCGCGAATCGCTCGGCCGTAATCGGTCGCGCCCGCAGCGCGTCAGTCATCGCGGTCTGCCACCGGCCGACCGAAGAGCCTGAGCCGGCTCACGCCGCCGTCGGGAAAGATCGACAGCTTGACGTGCGTCACCGGCCCCAGCTCCCGGATTTCGGTCGAGAAGCGATGCTCGCGGTCTGCGCCGAGTCTTTGTTCGGGCAGCAGCACCGGCCAATCGACGCTGGCGGCGGCGAGCTTCGCGGGCGCCGCGGGCGTGACGGCTGCCGCCTGCAGCATCACCCGATCCGGGTAGTTACCTTTGAAGTGCGCAGTGTCGACCAGAACCTCGTCGATGATGCCTCGGTGGCCGAGCGCGAGCAGCACCCAATCGTTGCCCGGCGTGCGGCGGCGCGCCGTCTCCCATCCGTCGCCCATGTTGACACCCCTGCCGTCGAGATTGAGATTGTGCATCGAGCCGAAGTGTTCGTCGCTGCAAACCAGGGCTCGACCGCCGTTCTCGAGCGCGACCAGGTCGATGCGCGAGCCATCGAGCTTGCTCCAATCCGGCCTGACCTCGCCGAAGATTCGCAGCCGTGCAACGCCGCCGTCGGGAAAAATATTCAGGCGCAGGTGCGTCACGATTTCCTCGTGTTCGACCGCGATGTAATGATGCGAGTTCGCCCGGATCTCGGTCTTGTCGATCAACGGCCGCCAGCCGGCGTCGTCGGGGACCTCGTCGCTGCTCACACAGGCGTCGATCGACGCCGCCGGCGGGTGGTTGCCGGTGAAGTGGCTCGTGTCGATGTCGACACCGCGCACGATGCCGGGGACGCCGAGCCGGATGATGCAGTAATCGTGGCCCGGCTCGCGGCGGCGGCGGCTCTCCCAGCCGTCCATCCACTTGCCGTGATCGTCGTACTTGCCAGGGATGAAGACCGGTTCGTCGGGCTCGATCAGCCGCTCTTTCGCCGCGAAGAATTCGTCGTTGGCATGCACGACGCGCGTGCCGAGGCGCGGCTGCTCGAGCCGCACCCACTGGTGGAAGGGCTGCTCAGCGGCTGCCGCCATGGTGCCGTCCGAGCGCTTCGAGCCTGAGCCTGGCGATCTTGTGAATCTCGCTTATCGCGGTGGCGAATTCCGTCTGCGCGTCGTTCTCGAGGCGGGCGGCGAATGCGGCCAGGATCTCGCGACGATCGCGATTGCGGACCGCCATGACGAACGGGAAGCCGAATTTCTTCTTGTACGCCTCGTTCAACGTCTGGAAGCGGCGGAATTCGACGCCGCTGCATTGATCGATGCCGGCGCTACGCTGTTCCGCGGTGGAATCGGCGTTGAGCTCGCCACGCACGGCGGCTTTGCCGGCAAGGTCCGGGTGTGCGCGGATCAGCTCGAGCTTCCGTTCGGTATCCGCGCGATCGACGCAAGCTGCGAACGCGGCTTCGAGCTCGGTCGGGTCGGCATCGGCCGGCAGCTCCTCGTGCACCTGCTCGGCAACCCACGGGGAGTGTTCGTAGATGCCCCCGTAGCGGGCCACGAACTCCGCGCGCGTCACTTGGCCGCTCCGGCGGCGACGCCGCGGTACCAGGCATCGATCAACACGCGTTCTTCTTCGCTGATGCCGGTTAGATTGCCGATCGGCATCGCGCGCGTCACGACCGTCTGCTGGTAGATGCGCTCGGCGTCGGCCAGGATCTGCGCGTCGCTGTCGAAGACGACGCCCGCCGGCGGCGCCGGGAACGCGACGTGCGTCGGCTGCGCGGCGTGGCAGGTAGTGCAGCGATGAGCGATGACCGGACGGACCTCGTCGAGCGTGACGGTCGCGGCCGGCATTGCGCCGGATCGGGGCGCGATGGCGACCGCCACCGCCAGCAAGATCACGGCTGCGCTGACGATCGGCACCGGCGACGCGCTGCCGGAATGGCGGGCCACGAAATAGACCCGTATCAACGCGCCGGCCAACGAGATCGCAATCAGGATCAGCCAGTTGTATTCGTGACCGTAGGTCACGGCATAGTGATTGCTGATCATCGCGAACAGCACCGGCAAGGTGAAATAGGTGTTGTGTACCGAGCGCTGCTTGGCGCGGATGCCGGGCATAGGATCGGGCGCTCTGCCGCGCGCCGCAGCCTCGACCATCTGTCGCTGCCCCGGGATGATGACGAAGAACACGTTCGCGACCATGATCGTGCCGAGCACTGCGCCGAAGTGTATGTACGCGGCGCGGCCGCTGTACAGCTGGCAGAGGCCCCAGGCGAGCGCCGAGCACAGCACCAGAAGCACGCCGGCGAAGGTGGCATTGTCGTTGCCGAGCGGCGACTTGCACAACAGGTCGTAGACGAGCCACCCGCCGACGATGAACACGAGGGCGACGCCGACCGCGAGCAGCGGCTCGAGCTCGGCGACTGCCGGATCGATCAGATAGACCTCGGCGCCGTACCAGTAGACCAAGAGCAAAAGGAACATGCCCGACAGCCAGGTGGTGTACGCCTCCCATTTGAACCAGTGCAGCGTACGCGGCAACGACGGCGGCGCGACCTCGTATTTGTGCGCGCGATAGAAGCCGCCGCCGTGCACGGCCCATAGCTCGCCGCCGACGCCGGGGCCGGCATCGGCCCGTGGCGCCTCGAGGTGATTGTCGAGCCAGATGAAATAGAACGAGGAGCCGATCCAGGCGATGCCGGCGATGAAGTGCAGCCAGCGAACGAACAGGTTGAGCCAGTCGACGACGTACGCTTCCATTGCTCGGGCCCTAACGAAGGTGCCGGCTGATCGGCCGCACATCCTCGGTGGTTGCGGCCCGGGCGAACGATTCGCGCCGTTCGAGCAGCTGGGCCGCAACCGCGACTGCGATCTCGGCCGGCGCCTTGCCGCTGATGCCTTCGATGCCGATCGGGCAGGTCAGACGCTCGAGCCCGCCTACGCCTTCCTTGCGAAAGCGCGCCTCGAAACGGCGCCGCTTCGAGCGCGAGCCGATCAGGCCCAGGTACGCAAAATCGTCGCGTTCGAGCACGGCGCGACAGATATCGTAGTCGAGCGGATGGCTGTGGGTCATTACCAGGAAAAAACTGTTCCCGGGCAGCGCCGCCACCTCGCGCGGCGGCACGCTGCTCGTCAGGGTCTGCACGTTGGCGGGCGTCGATTCGGGCAGCAGACCGGGGCGGCTGTCGATCCAGCGAATCGAGGCATCGAGCATCGCGAGCGCCGCGACCGTCGCCGTGCCGACGTGACCGGCGCCGAACACGGCGACGTGGAAGTCGTTGGCCAGCTGAGGCTCGACGAGCACGAAACCGCCGGCTTTGCGCGCGATGCGACGCGCTTCACCGTCCGTCAAGGCGCGGGCGGCGATGTCGCCGACGGCACGGTCGTCGCGGCCGAACGCGGGCAGCGCGGCGAGATCGGTGACGACCGCGCGGGCGATGTCGCCGTTCTCGTCCGAGAAGGCGATCGAAAGCGCCGGCGCCGCGCGCGATCGGGCGCTCGAGAGAACCTCGATGCGGCGCCGTGCGGACGCGAGGTCCTCGAACAGCACGTCTACGACGCCGCCACAGCATTGGCCGCAATCCGCGCCGAGCGGGAAGCGGCGCAGCGACGGGGCCGGGTGCTCGGCCCGCCGCAGCCGGTCGCAGGCGATCCGCGTGCACTGGTACTCGAGCTGCCCGCCGCCAATCGTGCCGAACGTCTCGCGTCGCGACACGAGCATGCGCGCCCCGACCTCGCGAGGGGCCGAGCCGCGGACGCCGGCCACCGTGACCAGCACGGCGGGCTCGTCCGCCGCGAGCAGCGCCGTTGCATCATCCAGCCAGCGGTTCATTGCCCGGGTCTCCGCGCACGCCTCACGGCATCGACCGCCTTGAGCACCGCCTCGGGCGTCGCCGGCGCATCGAGCGGCGGCGCGGCCCGATAGTCACCCGCGGCCGCGACCGCATCGCGAATCGCGTGAAAGACCGACAGGCTGAGCATCAGCGGCGGCTCGCCGACCGCTTTCGAACGGAAGATGGTCTTCTCGTGATTCTTCGCCGACTCGAGCATCTCGACGCGGAAGTCGGCCGGCACGTCGGCGCTCGTCGGAATCTTGTAGGTCGAGGGCGCGTGCGTGCCGAGCTCGCCGCGCTCGTTCCACTTGAGCTCCTCGGACGTGAGCCAGCCCATGCCCTGCACGAAGCCGCCTTCGATCTGGCCGAGATCGATCGCGGGGTTCAGGGACCGGCCGCAGTCGTGCACGATGTCGACGCGCAGCACCCGCAGCTCGCCCGTCAGCGTATCGATGATGACCTCGGAGACCGCCGCGCCGTACGCGTAGTAGAAGAACGGCCGGCCGCTGAACGTCGCCTTGTCGTAGCGAATCTTTGGCGTGCGATAGAAGCCGGTGGCCGATAGCGATGTCCTCGCGAACCACGCGAGACGGATCAGCTCGTCGAAGTCGATCGTCTGCTCGCCGATCTCCAGCCGATTGCGGCGGAACGCTATCGCATCCTCGGCGACGCCGAAGTGCTCGGACGCGAATCGCCGCAGGCGTTTCTTGATCTTGCGGGCAGCGGCTTGCGCCGCCTTGCCGTTGAGATCGGAGCCGCTCGAGGCGGCCGTCGCGGACGCGTTGGGCACTTTGCTCGTGTCCGAAGCGGTGATCTTGATCCGGTCGATGTCGATGTGGAGCTCTTCGGCGACGACCTGAGCCACCTTCGTAAACAGCCCCTGGCCCATCTCCGTGCCGCCGTGATTCAGGTGCACGGTGCCGTCGGTGTAGATGTGCAGCAGCGCACCGGCCTGATTCAGGTGCGTCGCGGTGAACGAGATGCCGAACTTGACCGGCGTCATGGCGATGCCGCGCTTCAAGGTCTCGCTCGCGGCGTTGAAGCGGCGCACCCCCGCGACACGCTTCTCGTAGTCCGAGGTCACTTCGAGGCGGTCGACGATCTCTGCGATGATGTTGTCCTCGATCTTCTGCCCGTAAGGCGTCACATCTCTTTCGCCGACGCCGTAGAAGTTCCTCCGCCGCACGTCGAGCGCGTCCAAGTCCAGATAGCGCGCAATGTCGTCGATGACGTACTCGATGCCGAACATGCCCTGCGGCCCGCCGAAGCCGCGGAACGCGGTGTTCGAGACCGTGTGCGTCTTGCACCGGTGCGACACGATCGTCACGTTGGGGAGGTAGTAGGCGTTGTCGCAGTGGAACATCGCGCGGTCGTTGATGGCGCCCGACAGGTCAACGGACATGCCGCAGCGCGAAGCGAACGTGAACTCGATGCCCTCGATCCTGCCGCTGTCGTCGAAGCCCACGTCGTAGTCGATGACGAAGTCGTGCCGTTTGCCCGTCAGCAGCATGTCGTCGTCGCGATCCAAGCGAAGCTTGCAGGGTCTACCGGTACGCTGCGCCATAAGTGCGGCGATGCAGGCGATCAGCGCCGGCTGGCTCTCTTTGCCGCCGAACGCGCCGCCCATCCGCCGGCATTCGACGACGATGTCCTTCGATTGCTTGCCGATCGCCGCAGCAACCAGGTGCTGCACCTCGCCCGGATGCTGGGTCGAGCTGTAGACGTACATGTCGCCGTCCTCGCGCGGCAGCGCCATGGCGATTTGTCCCTCGAGGTAAAACTGGTCCTGCCCGCCGACCCTGCTCTGACCTTTGATCCGGTGCT